>NZ_AP027728.1:1265592-1581990 GCF_030296555.1 Microbacterium suwonense
TCGAAGTACTTCAGGGCGTACTTCTGATACACCTGCAGGAAGGTCTCGGCATCCAGCACGATGCCGTTGATCGCCTTGGAGATGCGCCATTCACCGCCCTCGGTGCGCTGCAGCTGGTACGTGGCCGTCGCCGGCTTCGAGGTGGCGCTGTACGCGCCGTTGACATCCACGCTGGCGACCTGGTCGAACTGCGCCTTCACCTCCGCGGTCGTCGCGGTGTCGTCCTCGGCATCCACCGATGCGTCGAACTGGCGCGTGAGCACCGACTTGTCGATCGTCACGGACGTGCCGGGTTTCCAGGCCTGCCGGAAGTCGTCGGTGAGGAACTCCTGCGCGGTCTCCCAGTTTCCCGCCGGTGTCATCGAGGCCTCCAGGAAACCATCGACGATGTCCTCCGGTCCGGCACCGGGCTGCGGGCCCTGGGCGATGGGGGTGAACACCGGCACCTCGCCGTCCTCGCCGATCGCCAGCCCCGGGTTCGGCGCGCCGGAGGTGGGCAGTCCCGCGCAGCCCGCCAGCAGCAGCGCCGTCGCCGCAGCGACGAGCAGACGGATGCTGCGCCGACCCCTCATGATGGCTCCTCCCGCTCGCCGTCGCTCCGGCGCAGCACGATCGGCTGCGTCGCGTTGCCCAGGTCGGCGAGCATCTCGGGCGGCTCGACCTGGATCGGTCCCTGGCCCGCGGCCTCTCCCCCGGTGCGCGGGATCGTGAGCACGAAGTTGCTGCCGACGCCCAGCTCCGACCACACCTGCAGCGTGCCGCCGTGCAGGGCGGCATCGCCCAGGGCGATCGACAGCCCCAGTCCGGTGCCGCCGATGGTGCGCTTGCGCGACGGGTCTGCACGCCAGAAGCGGTCGAACACGTGCTCGGCATCCTCTGGCCGCATGCCCATCCCGAAGTCCCGCACGCCGACCGCGACCGCGTGCTGATTGCTGTCGACGGTGACGACGACCGGCTGCCCCTCGCCGTGCTCGATGGCGTTGCCGATCAGGTTGCGCAGCACCCGGCGCACCCGACGCGGATCCATGTCGACCGGGGAGTAGCCGCCGGGTGCGACCATGCGCAGCTCGGTGCCGTGCGTCTCGGCGAGCGGACGCAGCTGCTCGACCATCTCCTCTGCCAGCTGGGCGAGGCTGGTGGCCTCGATCTCCAGCTGCACGGATCCCGCGTCGTAGCGGCTGATCTCGAGCAGGTCGGCCAGCAGGGTCTCGAAGCGCTGCACCTGGGTATGCAGCAGCTCGGCGGTGCGCGCCGTGGTCGGGTCGAACTCGTCCCTCTGGTCGTTGATCATCTCCGCGGCCAGCCGGATGGTGGTCAGCGGTGTGCGCAGCTCGTGTGAGACGTCGGAGACGAACCGCTGCTGCACGAGCGAGAGCTCGGCCAGCTCCTTGATCTGCCGTTCGATGCTGTCGGCCATCGCGTTGAACGAGCGGCCGAGACTGGCCAGCTCGTCCTCGCCGTGCACGGGAAGCCGCACTTCGAGATCGCCGGAGGCCAGCCGCGCGCTGGTCTCGGCCGCCTCGATGATCGGCGCCGACACCGACCTGAGCACCAGCCAGGAGATGACCCCGATCAGGGCGACCAGCGTGAGCCCTGCCAGCCACAGCGTGCGCTGCACGAACAGCAGCGTCTCGTCGGCATCCGCGAGGTCGTACGCGATATAGACGTCGTAGCGGGCGACGTCGGGGATTCGCAGCAGCTGTCCGACGACGATACCGGCGGATTCCGCGTCATCGCCGTGCGGTAGCGCGATCGACTGCCACGCCTGACGCCCCGGCACCTCTTTCACACGGGTCCGCAGCTCCGTGCTCAGCTGCGCCGAGGTCAGTTCCAGGCTGCCGAACCCCGGCGGGGTGTACCCATCGCCGAGATTCTCGGCCAGGAAGCCCACGATGCGGCCGGATGACGCCGCACGCCCGAGTTCGTTCTGCGCCTCGCGCCACAGCGCGGACAGCGTGGCGCGGTCGTCGCCGGCGATCCCCGAGTCGAGCACACGCTGCGCCTGCGCCACGGATGCCCGGGCATTGTGCAGCGCCTCGTCCTTGCGCGCCTCGAACAGGTCGTTGCGGATGACCAGGCCCATGATGATGCAGGTGATCAGAATGGCCAGTGCGGTCGCCACCAGCGTGATCGCCGTGGCACGGAAGCGCATGGATCGCCGCCAGTCGACGAGCAGCGCCTCCGGCCAGGTGCGGGGAGAGCGCCAGGATGCCGCCCGCACATGCGTCGCGGTTGTCGCGATCACCGGGATCTCCTAGCTGATGCTCCCGGCGCGGTAGCCGACGCCGCGCACCGTCATGACGATCTTGGGATTGTCGGGGTCGAGTTCGACCTTGGCGCGCAGCCGCTGCACATGCACGTTCACCAGCCGCGTGTCTGCCTTGTAGTGGTAGCCCCACACCTGCTCGAGCAGCATCTCGCGCGAGAACACCTGCTGCGGCTTGGATGCCAGGGCGACCATCAACTGGAACTCCAGCGGGGTCAGCGCGATCGGCGTCGTGCCGCGTCGCACCTCGTGCGCGTCGACATCGATGGTCAGATCCCCCACCCGCAGCACCTCGGAGGTCGCCTGCGGAGTCGGACGCAGACGGGTGCGGATGCGGGCGACGAGCTCTTTCGGGTTGAACGGCTTGACGATGTAGTCGTCGGCGCCGACCTCCAGCCCGCGCACCACATCGGCGGTGTCGCTGCGTGCGGTGAGCATGATGATCGGCACGCCGGATTCGGCGCGGATGCGGGTGCAGATCTCGATGCCGTCCATCCCCGGCAGCATGAGATCCAGCAGCACCAGGTCGGGGCGCGAGGTGCGCCACTCGTCGACGGCCTGAGCGCCGTCGGCGCAGAACAGCACATCGAGTCCCTCGGTGCGCAGGACGATGCCGATCATCTCGGCAAGCGCCGTGTCATCGTCGACCACGAGGATCCGTGAGGTCATCTTGTGCCCAGCCTCATCTTTCTCTGCGAAGCGGACAGCGATCATCCGCCCCGTCCGCGACTCGGATCAGCCTACTTGAGAATCCCGATGTCGTCCCGAATTCGGCCGCGCGCCCGCATGGCCGGTCTGCCGTGTGACACGATGGGAGAGCACACGGAGGGAGTGCCGATTGAGCGGTCAGACCTGGACCCCCGCGCCCAAGAAGGGCGTGATCCCCCTGCATCCGATGACCTTCGGGACCATCCTCAGCCGTGCGTTCGCCGCGCTGCGGCACAACCCCAAGGTGCTGTTCGGATTCGCGGTGATCGTCGAGTTCGTCGTCACGGTGGTCACGACCGGCGTCATGCTGCTGGTCGGCTGGTTCGTGGTGGGGCGCATCGCATCCGTTCCGGTGGCCTCCCCCGACTACTGGCCGGTGTTCATCGGCTCCGTCGCGCTGGGCGCGCTCGCCGCCGTGGTGATGGCGCTGGCCGCCATCGCCTTCACCTCAGTGGTGCAGGGCCTGGTTGCCGCAGACGTGTCCTACGCGGCGCTGTCGCAGCGAGCACCGCTGCGCGTGCTGTGGAGGCGGGTCAAGCCGGCGTTCTGGCGGCTGTTCTCCTACTCATTGCTGCAGGGCGTGGCCGTGCTGCTGTGGATCGCGCTGGTCTTCGGTGCGATCGTCGGCATCCTTGCCGCACTCGGCCCGGACAGCGCCGGCACGATCGCGCTGACGGTGGGCGTGGGGCTGCTGCTCGCGCTCGGCAGCGTGCCGCTGTACGTGTGGCTGACCACCAAGCTTCTCGTCGTTCCTGCGGTGCTCATGCTGGAGGGCGCTTCGCTGCGCTCCGCGCTGGTGCGCTCCTGGCGGCTCATCCGCGGCCGGTTCTGGCCCGCGTTCGGTGTGATGTTCCTGATCGGCCTGATCATGAACATCGCCATGCAGGTGGTCGCGCTCCCAGCCTCCATCGTCTCGGGTCTGATCAGCGGAGTGCTGGTTCCCACCGGCGCCGACGAGCCGACCCAGGTCATCGCGATCATCACCGCGAACGTGCTGCCTCAGGTGCTGGTGCTGGCCGTGCAGGCGATCGCGATCGTCGTGCAGGGCACCGGGGCGACGCTGATCTACATCGACAGCCGGATGCGGTACGAGGGCCTCGACCAGACGCTGATCCGGCACGTCGAGCTCGCTGCACAGGGAACCCCGGACGAGCAGCTGGACGACCCGTTCGTCGTCGATCCGGCCCGCGCGGTGGCGAAGAACCCGCCGCCCGTGCAGACCCCGACCCCGCCGCCATACCCGGCCCAGTATCCCGGACAATACCCGTATCCGGCGCCGTATCCGGGACAGTACCCGGCCCCGTATCCGGCCCAGTATCCGGCACAGGGCGGCTACCAGGCACCCGGATACTCCGGGTATCCGGCGCAGCCGGCCACACAGCAGCCCGGGTACCCGCCGCCGCCGGCATCCGCTCCTCCTGCCGCGGCCCCGGCCGCCGCTCCTCCCGCCGCAGAGCCGGCAGAACCGGTAGAGCCGGACTCCCCTGCGTCTGCGAATCCCTGGACGCCGCCCGGCGACAGCGCATGATCGCGCTCCCGCTCACCGAGGTGTTCGTCCCGGATGGCGACGAGGCGCGCCGCTGGGCCGGCGAGGAACTGGCGAAGCACGAGTACCAGGCGGCCAAGCCCACCT
The DNA here is from genome assembly GCF_030296555.1 of Microbacterium suwonense. NCBI lineage: Bacteria > Bacillati > Actinomycetota > Actinomycetes > Micrococcales > Microbacteriaceae > Microbacterium > Microbacterium suwonense. Next base: position 1,270,200 of record NZ_AP027728.1, read on the forward strand.
GGTTCGACGAGGCGGTGACAGCGGTCGTGGACTGGTTCTTCGGCCTGTTCACCGACAAGGGAGCCGGCAGCGTCGCGCCCATCGTCGTGACACTGATCGTCATCGTCGTGATCGCGGCGCTCGTGGTCGCACTGCTGGTGTGGGGCAGGCCCCGCGCCTCGCGCACGGTGAGGAGGCGGGCCGAGCTGCTCGGCGAGCGCGACGACCGCACCGCCGCACAGCTGCGGGCCGAGGCCGAGCGGCGCGCCAGGGAGCGGGACTGGGACGAGGCGATCGTGCTGCGCTATCGGGCTCTGGCACGTGCTCTGATGGAGCGCGACCTGATCGATCCTGCTCCGGGAGCCACCGCGCAGAGCATCGCCCGCGATGCGAGAGGTCCCTTCCCCGGCGTCGCCGATCGGCTGCACGCCGCGGCCACCGCCTTCGATGCCGTCCGCTATCTGCGTACGCCCGGCGATGAGGCCGGCTACCGGGCGATGGCGGCGGTCGACGACGATCTGAGCGCCGCGACGCCGACGATCCCGGACTCCACGGCGGTGACGGTATGAGCGTTCTGGATGCGCCCGTATCGCGCGCGGCCGCGTCGATCGCCCCGGATGCCGCGGCACCGGCATCCGCGACCGCACCGGCATCCACCGCTGCACCACCCCCACCCGGTCGCGCGGGCCGGATCATCGGCTGGGTGATCGTGATCGCACTGCTGCTCGGCATCGCACTGCTGTCGATGCGCTTCATCGTGACGAACCCCGACCTGAGCGGGACGCTGAATCCCGAGAGTCCCGGGCCGAACGGCGCGAAGGCGCTGGCCCAGCTGACCCGCGATCAGGGCGTGGACGTCGAGGTGACCCGCAGCCGTGCCGAGGCGACGGACGCACTGGGATCCGATGCGACGCTGGTGCTCACCGATCCCTTCACCCTCAGCGACGCCGCTGTGCACGAGCTGGTCGACCGCGCCGACCGCGTGGTGCTGCTCAGCAGCAGTGCGCGGATGCTGCGTCTGCTCGACCTCGGCGAGGATGCCCCGGCCGAAGGCGGCACGGTGCGCGCGCAGTGCACTGTTCCCGAGTTCGCGCGGGTCGGCGAGATCGACGCCGCGCGGATGTTCTCCCCGCCGAAGGCGTGCAGGGCTGCTTCCGGTCGGGCACCGGCGCGGCAGCGGTGCTGCGCAGCACTGCGGAGGGCCGCACAGTCAGTCTGGTCGAGGGCACCCGGCTGTTCTCCAACGCCGAGCTGGCGCAGAACGGCAACGCCGCTCTCGGTCTCGCGCTGCTCGCTCAGCAGCCCCGCGTCGTCTGGTACGTGCCCTCCTTCGCCGACAGCGACATCTCGCCCGACGACGAGCAGACTCTGGGCGACCTGACCCCGGATTGGGTGACGCCGGCGATCCTGATGCTGCTCCTGGCGGGTCTGGCCGCGATCTGGTGGCGGGGACGTCGTTTCGGCCCGCTCGTGGCCGAGTCGCTTCCGGTCACGGTGCGCGCCTCGGAGACCATGCAGGGCCGCGCGCGTCTGACGGCGAAGGCCGCGGACGCCGCCCACGCCGGCGCGTCGATCCGCACCGGCACCGTCGGGCGCCTGGCCGCGCGCCTCGCCCTCGGACCGCGCGCCGTCGTCGAAGAGGTGGCGGATGCCGCATCCGATCGCCTGGGCGTGCCGCGCACCTCGCTGTACGACCTGCTCGGCGGACCTGCCCCGCAGGACGACCACGAACTCATCGACCTCGCCCGCCGTCTCGCAGAACTCGAGACTGCGGTCGAGAACACCGTCCGCACCGAAAGGAAACGCCCGTGACCGACGAGCACCTCCTCCGGCCCTGCCTCCGACGACGACACGCTGCGGCAGGCGATGCATCGCGTCCGCGCAGAGGTCGACAAAGCCGTCATCGGCCAGGCCGGCACCGTCACCGGTCTGCTGGTCGCCCTGCTCGCCCGCGGCCACGTGCTGCTCGAGGGCGTGCCCGGCGTGGCCAAGACCCTCGTCGTGCGCAGCTTCGCCCGCGCCGTCGGACTGGACACCAAACGCGTGCAGTTCACGCCCGACCTCATGCCGGGGGACGTCACCGGATCGCTGGTGTACGACGCGCGCACCGGAGAGTTCGAGTTCCGCGAGGGGCCGGTGTTCACCAACATCCTGCTCGCGGACGAGATCAACCGCACCCCGCCGAAGACGCAGGCCGCCCTGCTGGAGGCCATGGAGGAGCGCCAGGTATCGGCCGACGGCCTCAGCCGCACCCTGCCCGATCCCTTCCTGGTCGCGGCGACGCAGAACCCCGTCGAGCACGAGGGCACCTACACGCTGCCCGAGGCGCAGCTGGATCGCTTCCTGATGAAGCTCGTGGTCGGCATGCCCGAGCGCGACGCCGAGGTCTCGGTGCTACGCCTGCACGCAGGCGGCTTCTCACCACGCCTGCTCACCGGCGTGCAGCCGGCCGTGACCGGCGACGAGATCCGGGCCGCGCAGGATGCGGCCGCGCGCGTGCAGGTCACCGACGATGTGCTCGGCTATGTGGTCGACCTCGCCCGTGCCACGCGCCAGTCGCCGTCCGTGGAGCTCGGCGCCAGTCCGCGCGCCTCCACCGCACTGCTGGCCGCGGCAAAGGCCTGGGCCTGGCTGAACGCCTCCTCGGCGGTCACCCCCGACCACGTGCAGACCATGCTGATGCCCACCTGGCGTCACCGCCTGCAGCTGCGCCCCGACGCGCAGATGGAGGGCGTGTCGGCGGATGCCGTGCTGCAGTCGGTCGTGCAGCAGACGCGGGTGCCGATCTGACATGTTCGTGACCGCACTGCTGGCGCCGCTGGTCGCGCTGGGGATCGTGCCGATCGTGCTGCTCAGCGCGATCGGCTATCCCGCGTGGGCGGTCTTCGGCGGCTGGCTGCTGCTGTGCGCGATCCTCGTGGCACTCGACGTGACGCTCGCGGCGAGCTCCCGTGCGGTCGTCATCACCCGTAGGGTGCCGGCGCGCGCACGGCTGGGCGAGCCGGTGGCCACGAGCATCGCCGTGCAGAACACCGGCACCCGCACCCTGCGCGGGTGGCTGCGCGATGCGTGGCAGCCCACGGCCGGCGCACCGCAGGAGCGGGAGCGGATCACCATCCCTCCGGGTGAGCGCCGTCGTCTGCAGATCCCGCTGCTGCCCCGACGACGCGGTGAGCTGGTCACCGGTTTCGCGGTGATCCGCTCCCGCGGGCCGCTGGGCCTGGCGGGGCGGCAGGCCCGGCACGACGTGCGCGGCGCGCTGCGCATCCTGCCGGCGTTCGCCTCCCGCAAGCACCTCCTCCCGCCTCGCGCGCCTGCGCGAGCTGGACGGCAACACGTCGATCCAGGTGCGCGGACAGGGCACGGAGTTCGACTCGCTGCGCGAGTACGTGCGCGGCGACGACATCCGCTCCATCGACTGGCGTGCCACCGCGCGAGCGGGCACCACCATGCTGCGCACATGGCGACCCGAGCGCGACCGCCACGTGGTGATCCTGATCGACACGGGACGCACATCGGCGGCACGTGTGGGCGACAGCACCCGGCTGGAGGCGTCACTCGAGGCCGCGCTGCTGCTGGCCGCGCTGGCCTCCCGCGCGGGCGATCACGTGCACCTGCTGATGTACGACCGCGTCGCACGCGCCCGCGTCACCGGTGTCGACGGGGTGGGGCTGCTGCCCGCGCTGACGGATGCCATGGCGCCGGTGCACGCACGGCTGGTCGACACGGATTGGGCCGGCGCCTTCGCATCCGTGCGCACGCTGACCACCCGCCCGTCGCTGATCGTCGTGCTGACCGCGCAGGATGCCGCGGAATCGGCACGCGGGTTCCTCGGCGCCTTCCCGGACGCCTCGCGTGCGACCACCCTGCTGGTCGGCTCGGCGACCGACGATTCGATCGTGGAGCTGGCACGGCGCCGCGAGTCGCGCATGGACGTGTACCTGGCCGCTGCGGCAGAGCAGACCATCCGGGATGCCCAGCGGGTGGCGGATGCCGTGCGCCGCGCCGGTGGAGAGGCCATCGCGGCGGATCCGGAGACCCTCCCCCGCGCATCGCCGATCGCTATCTCGAGCTCAAGGCCGCCGGCCGCCTCTGACCCCGCCCCAACGGAGAAGGCAGGGGCGCTGGGGCCCGGAGGAAGAGGAACGGCCCCCGCCCCTGAAAGGGGCGAGGGCCGTCGAGGCTGATGCTCAGACCAGGTCGAAGCGGTCCAGCTCCATGACCTTCGTCCAGGCGGTGACGAAGTCGTTGACGAAGCGCTCCGAGGCGTCGTCGGCGGCGTAGGCCTCGGTGACGGCGCGCAGCTCGGAGTTCGAGCCGAACACCAGGTCGGCGCGCGTGCCGATCCACTTCAGCTCGCCGGTGGCGACCTCGGTGGCCTGGAAGGCGTGCGAGCCCGGGTCCAGAGCCTTCCACTCGTAGGCCATGTCGAGCACGTTCACGAAGAAGTCGTTCGTGAGAACGCCGGGGCGATCGGTGAACACGCCGTACTTCGAGCCGTCCCAGTTGGCGTCCAGGGCGCGCAGACCGCCGACCAGCACCGTCATCTCGGGTGCGGTCAGGTTCAGCAGGCTCGCCTTGTCGACCAGCAGGAACTCTGCGGGCAGCTCGGCTGCGGTCGCCAGCGGTCCCACGTAGTTGCGGAACCCGTCGGCGACCGGCTCGAGGTACTCGAACGATTCGACGTCAGTCTTCTCCTGGGTGGCGTCGGTCCGGCCCGGGCGGAACGGCACGACCACGTCGTGACCGGCGTCCCGCGCCGCCTTCTCGACACCGGCGTTTCCGGCGAGGACGATGAGGTCGGCCAGTGAGACGCGCTTGCCGGACTCCTCGAACGACGCCTTGATGCCGCGCAGCACGTCCAGCACCTTCGCGGTGCGGGCCGGGTTGTTGGCCTCCCAGCGGTTCTGCGGCTCCAGCGCCAGGCGCGCGCCGTTGACGCCGCCGCGCTTGTCGCTGTTGCGGAAGGATGCCGCCGCAGCCCATGCCGTGGCGACCAGCTCGGAGACCGTCAGACCGGAGTCGAGGATCTGCTGCTTGAGGGCGGCCGCATCCGCATCGCCGATCAGCTCGTGATCGACCGCGGGCACCGGGTCCTGCCAGATGAGCTCTTCGGTCGGGGCGAGCTTGCCGACGTAGCGCGTCGACGGGCCCATGTCGCGGTGCGTGAGCTTGAACCAGGCCCGGGCGTACGCATCGGCGAACGCCTGCGGGTCGTCGCGGAACTTCGCCGAGATCGGCCCGTAGATCGGGTCGAAGCGCAGCGACAGGTCGCTGGTCAGCATTCGCGGCTCACGACGCGTGGAGGGGTCGTGAGCCATCGGCACCATGTCGGCGCCCGCACCGTTCTTCGGGCGCCACTGCTTGGCGCCCGCCGGGCTCTCCATGAGCTCCCACTCGTACGCGTACAGGATGTGGAAGAACTCGTTGTCCCAGCGGGTCGGGTGGTAGGTCCAGGTGACCTCCAGGCCGCTCGCGGTCTGGTCGTCGCCCTTTCCGGTGCCGAAGGAGTTCTTCCAGCCGATGCCCATCTGCTCCATCGGAGCGTCTTCCACTGCGGGGCCGACCTCATCGGCGGGACCCGCGCCGTGCGTCTTCCCGAAGGTGTGGCCGCCGCCGATCAGGGCGACGGTCTCCTCGTCGTTCATGGCCATCCGCGCGAACGTCTCACGGATGTCGTGAGCGAGCTCCAGCGGGTCGGGGTTGCCGCCCACGCCCTCGGGGTTGACGTAGATCAGGCCCATCTGCGTGGCCGCAAGCGGGCTCTCCAGGTCGCGGGTCTTGCCGGCCTCGTACCGGCCGTCGTCGGCGAGCCAGGTGTTCTCCGAGCCCCAGTACACGTCGTCGTCCGGCTCCCAGGCGTCCACGCGGCCGCCGCCGAAGCCGAAAGTGGTGAAGCCCATCTGCTCCATCGCCACGTTGGCGGCGAAGATCATCAGGTCGGCCCAGGAGACGCGCGAGCCCCACTTCTTCTTGACGGGCCAGAGCACACGGCGCGGCTTGTCCAGGCCGACGTTGTCGGGCCAGCTGTTCAGCGGCGCGAAGCGCTGCTGACCGCTGTTCCCGCCGCCGCGGCCGTCGGTCACGCGGTAGGTGCCGGCGCTGTGCCAGGCCATCCGCACCACGGCAGGACCGTAGTTGTCGAAGTCGGCGGGCCACCAGTCCTGCTTGGTGGTGAGCACCTTCTCGATGTCGGCGCGCAGCTCATCGAGGTCGACCTCCGCGAACTGCCTGCGGTAGTCGTACTCGGGGCCGTACGGGTTGGTGGCGGGCGGGTTCTTGGCAAGCACCCGCAGGTTCAGCCGATTCGGCCACCAGCTGTGCGCAGACGATCCGCCCACGCGGGTGGCGCCGCCGTGCACGACCGGGCACTCGCCGGCCGCAGCCTGCTCCTGTGCTTCGGCCTGCTCTTCGCGGGTCGGCGCCGGGATGATGCCGTCGTTCTCGTCGATGACGTTGTCAGTCATGATGTCCTTCCTGTGGGTGTGAATTCGCGGGGGTCGAGCTGCTGCTCAGCGCGCACGCGGCGCACAGCCCCCAGTACGTGACTTCGGCGACCACGACGCGGTATCCCTGTGCGTCGGTCGGTGTGAGGCAGGGGCGTGCCCGGTGGCGCAGTCCACGTCGGTGACGGCGCCGCACGACGTGCACACCAGGTGATGGTGGTTGTCGTCCACGCGCAGCTCGAACATCATCGGATGCCCGGCGGGTTCGATCCTGCGCACCAGCCCCGCGGCGGTGAAATCGCTCAGCGCGTTGTACACCGACTGCAGGCTCGTGGAGGAGATCTCGTCTCGCACCGCGTCGTGCACGGCATCCGCGGTGGCATGCGGGTGCGCGCGCAGCACCTCGTAGACCGCACGGCGGGACTCTGTGACGCGCAGCCCGGCAGCACGGATCGCCGTGCCTGCGGCATCCGTCGTCAGTTCCTCGCGCATGACACCATCCTACCTTATTTTGAGTCAATCAAGAAAGCCGATGAACGGCCATCGCGCTCCCCGGCGCGCCTCCGGGTTCAGGCGCTGCGCAGCCGAGATCATGTGCTCGCCCGACGCACGCCGGGCACCGACCGGAAGGACAGGGAGATGTCTGAGTCACCCATCACCACCGAGAAGCCGACCCTGGCGGCCAAGCTCGCCGCCGAAGGGTTCGGCACGTTCCTGCTTGTGTTCGGCGGCGTCGGCACGGCGCTGTTCGCCTCGAACCACTTCACCGATCCCGGTGCGACCTCGGCCGTCTACGTCGGTATCGCACTGGCCTTCGGCCTGACCGTCCTCGTGGGCGTCTACGCCTTCGGCCCGCTCTCGGGCGGGCACTTCAACCCTGCCGTCACCGTCGGGGCCGCCGCCGCCGGCCGCATTCCGTGGCGCGATGTGGCCCCGTACATCATCGCCCAGGTTGTCGGCGGCGTGATCGCCTCCACCGCGCTGGTGCTGATCGGAATGTTCGGCCCGGACAACTGGCTGACCACGGCTCAGGATGCCGGGTTCGCCAGCAACGGCTGGGGAGCGCACTCCCCGGCGGATTCGGGATGCTGTCGGCGATCATCATCGAGGTCATCCTGACCGGCTTCTTCGTGATGGTGATCCTCGGCGCCACGCACCCCACGCGCGGCAGCGCCCATGCAGGCATCGCGATCGGCCTCACCCTGACGCTGATCCACCTCATCGCCATCCCGGTGGACAACACCTCGGTCAACCCGGCGCGCTCGATCGCGGCGGCGATCTACGGCGGCCCCGAGCTGCTGGCGCAGCTGTGGGTGTTCCTGGTGTTCCCGATCGTCGGCGCGCTGATCGTCGGCTACTCCTACAAGGCGCTGTTCGACGGCACCGCGAAGGCCTGATCCAGCGGGTCACACATCGGAGGGAGCGGCTGCGGCCGCTCCTCCTCGCGTCTGCGGCGGGGACGGCCGGCAGGTCGGGCGTCAGCCGGCGACCAGGGTCGGCGTGCCCGCCTCGTACTCGATCAGGTCTCCGGTCTCGCCCTGCCTGGCAGCGCGCCGGCCGATCACCAGCATGTAGAACAGCACCACTCCCAGCGCGACGGCGCCGATGCCGATCTTGACCGCCCAGGGCAGTGCGGATCCGGTGATGAAGCCCTCCACGAGCCCAGACAGCAGCAGCACGAAGACCAGTCCCATCGCGACGGTGGCCAGTGCCCGTCCACCGGACGCCAGCGACTGCGCCCGGGTGTGGCGACCGGGCACCGCCCAGGACCAGAAGATGTGCAGTCCCGCGGCGGCGGCGATGAAGATCGCGGTCAGCTCGAGCATGCCGTGCGGCAGGATGTGCAGCATCATCACATCCAGTCGTCCGTGCGCGGCCATGACCGCGGCGGCGACGCCGAGCCCCATGGCGTTCTGGATCAGCATCCAGATCGGCCAGATGCCGGTGACGCCGAACAGCACGCACTGCAGCGCGATCCAGGCGTTGTTCGACCACACCATTCCGGCGAAGGACGCCATCGGCCCGTAGTAGTCGACGAAGTCCTCCTCGGCATACTGCGCGAGCGCGTCCGGGGTGCCGAGGGTGGCGATGCGCGCGGGATCGGCGGCGATCCAGGCGCCGCTGATGAGCACGACCAGCACGAAGGCCACAGCGATCACCCCGGTCGTCCAGCGCAGCCGGTACAGCGCCGCGGGCAGCTGCAGCGTGAAGAAGCGGACGGTCTGGGCGACGATGTTCTCGGACGCCCCGGTGAGGCGCAGTCGCGCGGCGGCGAGGATCGTCGAGAGGTAGGCGCCCTGCGGGGAGTCGCCGACCGAGGTCTTGAGCTCGGCCAGATCGGCGGATGCCGCGCGATAGCGCACGATGAGCTCATCGACCTCCGCGCCGGTCAGATGACGCTGGCGGCTGAGTGCGTCCAGCCGCTCCCATTCGGGGCGGCGCGCGTCGGCGAGGGCATCGGCATCCACGTGATTCACTGTACTCATGTCTCTACCGATCACCGATGAGCAGGAGATCCTCTCCGGCGAGGCCGTCGCGATCGATGTGCAGCCGGTCGGCTTCGTGCTGCGCGCGGCCGGCGCGCTGATCGACATGCTGATCGGCTTCGCGCTGTTCGCCGCGTTCATCATCCTGCAGATCTGGCTGCTGTCGCAGGGGCTGCTGGACGAGCACACGATGGCGATACTGAGCATCTGGTCAGCGGCGATCAGCTTCCTGGTGCTGCCGATCACGGTCGAGATGGCGCTGCGCGGACGCAGCCTGGGAAAGCTCGCCGTGGGCGGCCGCGTCGTGCGCGTCGACGGCGGTGCGATCACCTTCCGGCACACCTTCATCCGCGCGCTCGTGGGTGTGCTGGAGATCTATCTGACCCTCGGCGGCGGTGCCGTGATCGCGGGTGCGGTCACGGCGCGCTCGCAGCGGCTGGGCGATCTGGTGGCGGGCACGTACTGTCAGCGGGTGCGCACGCCCCGGCTCGTCGAGCACGCCCCGTTCCTGCCGCCGTCGCTGATCGGATGGGCGCCGATCGCAGATGTCGCGCGTCTTCCCGACCGGCTGGCCCGGCGCGTCTCGCAGTTCCTGGCCGGGGCCGAGCAGCTCTCTCCGGCCGCGCGCGTGCGCGTGGCGCAGGAGCTGGCATCCGAGGTGAGCGCCTTCGTCTCGCCGCTGCCGCCGGTGGCGCCCGAGGAGCTGCTTCGCGGGGTGACCGTGCTGCGGCGTCAGCGCGAGCAGCGGGCGCTGACGATCGCCGACGACCGCGCGGAGCGGCTGACCGGGCGTCGCATACGCATCTGAGACGGCCCGACGCACATCGAGAAGATGCAAATCAGTGTCGCATGGCCTCATGGCGGACGACCACCCAGCCGGCCGGGACCGAGAGCCGCTGGGCGTGCTGCGCACACAGATCGTGAGCGTGCGGATCCCCTCCAGGACCGAGCGGGCCGAGCGCGGCCATCTGGTCGCCGTAGTCGAACGTGAGCGTCGCCACGGCCTCGCGCGCGCAGGCCACCTTGGAGCAGAGTCGTTCGTCGGTGCGGAGTGAGTCATCCATCCCCTTCAGGCTAGAACCGTCGCCGCCGGATGCGCGGCTGCCGCGCGGCGTCCTAGACTTTCGGCATGCACCGACGTCGACCACCGCGCCCCTCCACCCGGCGCGGAGCGCGCCACGGCCGGCACGGCCGTCTGGGGCGCAGTGAGGTCGTGCGTCCTCCGCTTCCTCCTCTGGACGGCCGCCTCGATCGCTTCGACGTCACCGTCGGCAGCGCGGTGGAGTACCTGCGCGGCTCGTGGGAGGAGCTGCGTGATGTGCGGTTCGAGATCGCGGCCATGCCGACCAGCGATCGCGATGACGGCATCCCGCGCTGGCGCGTCGATCACGCCGGGAAGCGGGTGTCGCTGTTCCGCGTTCCGATCGAGCGCCTGCTGCCGAAGGGTCACGACGACGCTCTGCACCGCCGGATCGCCATCGAGACCGCCGTGTTCCACGCAGCGGCGGAGTATGTCGGCCGCGAGCCCTGGGAGTTCGGCCCCGACCCGCACGACCACTGAGCATGACGCGCCACCGTGCTCGATCCGCGGGATCGCAGTGTGTGTCGGGTCAGGGGCGCACGACGATCGGCTGCTGCGTCGCGGCTCCCGGCCACAGCGGCCAGCCGGCGATCGCCGCAGACCCGTCGCCCCCGCGCATGCCGATCGCGGCATTGACGCTTCCACTGGCCGTCAGGGTGTGCCCGCCCGCGCGCAGAGCGACCGCGGCGATCCCGCCCGCGTCGACCTGCACCACCTGCTCATCGGCACCCTCGAGCCGAACCGTGATCGCTTCCGGCTGAGGATTGCGCAGGTACAGCGTCGCGGGCGCGCCGCTGGGCACCGAGAACGTCGTGCGTGCGTCCGCCGTGAGCTCGGGCGAGGGCAGGGACCAGGCCAGGTCCTCCTCCGCGCCCGCTCGCACGGTCTGGCGGGCGCCGACGACCACGGGAGCAGTCGATGACACCTCGATGTCGTAGGCACCCTCGGCCAGCCCGGCCAGTGAGATCTCGGCGGGCGTGGCCGCCGTCAGCTCGATCGGGTACTCGTCGATGCTCTCGCCGGATGCGGCGGACCTCACCTGAACGGTGGCCTGCGCATCGGCATCCGGTGCGAGCATCCGCACCACGATGCCCACCGCGTCGTCGCCCTCTGTGGCAGGCGTGGCACGGGCCCCGAGGATGACCTGCGTCTTCTGAGGGCCGCTGACGCCGTCCTGCAGATCGATGCCGACCGGATCCAGGGTGCGCACGAGCGTCGACTGCAGCGCCGCCCGCACCGGCGCGCCGGTGGAGACCACCCGCACGACCGGGGATCGCGAGCCGGCGGCGACGGATGCCAGCGGCACGCCGAGCTGGGTCTTGGCGGGCACGACCACCGTCGAGGCGGAGCGCTCGTCACCGTAGACGTCGAGATCGACGGTGGCGGTGACCTCGCCGGGGTTGGACAGGATGATGATGTCGGAGGCGCCGGTGGACACGTCGCCGCCGACGAGCCAGCTGGTCAGCGAGGGCTCTCGGCACGGTGCGGCCGCGAAACCGGCCGCGTCCTCGTCGGACAGCTGCACGGACTCGGCTGCTGCGATCTGCGGCACCGAACGGTTCTGCACCGCGCCGACGATCGCCTGCGCGCCCTCGCCACCGGTCACATCGGGCATCTCCAGTGGTGCGGTGGTGGTCTCGTCCTCGGCGCCGTCCACGCGCAGGCGCAGCGGCGCCGCCGACACCATCAGCCCGGCCTGGGTGGCGTCGCGCCCCAGCACTCGGAACGCCCCGTTGCAGACGAGCACGACGTCACGGGGCACAGGCGTGACGATCGTCACCGCCGGCGAGTTGCGCACTTCGGGCCACGGCGCCGGCACGGACGCGACGGCGCCGGCAACGCAGGCCGCTGCCAGCACGGCGCCAGTGGCGATGCGGGCTCCCGTCGTAGCCAGGCGCACGGTTCGCTGCTTCATCGGGTGGCCTCCGCTCCGTCGACGTCCTCGGGCACGGAGTGCTCCGGCTCGTGCTCGCGAGCCGCCTGCGCCTCGGGCTCCTCGATGATCGGGGCCTCCACGGCGGCAGGTGCGGCCTGGACATCATGATGGTCGACGATGCGCTGACGGGGAAGGACGATCGGCTCATCCGGCATCCGTCCCACGATCCGCGACCGGGAGCGCGCGGCACGACGGGATGCGCGGGTGGGGATCGCCAGCAGCACGGCGGCGAGCAGGATGATCAGCTGCACCAGGGTGACCAGCGAGGCGATGGCGCCCTGACTGGGCGTCAGCGGCGGGCGCGGCGCGATGTCGCCGTCGACGCGCCAGAGCATCCCGCGCGCTGTCTGCCCGGCCTTGATGAACCCAGGCCGCTGGTCGACGGAGGTCGTCGCCTCCTCGCGCATCGTGCGAGCGCGGTCCTGTTCCTGCGGCCGCTGCGCGAGCAGCACGAAGCTGATTCCCTGCCGTGCGAGAGCCCCGGCGGCGTCGAACTCGCGTCCGGAGAGCAGGTCCACGGCGGTCGCGCTGATGTCATCGCCCACTGGCGCGGTGGCCGTGCTGACCAGGGTGGTCTGCGCGCTCAGCGTGGCACTCGCACCCCACACCACTCCTGCAGAGAGGCTGCCGTCGTCCAGTGGGGTCAGCACGAGGGTGCCGCGATCGGCGTCGCCGACGGCCTGCGCCGCCACCAGCGCGGGAAGCGTGCTGGTGGGGCCGTTCTGCACCTCGGCGTGGCCCGTCGGAACGGCCAGCAGAGCGGGCAGCGCGCATACGGCGACCGCGATGGCGGCGACCAGCGAAGCACCGGTGCGCAGCGGACGAAGCGCGACGACGGTGTCCAGGGTCACCAGCGCGGCCCCGACCACCCCCAGCCAGGCCAGGCTCAGCCCCGTGCCGGGCCACACCGACACGCCGACGCCCGCGGCGAAGGACACCACCACACCCGGTGCGAGCAGCGCGGTGGCCAGGCCGGTGAGCGTCGTCGCCAGAAGTACGTATCCGGCACGCCAGCGCGGAGAGAGCGCCGACAGCAGCGCGAGCACGGCCAGCGGGATCAGCAGCAGCGGCACCCAGTCGATGAGCACGCCGCCCGCGAACCATTCCCAGCCCGCGCGGTCGACCGACGGGAAGCCCATCACGATGTCGGCGCGACCGACCGCGTCCAGCGGGAGCACGACACCCGGATCGGCGAGCAGCGCCCACGGATCGCCGCTGCGCAGCTGACGGATCACGAGTGGGAGGAACAGTGCGGTGCTCGGGATCAGAAGCCACAGCAGTCGCGCAGCACCGCGCAGGCGTCGTCCGGCGAGCATGAGCACGAGGGCCAGGAGCCACAGCAGCACGAATGCCGGCGCGAGCGACGGCGAGCAGGCCAGTGCCGCGGCGATGAGCACGGATGCCGCACCGGCGGCTCCCCAGGAGCGATGCGCGACCACGGCGGTGTGGAAGACCCATGGCAGCACCAGGTGCAGCAGCACCGCGGCGGGCCGGCCCTGCACGAGCGCGGAGAGGAAGGTGGGGGCGAGCGCCCAGAGCACGCCGCCGAGGATGCGCAGCCCTGCCCGGTCGGTGACGCGTGTGGCGGCGAACCAGCCGCCGAGCGCGGCCAGCGGCAGTGCGAGGAGCCAGAGCACCACGAGGGCAAGCGATGGGGCGGCTGGTGACAGGCTGCCGAGCACGGCGAGGACGCCGGTGAACGGGTCGGCGGGCCCCACGATGCCCAGACCGAGATCGCGCAGCCCCCAGGCGGCATCCGCCCACAGCGCGGCGACGGTCTGCCGCAGCGGCAGCAGCGCGCCGCCGCCGATCGCCGGCCAGGCGAGCATCGAGACGAAGGCCACCAGGTTGACCAGCAGTGCGGCGAGCACCGTCCACGCGCCCCCGCCGCCGAAGAAGTTCAGTTCGCTCACGACCCCGCGCTCACTGCCGTGGCCGTCGTCCAGCCGCTGCTTCAGCTGCGCCCTGCTCACGCGCAGTGGGGCGATGTCTGCCCAGGAGGCGCGTCGGAAGGAGCGGATGGCACGGCGGGAGCGGGTCAGCGCCCTCAGGCTCACCATGCTCGTGAGCGCCGCACCCCACTCGGGGACGACCTCGCCGGGACGCTTCGCGATCAGATGGGTGATCGAGCGCCATAGCGCCAGCGGGAGCAGCGAGAGCCAGTGCAGCGGAACGGCGACCGCAGGCGCGTACGCGAGGCGGCGGTGCAACTGTGACCTTCTGGTCGCCCATGCTCGCGCGATGGCGTTGCGGGGCTGAGCCGCGGGCCCGGTCGGCAGCACGCCGACGCGTGCTTTCGGCACAAGCACCAGACGAGCGCCACCCAGACGCGCCCGCACACCCAGGTCGAGGCCTTCGTCGGCACCGGCCAGCGCCGTGTCCGGGCGCAGCACGGCGGGCGCTTCGCCGCGGATGAGCACACCGCGCACATCGGCGCCCAGCACATCCTCGAGATCGTCGTGCTGACCCTGGTCGAGTTCTCCGGCGGCCAGTTCGACGGCGCGGCCGGCACGCGTCATGCTGACGCCCAGCGACACGATCTCCCGATCATCGTGCTGCTGCACGAGCTTGGGTGCGGCGATCGCAGCGGATGGCGAGCGCTCGAGCGCTCCGGCGAGCAGGTGCAGTGCGCGGGGATCCGGCCTGGTGTCCTCGGCGAGCAGCCAGACGGCGCTGCCTGGCGCGACACGCGGCTGGGCGAGGGCGACGGCCTCGGAGAACGTGGTGTTCGCGCGTGCCTCGATGATCCCCTCGACGATGTACCCGATGCCGGACAGCGCGCGCACGCGGGTGGCGTCTCCCAGCACGACGACCGTCACTGCGGCGGGAGGAGTGCGCTGGTCGCGCAGCGCGTCGAGGGTGCGACCGAGCTGAACGCTCGCGGATTCGCCGGAGCGCGCGACGATGATGGCGTGGACAGGTGCTGGCATGGCCTAGTCAGCCTATGCAGGGGCGTGCGCCCCGCCGGTCACCACGTCGGCGCGTTCACGAAGAAACCGGCGGGATGCCGCGTCCGAGGACGCGCATCCCGCCGGTTTCATGCTGCCTGGTGCCGATCAGCCGGCGCGGCGCTTGAGCTTGCGACGCTCGCGCTCGCTGAGTCCGCCCCAGATGCCGAAGCGCTCGTCGTTGTTCAGCGCGTACTCGAGGCATTCACCGCGGACATCGCAGGTGGAGCAGATGCGCTTGGCATCCCGCGTGGAGCCGCCCTTCTCAGGGAAGAACGCCTCGGGGTCGGTCTGCGCACATAGCGCGTCGGCCTGCCATGCGAGAGCGCCGTCGTCCTCTGCCTCTGCCCTGCGAACACCCGGAACTCCGAGGTTCACCGGATCGACGAACCAATTCTCGGGAACGTCTGAGCGGTAACCCGTCATCTCGATCTCCCAACCCTGCTTGTGCCCCCCACGGGCCGTGCTTTCACCTAATTACACCCGTGTCATTCGCTCCGGTCAAGTCGCAGATCGTAAACCCTCAATGGCCGCTTTAAGGTTCATTGGATGTTCTCCGGCGTGTCGCGACCGGGCTCGCAGCTCAGTTCCGGCCGGGCTCGGCCAGAAACACCTCGCCGGTTCCGCGCAGCACCAGCTCGGTCTCATCCGCCGTCGCGAACACGGCCGTGCCGACGCGGATCCGCGTCGCCCGGCCCGCGGCACCGGTCACGGCGACATCCCCCGCCGTGGCGAGCACCATGGCGGGGCCGGCCACCTGCAGCCTCTGCTGACCGGACAGCTCGATCCGGCGCAGCGCGAAGTCCGCCACCGGCACGTCGTACGCCGTCACTTCTCCCCGGGGCGCTGGACGGGCACCTCACCGGGTGAGGTGTCGACGATCGCGAGCAGCTCGTCGACGTCGATGTGCTTGGGGGTGAGTCCGCCGCGCAGCACGTTGTCGCTGGCAGCCATGATCTCCACTCCCAGGCCCGAGACATAGGCGTGCAGCAGGCCCGCGCGCAGGAAGATCGCCTCTCCGGGATGCAGCACGAGGAAGTTCATCAGCAGCGCCACCACGACGCCGGGGTCGCGCGGGTTGCGCTGCGCGATCCCGCGGATGGCGGTGAGAGTCTCGGCGAAGCCCTCGGCATCCGCCGTGCGCAGCCCGTCGATCACATCGGCGACGGCTGCGTCGGCCGTGCCGGAGAGCAGCCAGCCGATCGTGGATCGCAGCGCCTCCGGCTCGTCGCCCTTGCTGAGCCGGTCGCGCAGTTCCACCACGCCTGGCGTGTCGGGGAAGGATGCCAGCAGTCGCCGCGTCTGCGTCAGCGGGCGCAGTCCGCTGAGCGCCTCGAAACGATCGCTGAGGGCGACGATCAGCTCGGGCTTGTGGTTGTCGTCGCGATAGTTGCGGGCCGGGTCGGCGGCATCCATCCCCGCCTCGCGCGCGAAGCCGGCACGCGCCTGCTCCCGCGTCGGATGCACCTGGATCGACAGTGGATCGGCGGCGGCGAGCAGCTTGAGCAGATACGGCAGCGAGCCGCCGGTGACGGCATCGAGCGTTCCCCCGTCGGCGACGTCGGCGGGGTCGCCCGGGTGATCCCCGAACCACACCTCCGCCTCGGGTCCCGCCGAGGGGCTGCGCCCCTCGAGTCCGGCCAGCAGCGTCGTCGAGCCCCAGGCGTAGTCGCGCGGCTCGTTCGTGATGGTCAGCAGCATGGCTCTCAGCGTAGAACGTTCTCGCCCCGGTGTACGGCGCGGTGTCACCACGGCACAGGCGACCGAGCGAGGTAGCCTGAACCCGATGGCCGTGTACACCAAGCATCCTGTGGCGGCACCACCCGCTGCACCCGCCCGAGAGACGACGGGGCATCTGATGGTGCGCGCGTACACGGTGCTGTGCCTGTTCACCGTCTTCGCGCACACCGCGGTCTACAACCTGGTGGGCCCGGTCGGCTCGGTCGTCGTGATCATCGTGCTGACGCTCGGTGCGCTGGGGATCTGGATCCCGGCAGTCGTGAAGAGCAGGCCGACACGGTTCCCCTGGCGTCGTCTGCCGTGGGTGGCGCTGGGCTATGCGGCACTCGCGCTGGTGTCGGTGGCATGGTCCCGCTGGCCCAGCGCGACGCTGCTGACCTGGATGCTGCTGGGCGCGGTGACCATGACGGCCATGCTGGCCGCCACCATGCTGAGCTGGCAGGAGATCGCGCGCGCGTTGTCCACGACGCTGAAAGCGATCCTGACGCTCTCCGTGCTCATCGAGCTGTGGGTGGCGCTGGTGCTGCGGCATCCGATCCTGCCGAACTTCGCGGAGGTGCCGCCGGGAAAGATCGATCCGCACATCTACTGGGTGCGCGGGAACCTCTTCGACGACGGGCGCATCCAGGGTGTGGTGGGCAATGCGCATACTCTCGCGATGATGTGCCTGTTCTCGCTGATCGTGTTCGGCGTGCTGTACGCGGCGCGGGTGCGCCGACGCGGGATGCTGATCGCCTGGGCGGCTCTGGCCGTGGTGCTGCTGGTGAAGGCGGCGTCCACGACCGTGTATCTCGGCATCGCGGTGCTGCTGGCCGTTCTCGCGGCGGCGATCCTGGCGCGTCTGACGGAGACCCCGCGCGCTCGCAGAGCCGTGTACGCCGCATGCGCGATCGTGGCTGTGGGCGGCACGACGACCGCCGTGCTGCTGCGCGAGCGCATTCTGGAGCTGTTCGGCAAGGACTCCGATCTGACCGGCCGGCTGGAGATCTGGCAGGCGGTGTGGGAGCGTGCGATCACCCGGCCGGTGTTCGGGAACGGCTTCTCCTCTCCCTGGGTGCCCTGGGATCCCGCGTTCCACGACTGGATCATGGATCACGGGCTGACGGTGTTCCACGCGCACGACATGTGGCTGGATGTCTTCCTGCAGCTCGGCATCGTCGGCGTGGTGCTCATGGCGATCGCATGGCTCGCCCTCACCTGGCGGGCCTGGTTCTTCGCGATCGACCGGCCGCGCTGGGATCTCGACGCCCGGCGCCCGTATTCGGCGATCGCGCTGCTGCCGCTGCTGCTGACGACGGCGCTGCTGTTCGAGGGGCTGGCGGAGTCGGCGCCGATCATGCTGTGGGGCTGGCTGCTGCTGGTACTGCTCTCGTTCAAGATGAAGTCGGTGCCGCTGATCGGCGTCGGCATCGGCGAGCGCACGCCGGTCATCTCGCACGGACCGCGCGGTTCGCAGGTGCGGCGGGCGCCATGACCCCACGGCGACTCGTGGTCTCGCTGCTCGGATCGGCGGAGTTCGCCCGCGCCTACACGCTCACCGCTCTCACGGCCGTTTTCGCCTCGTTCCTGATCGAGCAGCTGACGTCGGCGACGACTCTGGCGACGATCCTCGGAGTCATCGCGGTCATCGGAGTGGGGATGCTGGTCACCCGGCGTGAGGAGCTCTCGCTGCTGCGCTTCGCGCCGACCTCTCTGCTCGGCTTCCTGGCGCTGGCGATCAGCAGCGTGCTGTGGTCGTCGAACCGCCCGCACACGGTGCTGGGGTGGCTGACGCTGCTGGGCTGCGCGACGATCGCGATCACGATCGGGCACGTGCGCGACACGCTGCAGACCGTGCGCGCCATCGGCGACACACTGCGCTGGCTGCTCGCGCTCTCCCTGGGGATGGAGATCATGTCGGGCATCCTGTTGGATATGCCGTTCGCCGCGTTCGGGATCGAGGGCAATCTCGCCCTGGGCGGCCCCATCCAGGGCATCTTCGGAACCCGCAACATGCTCGGATTCATCGCCGTGGTCGCCCTGATCACCTTTGTGATCGAGTGGCGTACGCAGTCGGTGCACCGGGTCGTCGGCGTGCTGTCCGTCGCGCTGGGAGGGTTTCTCGCACTGCTGTCCGATTCGCCGTCCGTCGTGGTGCTCGCTGCCGGTGTCGGCGTGGCGACGCTCGCGTTGACGATCGTGCGCCACACCGCACCTGCTCGGCGCGCAACGGTGCAGTGGGTGCTGGGTGCGCTGGTCGCCGCCGGGCTCGTGTTCGCCTTCGCGCGCCGGCATCAGATCATCCGGCTGCTCGACGCCGGATCGGACTTCTCCACCCGCGCCGATCTGTGGAACACCATCCTCGATTTCGTCGCCGACAAGCCGATCACCGGCTACGGCTGGTTCGGCACCTGGACAGGCAGCGAATACCCGTTCCCCTACATCAACTTCCAGCTCTCCGACCATCACCAGTCCGCGCTGAACGCATACTTCGACGTGCTTCTCCAACTCGGCGCGGTGGGGCTGGCGCTGTTCCTGATCTTCGGCGGCGTAGCCATCGTGCGGTCGTGGCTGGTCGCCAGCGTGCGCCGCTCGGTGGTGTACGCCTGGACGCCGCTGCTGCTTGTCACGCTGGCCGTGGAATCGATGTTCGAGAGCTTCACACTCGTCGGGGCCGGCTGGCTGCTGCTGGTGCTGTGTGCGCTGCGCGCGGGTCAGAGCAGATCGTGGCGGCAGAACATCGACGACGCACAGACCGGCACGATCCCGACGCTGGGTCCCGAGAAGTAGTCAGCCGAGTGCGCACTCCCTGTCTCCAGCGTTCCCAAGGAGATGACCGGTAGGCTTTTGACCCGTGACCCACGTGCTGCAGAACGTCGTCTTCCCACTCGACCGAGACCCCGATCTGCTCCCGCTGTACGCCGACCCTGAGACCTGGTCCGTCATCGACGAGGAGCCGGTGCGCGTCTCCAACCGCGCCCATCTGGGAAACATCCTCGGCCGTCACCGCGCCCGCATCGTCTCCGGCCGCCGCGTCTCGCTCGGCACCTACTTCAATGCGTTTCCCGCCTCGTACTGGCAGCACTGGACGAGCGTCCGCGAAGTGCGCCTCACGGTGCGCACCAGCGGGCCGGCGACGGTTCTCGTCTATCGCTCGAACGGCAGCGGAGTGCGGCAGCGCATCGACACGCGCGAAGTCACCGGCGACGCCTCGACCTCATTCGATCTGGCGCTGACCGAATACAGCGACGGCGGATGGATCTGGTTCGACGTCGTCGCCGACGAGAAGAATGCGGTGCTCGAGGGGGCCGAATGGACCACCGAGCAGGAGCCCGCACGACAAGGCAAGGCCTCGCTGGGCATCACCACCTACAACAAGCCCGACTACTGTGTCGACACGCTGCGCGCCCTCGCCGAATCTCCGGATGCTCTGGAGTTCGTGGATCGGATCTTCCTGATCGATCAGGGCACGCAGCTGGTCGCGGAGCAGTCCGGCTATGACGAGGTCGCCGTCTCGCTCGGCGACACCCTGCAGGTGATCCGGCAGGCGAACCTCGGCGGATCGGGTGGTTTCGCACGTGCCATGCACGAGACGCTGCAGCGCCCGGAGAGCGACTTCGTTCAGCTGCTGGACGACGATGTGCGTCTGGAGCCGGAGTCCCTGCGCCGCTCGATCGTCTTCGCCCGCTACGCGACGACGCCGGTGCTGGTCGGCGGCCACATGTTCGATCTGCTCGACCGCCCCAAGCTGCACGGCTGGGCGGAGGTCGTCGACGAACACCCCTTCATGTGGCGGAACCTGTACCAGGAGAAGATGCCGCACGACTTCGGCGTCGCGAATCTGCGGCAGTCGCCGCTGCTGCACATGCGCATGGATGCCGATTACAACGGCTGGTGGATGTGCCTGATCCCGCTCGAGACGATCCGCGAGGTGGGCCTGTCGCTGCCCGCGTTCATCAAGTGGGACGATGCCGAGTTCTGCCTGCGGGCCGGCGAGGCGGGGTACCCGACGGTGTCCTTGCCCGGCGTGGCACTGTGGCACGTCTCCTGGGTGAACAAGGACGACACGATCGACTGGCAGGCGTACTTCCATGCCCGCAATCGCATCGTGGCGGGCCTGCTGCACTCGAACGCCCCGCAGGGTGGCCGACTGCTCACCCACAGCCTGCGCGTGGACCTCAAGCACCTGATGATGATGCAGTACTATCCGGTGGCACTGCGCGCGAAGGCGCTGCGCGACGTGCTGTCCGGGCCGGAACACATGCGGCAGAACCTGGCGACGGCGATGCCGGGCGCACGAGCGTTGGCGGCAGACTTTCCGGAGACCGTCGTGCACCGCGATCCGAGCCGTGTGCTGCACTCACGGCGAGGACGGCAGGTGTTTCCTCCGCTGCGGGCCCATGAGCTCGACAGTCCTACCGGAGCTCGCCTGCGGCTGTTCACGCTTCGCACGCTGGTTTCCCATTGGCTGCGCACCCTGATCCGGCGAACGTCGAGCGCCCTGAGGTCGAGTTCGGCAAGGGCGACGCACTGTGGTGGAGAGTTCCGCGCTTCGACAGTGCCCTGGTGAGTTCCGCCGACGGCTCAGGGAAGAACATCTACACGCGCGACCGTGCACAGTATCGCCGGATGCTGCGTGAGTCGTTCCTGCTGCACCGACGGCTGCGTCGGAACTGGGCCAGACTGCAGCAGCAGTACCGCAAGGCACTTCCCGAACTCGTTTCGGACGCCTCCTGGCAGCAGACCTTCGAGGAGCAGGCATGACCGCCGCCGCATTCGACCCGGCATCCGCAGCGATCGTGGTCGTCACCTTCAACCGCTCTCATCTGCTGAGCGGGCTGCTCACCAGCATCCGCACGATGGATCCCCAGCCGGGCCGGGTCGTCATCATCGACAACGCCTCCTCGGACGACACCACCGCCGTCGTCGATTCCTTCCGCGAGGGATTCGGCGCCGAGCTCGTCTACCGTCGGCTGCAGACCAACACCGGCGGATCCGGTGGGTTCAGCGAGGGCATGCGCACCGCATACGAGTTGGGCGCGGAGTGGATCTGGATGATGGACGATGATGTCGAGGTGCTCCCCGACGGCCTCGCCCGAATGGGCCGCTGGTCTCATCGGTTCAAGAGCATCCAGGGCCGACGGTACGACTACGACGGCAGCGAGTTCTACTGGCAGTACCGCATCGCCGACCGCATGGGCATTCCCATCCCGTTCGCACCGTCGAAGTTCGACGCGTCGGGTTTCAAGGAGATGAACAGCGGATGCTTCGAGGGCATGTTCATCCACCGCTCGATCGTGCAGCAGATCGGCCTGCCCGACCCCAGGTTCTTCATCTACTGGGATGACCAGATGTACGGCTGGCTGGCGTCGCGCCTGACGACGGCTGTGATCGTCGACGAGTTCGTGTTGCGACGCACGCGTGAGATCCGGCAGTGGGACATGGGCATCAGGCACATGAACGCCTCAAGCAACGCCTACCGCTACTACATCATGCGCAACCGGGCCTTCATCAAGCAGTACTACCGCGTGCACGATGCTTACAGCCCGGCGCTGTTCGGGCTCGGCACGACCGCGACCTTCTTCAAAGAGCTGATCCGGCTGGTCTTCGTCGAGCGCACCGTGCGCGGCACCAGCAACCTGTTCCGTGGCCTGCGCGATGGCGGCAGGATCGGACGCGACCGCAGCTGGCAGCCGATGCCGGCATTGGAGGCATGATGAGCGAGCCGCAGCCCGAATACGTCTGGGCCCACTCCGAAGACAAGCCCAAGCGCGGACGCGTGTGGCTGATCGTCGTCCTCGCCGTGGTGGCGGTGGCTATCGCCGCGGTCGTGTTCTGGCTGTTCCTGCGTCCAGGTGCGCCTCTCGCGCAGCCGACTCCGACCTCAAGTGCCACGCCGAGCTCCTCCCCGCCGGCCACGGCGACCGCTGCGCCGACGCCGACAGCGACGGTCAGCAGCTCCCCCGAGGCGAGCCCCACTCCGATCGACACCCCGCCGCCGGCGCCCGACCCGAGCATCGAAGCGTTCCGCGGACAGGTCGGCGGATGGCTCGACGACGCACTCACCGGACTCGACATCGTCTCGGACTCCAGCGGTCAGGACGCGCTATCGGTCATCGACAACCTGCGGGGCGATGCTCAGCGCCTCGCGGAGGCGTCAGCGCCGTCTTCGATCTCAGCCGACTGGCGCTCGGGCGTATCGGACTACGGCGATCGTCTGACCGACCTCCGCCAGGCCGTGTCGTCCGGCTCAGGCACCTCGGTCGAGGCTGCCCGCTCCGCGGCTCAGCATCTGCGCGATCTGGTGGGAATCTGAGCCTGGGTCACCTGCGCCGGCGGTTGGCCGCACGACCGAGGCGTCGCCCGAGCGATCAGTCGCTCACGACGACGGCCCAGTCACAGATTCGAGTTCTGACAAGTTCCGTTCGATGTTCGACAACGCCGCCTGCAACCGCATGGGGTCGTGCGCGCTGGCTCCGGTCTCGGCGAGCGCGATCCAGCGGTCCAATTCATCCAGCATGGCGTGCCAGACCGCGGCACGGTCGCTCGGCGGCGTGACGGCACGTAACGAAACACCGCGTTCTCGCAGAGCCGCCACCGCTGGCGGTACCGGACCATTCTCCTCTACCGCCGACCGCACACTCTCAACGTCGGCTTTCAGGCTGCGGACGTAGGGCTCGGCGACGTGTTGGAACTGAGTCAGCGCTTCACGACGGGCACTCCCGGGCGTTTCCGCGTCATCGTGCGACGATTCGTTGTCGCGCATCGAGTGCGCGCTCGACTGTCCGGCGGGTGCATCCACACTCGGCTGCCCGTCGGGGGCTTCGCTTGACCCTTCGAGCGTCTCGTCCGTCTTCGCAGAGCTGGCCACGGTGTCGCGTCCCGCGGAGTCCGGCTCAAAGGATGCTGTGGCCCCGGCCGTCCAAACGAGGGCGATCACGACAGCGAGTACCGCGACACCTCCGGCTGCAGCGGCAGCGACTGGCCACCGCAGTTTCGGAAGCGCGCGTGCCTCCGCCCGCTCGGAACGGCTTTTCTCGTCCCTGTGCATCACATCACTCCAAGTGCGCGTAGCGGAACAGGAACGCGGCCATGGCATCGCGCGTGATCGCATTGTACGGGCGGAACTCCTTCTTTCCGCTGACGTCCCATCCGGTCGAGATTCCCGTTGAAGCAAGCCAGGTGATCTCCTTGTAGAAGCCGTTGCTCACAGGAACATCCGCGAACGGCGTCTTCGCGGGAGCAGTGAAAGCCGGCTGCCCTGCGTAGCGGTAGAGGAAGGCGGCCATGGCATCGCGTGTGATGTTCGCGAACGGGCGGAACTCCTTCTTTCCGCCTCCGACATCCCACCCGGTCGTGATACCTGTATTAGCGAGCCAGGTGATCTCCTTGTAGAAAGAGCTCGACGGACTCACATCGGTGAACGGTGACTTTGCGGGCGCCGCAAATGTCGGCGATCCGGCGGCTCGATAGAGAAACGCTGCCATCGCGTCTCGCGTTACGGTGCCGAAAGGACGGTATTCCTTCTTACCGTTTCCGATGTCATACCCCGTGGAGATTCCCTGCCCAGACATCCAGGTGATCTCTGTCGCGAATGCGCTGTACGACGCGGAACCTGGCGTGCTGCTGACATCCGTGAATCCCGTCGACGGGGTCGGTGGCTGGCTTCCGGTCGGTGAGACGGTACCGTCGACACCTGTCTTCGTCCCGGCCAACGTGATCGCATCGGCTGTGGCCAACGTCGCACGGTTCTTCCACCACTGCTCCTTCACCGAGCTTGCGGCGGAGTAGGGCGTCTGGGACTTCTCGAATCCCACGGTGTACGTTCCTGCTGCGAGGCCCGGGATCGAATACGCCGTCGACCCGTTCTTCTGGATCGCTGCGTTCCGGCTCGGGGATGGCACCCATCCAGTGTCGAGCTTCTGATAAGCGATCACGTCTGCGAGGTAGCTGCCTTGAGTGGCATTGCTGCTGAATCCCGACGCGGTCGCTGTCCCTTCGATCTTCGCGTCGAGCTTCTTGGTCGTGAGGTTGACGCCGGTCGCACCGCCGACGGGAGCGGTCACCTTGTACGAACTCGTTCCACTTCTTTGCGCGTATTGTTCGCCCGCAGTGTCGCTGCTGGCAGATCCAACGACGACATAGTAGTCACCGGGCGCAAGCCGCTTGACCGTGTACTTGTTGTTCTCGTCCAGAGAGGCGTCTGCGCCGGCGTATTGCAACGAGCTGGCCGAGCGGAGTGAGAGCCAGATGTTCTCATACCCCGTCGGGGCCGTGATCGTTCCGCTCAGTGTCGCACCTTTGGCCAGCGACGCGTTGATGCCCGCAACAGTGCCACCGACGGAAACCGCGACCTTCTTCGCGCTGGCCCAATCAAGCTCGTCGTCGTAGAACTCGCTCACCAGGTTGGGAGCTTCGATATACGTCTGGCTCACCTCGTCGAAATACTGCGCTGCTGAGAAGGCAACAGTGTAGGCGCCGGAAGACAACCCGGACAGGCTGTAATTTCCGGTTGCTGGATCGACTGCCGCGTAGGCTGAGTCGAACTCGTTCCATGCGGTCACGGAGACGCCGCGGTACGACGAGGCAGGTTCGCCGGCGGGAAGAGAGACCTTGCCGCTGATGATCCCTCCCTTCTCGAGGGTCGCGCTGATCCCTGTGCGCGAGCCGCCTGCGACCAACTTGATGTTCGCAGCCTTGGCGAAGTCGGTCGTGTTGTCGAAGTATTCGCTGATCAGGTTAGGTTCGGGGATCATTGCCGTCCCGTCCCAGAACGAGCCGACCGCGAAGCGAACCGTGTAGTCACCGGCGGCGAGACCCGTGATGGTATACGCACCGGTGGAAGGATCTGGCTGTGCGGTCGCGTGGATCGGCCCATCGGCGATGACGGTGATGTTTCGCAGCGATGTCGCAGGCTCGCCGGACGGAAGAGAGACCTTGCCACTGAGGCTGGCCCCTCTCGCGAGGGTGGCGTTGATACCGGTCCGAGCGGCACCTTCCGTGACTGAGATCGGCACGGCTGTTGACGCATCAGTCACGTCGTTGTAGTACTCCGGGACGAGATTCGGAGCAGGCTTCTCACCGGCGTCGTCCCAGTACGATTCAGCGGAGAATCGAATTCGATAGTCGCCAGCACCGAGTCCGGTGAGCGTATACGCTCCCGACACCGGATCCACACCTACCGGCTGAACGTATGTATCGTTGCTGGTGCTCTCAGCCGTGACGCGGATGCTTCTCAGAGACGTGATGGGCTCTCCCGACGGCAACGTCACCTTGCCGCTGATCTTCGCGCCCTTGACGAGCTGGGCATTGATTCCCGACTTCATGCCGCCGGCGGAAACGGCTACGAGGTCGGCTGCGTTCCAGTCCGCCGTGCCGTTGTAGTACTGAGTGACGAGGTTGGGCGCAGCGACGTCTGTAGACGCACTCTCGTCCCAGTAGCTCGTCGTCGTGAACGTGACGCGGTACTCGCCCGCCGCAAGTCCGACGATCTCGTAGTTTCCTGTCGAAGCATCCACGATTCCATGTGCGAACGATGGTCCGTCAGCAGACACGGTCACCCCCTTCAGCGACGCGGCGGGCTCGCCGGCGGGAAGGGTGATCTTGCCGGTGATCCTGGCTCCCTTCGCGAGCGTCGCATTGATCCCCGATCTAGTGCTCCCAGCCGTCACGGTGACCACAGACGAGGCACTGTAGTCGATGGTGTCGTTGTAGTACTCCGAGACCAGGTTGGGAGTCACGTACTCTGACGTCGCCTCATCCCAATAGCTCTGTGTAGCGAATTGGACGCGGTAGTCGCCCGCGGGCAGATCCTCGATGCTGTACATGCCTGTCACCGGATCGACCGATACGCTGCTTCCTGTTTCGTCGTTCACGGCGTAGACGTACACACCCTGTAGGGACGTCGCCGACTCGCCGGCAGGAAGCGTGACTTTTCCCGAAATCGTCCCGCCGACTGCTGCCGTGGCAGGCTGGGAAACTCCGGTGGTCAGAAATGCGGCGGCGAGGAGGAGCGTAGTTACGACTCCCCCTGAACGTGCGACCAATCCGCGCGCACGACTATTAATCCCCAACACGCTGCCTCCCAGCAGAAATCCGGCCCGTCCCCTGTGGAGGCCTCTAAGCAGTCAACGTAGCGGAAACCCGTTTGAGAAGGGAAGCGCGAATATTTCTGTTTCAGAAATCTGCCGCGCTCCTCTGGAGCACGTGAAACATCCAAGCGACGACTACATCCGCAGGGCCGCTCAGAACTGACTCGTCAGGCAGCATCTCGCCCCGCCAGGCGCCGTGAGAAGACGACGTCCATCGGCGTCGCTCCAGTACCCGTTGTAGAGCTGCCCGGAGCTGTAAGCGATGTAGCCGCCGATCATGAATCCGTTCATGTGCACCGGTTGGCCACGGTAGGTGATCGTCAGGTGCACATGGTCGAAGTTCGCTCCGCCGCCGCAGGGAAGCGTGCGCCCCACATCGCCGAGGTAGGTGCCGGCCTCGACCCGGTGGCCGATCAGCTGGGTCTGCTGGTTGATCAGGTGGTAGTAGCCGGAGGTCCATCCTCCCCGTGGTCGATAACCAGGTACCCGTTGGCGCCGCAGGAGTTCCACCGCACCGTGCCCGCTGCGATCGAGACAACGCGGGTCGAGGCGCCGGTGCCCGGCCTCGGCCCGAAGTCGAGGGCATTCCACGCGTCGTTCGCCCCGCCGTGCGCCGCGCCCGCCTGCCACCGCTGGCCCTTCTCGAATGGCAGACCGAACACGACGCTGCCCTGATCCGAGGCGGACCACAGGGTGACTCCGGAAGTTGCGACCACGACCAGGTCGCCATCGTCCCGGAGCAGCAGGCGGGGCGACAGGCCGGTGCCCGGCGTGCTCGACCAGGCGAGCGATCCATCGGTTCGAAGCAGCGAGAGGATGCCTGTGGAAGACAGCCGGAGCGCGGCACCGGCGTTCCCTCCGGTGTGCGATCTCCAGATGGGCTCTTGCCCGCTTGCGACGACCAGATCCCCCCGGGCTCGACTGTGAACGAGAAGCGCCCGTCCGCGGAGTGCAGGCTCGCACCAGCGGGCATCGACTCACCTGCGGAGATGGACGATCCGAGGCGTAGGGAGACGGTGAGGGGTGCACTCTGACGCACGGCACGAAGATATCCGTCCCTGCTCGCGGTGACCCGGACCGTGATCGGCGCCCCGGCGTCTGCGACCTGCGGTCGGTACTCCGCCGTCGTCGCACCGGGGATGGCCGTGCCACGGCGCAGCCACTGATACTCGATCGTGCTCGGTGCCGGGGACCAGGTGCCGGCGGCGGCCTTGAGCGCCTTCCCGACGGCGGCTTCACCTGTGATCGTGGGTGTGGGCGTCCCGCTGAATTGTGGCATCCCGCCGCGCGCGTACCGATAGAGGAACGCGGCCATGGCGTCTCGGGTCACGAAAGACCACGGATGAAACTCCATGAGCCCCCGGGCAGATCGTATCCCGCGGTGACACCCAGCCGATGAAGCCAGCCGATCTCCGTAGCGAACGGGGTACGAGCCGTGACGTCGACGAACCCCGAGTCGGTGCCGACGTGCGGCGAACCCGCGTATCGATAGAGGAATGCGGCCATCGCATCCCTCGTGATCGGATCCCAGGGTCGGAACTGACGACTTCCGTCGCCCATCTCCCATCCGGTGGAGATGCCGGTCGATGCGAGCCAGGCGATCTCGTGAGTGAACTCCGAGTCGTCCGGCACGTCAGAGAACGGGACCGCGGCCAGCTCATCGACTTCCGGCGATCCCGCGTAGCGATAGAGGAACGCAGCCATCGCATCCCGGGTGATCGGCTGCCAGGGGCGGAACCGACGCACCCCATCGCCCGAATCCCATCCGGTCGAGATCCCCTCGCCAGCCAGCCACGAGATCTCGGCGGCGAACTCGCTGTACGCGGGCGATGCGCGATCCGCAGAGACATCCGCGAACGAAGCCGCGGCGTTCGCCGCAGAGCCCGTCCACACCATCATCGCGGCAACGATCGCGAACGCACCCGTGATGACGCGCTTACGCATTCTTCCCCGATCCTTCCGTGCTCCGGTCTCTTCCGACATCATGCCCGATCTCAGAGGCCCCGGAGATCGCATGTTGCCGACCGCCGCGGCGCGCCACTATCTTCAGTCCTGAATGGCCCCGACGACGAGGCCCGATCATTCTGGGGTGAAATGCGATGGCAATCGGCAACGAGAGGACCGGTGGGATGCCGCGCTCAGAACGACGCGTTCTGAGCAACCTTGTCTTCGGCGCGCTTTCGGTCGGACTCGCCATAGCAGGAATCGCGCAGCCGGCTGTCGCGGTCGAGGATGCTCCGCTGTCCGACCTCTGGCCAGATGGCGGGCTCTTCATCCAACAGAGCGTGCTCGGTCCAGAGGACGCCCTGTACGCAGGCGACGACGGCTACGTCGGCCCAGCTGGATTCCGCGTCGAACCTGGAGGGCTGATGGGACACCGAGTGTATGTCCTGGCTCCCTGGGCCGGAGATGGAGAATGGGAGCGGTGGGAGAGTCGCGCCTGCCCCAGCGAATCAGAAGCCGACGACGCCGAAGTGCGCGTCTCTTTCGCCGACAAGGCCGGAACCGTGATCGCTTCCGCAGAGCGCTGGGGGTTTGGTGAAGACGCGCTCGGCGAGCAAACCGGCTTCCTCATTCATCCGCTGACGAGCGGTGAGTCATCCACGCGCGGCCTGCTCCACTTCACCTGCCACCACTCCGACGGCAGGAGAGACAAGACGGTGGCAGATCTTCCCCTCACCATCTCGTCGTCAACCCCACCCTCACTGTACGCGACGCCGCACCAGTGGACGATCAGCAACGTTGTCGCGGGTCAGCGCTCCCCGTTCAACGCCATGGGGTTCCGACCTGGGGAGACCGTACGCGTCTCGTTCGTCATGCCGGACGACGCGACGTTCACCGCCCATCTGCCCGCACCACCGACGGTGGTCACCGCGGATGGCGCGGGAGGGATCAGCGGAACGGCCCTGGTGCCGCCAGACTGGACCGGCGACGAACTCGTCCTCGTCGCCGCCGGAGCGACCAGTCGGTACGTGCTCATCTCCTGGATGGACCAGGACGACATCTCGGAAAGCGACGTCACCCTCACCGCATCCGTGGTCGAAAAAAGCAGTGCGCCATCCGGCCGCGCGGTGCAGATTCAGCTGACCGGAGACGACGCGAATGCCAGCGTGATCGTCGCCCTGCACTCCGCGGAGGAGCCGATCGTACTCGGCTCCCTCACGACCAATGCCGCCGGCGCCAGCAGCGCCACGCTCGTCCTCCCGCCCGGTCTGGCTGGCGACTATTCCCTCTGGACGGGAACGAAGACCGGCGGATACCGGCTCACCAGCACGCTCATCTCTCTCGGAGCCTCGCCAGCGCAGGCGGTGTCCTTCTCGGATGTGAGTGGCTCGCCGGGGTCTGCCAAGTTCAGTGAGTTCGCGGTGGAGATCGCGTGGATGGCGCAGTCGGGTATCTCGACGGGGTATGACGTTGCCGGTGGGAAGAAGGAGTACCGGCCGTTCGGGACGGTGACGAGGGATGCGATGGCGGCGTTCCTGTATCGGGCGGCGGGGTCGCCGGCATTCAACGCTCCGGCGAAGTCGCCGTTCACGGATGTGACACCGTCCAGCCCGTTCTACAAGGAGATCACCTGGCTCGCCTCGACAGGCGTCACCACCGGATGGGAGCTGCCCGGGGGCAAGAAGGAGTATCGTCCGTTCTCGAACATCACCCGGGATGCGATGGCCGCGTTCCTGTACCGGTTCGCGGACTCACCGTCCTTCACCGCACCAGCCAGATCCGCGTTCATCGACGTGGCCACGAAGCAGTCGTTCTACAAGGAGATCGCCTGGCTGTCCAGCACCGGTGTCTCCGGCGGATGGACCACCGGCAAGGGCAAGGAGTTCCGCCCCTACAACGCCATCACCCGCGACGCCATGGCCGCATTCCTCTACCGATATGACCACCTCAACTGATCAGTGACAAAGACCCGAGACAAGAGGGCGGTGGGTGCAACAGCATCCACCGCCCCTCCGCGTCGCCCGACCGCCCGTGTCGCATTGGCCCTCGCCTTCGTCTGTCTGAGCGCGTTTGTCTTTGACCCCTTCGGGATGGACCGCTGGGTGTTCTCAAAAGAACTCGTATTCGTCACCGGTGCGCTTCTGGCCCTGTGCACTCCGGCATCGGGCAGGTTGCCTCGGTGGTGGTATTGGTGGCTTGTCGGCGCAACAGGCGTCCTCCTGATCGCAACTCTGAGCTCCGGCGCTCCCCTGGCTCAACTGCTGGGGCGCTGGCCACGCTATGAAGGTGTCATCAGCCTGGGGCTGTATGCGCTTGCCGTCGCTGTCGGGGCACGCCTGCTGGGCGGGAGCAGATCCGCCGTACAGACGCAGCGCTCAGGTCAGAGGTTCCTCACTCTGTTCGCGGCCGCTCTCGCTTTGACCGCCTTCATCTCCGTCTTGGAGTCGTTCGGACTGAGACCGATCTCTTCGGACCTCCTGCGCCCCGGCTCGCTTCTCGGCAATGCCTCTGACCTTGGAATCATGGGTGTCATCGGGCTGGGTCTCTTCCTGCCCGCGTTCGCGGACGCCATGGCAGCGGCACCGAGACTCCATCGGATCACCCCTTTGATCGGGCTGCTCTCCGCCATCGTGGTCGTCGTGACCTCCGCTTCTCGCGGAGCGATGCTGGGTGGAGCAGCGGTCATCGTCACCCTTATCGGGGTCGGCGTCTTCCGCCGCGAACGCACGGCACGCTGGTGGGCGGCTGTCGGCGCTGCCGCGGTTGCCGGGCTCGTACTGCTGCTCGTTTCGCCCTTCACGCTGAGCCGTTTGGCCGGGAGCAGCGAGAAGTCGGCGGGCAGTGCAGCTAACCGGCTCGAGCTCTGGTCCACGACGACGTCCTTGATCGGTGGCCACCCGGTCGCAGGCGTCGGAGCGAACGGCTATGCGGACGCGATCACCGCGTTCCTCGGCGACTCGTGGTTCGCCACAATCGGCATCGGCGGCTGGATCGAATCTCCGCACAGCGTGATTCTGCAGATCGCCACGGCAGGTGGATTGCTGGGTATGCTCGCCGTGCTGGCGTTCGCAGCGCTTGCCGCAAGACACCTTAGAAGACAAGGAGTGGGCGGTCCATTCGGAATCGCCGGCCTCCTGGCACTGCTCGGTGCAGGCGTCGCGCTTTGCGTGCATTTCACGTCTCCGGGCACCATGATCCCGCTCTGTTTGATCGCCGGCGCGACGCTGTCAGCGCCACCCGCAGAGGAGCACCGACAGCGCTGGACACGCATCATCACTGTGTCGCTCCTGGGACTGTGGGTGGTCCTCCTCGCAATGTCCGTGGCTGCGGATCATCGCCTCAGCGACGGGATGGCTGCCCTGTCCGACGGCGAGACGGCCATCGCTGAACGGGAGTTCCGGGCTGCGTCGGTACTCCGGTTCTGGGACGCGGATCTTCCTCTCATGGTGAGCGAGTCCCTCGCCGCAACTGCGGAGCATGCGGGCACCGCGCAGGCGGTCCCCACGGCCGCGTCGTGGGCATTGGAGGCCACGACCCGCCTGCCTGCTTCGGCGCGCGCGCTGAAGGCGGAGGCAGTGATCGCGCAGTTCTCCGGACGATTGCAGTACGGGATCACTGCACTCGAGCGTGCTGCTGAACTTGCTCCGACGGACCCGCAGATCTTCCACCGTCTGGGTGGTCTGCAGTTCCTCAATGGAGCACCCCAAGCTGCGCTAGTCTCATTGGAGCGCGCCAGTGCCCTCGCTCCGAACGACCCCGACGTCCGAGCGACTCTCGAATACGTTCGCTCCTCGAACGCGAACTGACACGCTTACCTACCCATTCAGCCAGCTGTCCTCCGTGGCCGCTCGTTTCCTTGAGGAGCCCTGTGCGCGCTCTCTTCCACATCGGCGTCATCAGCGCTCTGGTCCTGGTGCCGTTCACGGCCGCCCCAACGACCGCGGCTGCCGACTCTGGGCCCCCGGCTGGGCCTCTGGCAGCAGCCGAACTTCCTCGCTGCTTTCCGTGGCCCCGGAGTCAGCATCGGCGCCCTATGATCGTGGGCGGTTCGAACACTGGATCGATCTCGACGGGGACGGTTGCAACACCCGCTACGAGGTCTTGATCGACGAGTCAACGTCGCCCGTCACAGTCAGCGGACGATGCACCCTCACAGGCGGAACGTGGGTGTCCCCATATGACGGCTTGATCGCGTACTCCCCTGCCGATATCGAGATAGACCACGTCATCCCGCTCGCCGAAGCGTGGCGATCGGGAGCATCCGAGTGGACCGATGCCCGACGGAAGGCGTTCGCGAACGACCTTGATGTGCCATACGCACTCACCGCCGCATCCTCGGTGTCCAATCAGTCGAAGAGCGACAAGGACCCGGCGAAATGGCTGCCCACCAACAGCGCATTCACTTGCGAATACGTGACGAGCTGGGCTCTGGTCAAGTACCGCTGGACGCTCACGGTGGACCCGATGGAGCTCGCGGCCATCCAGGCCATTCTGTCTGGTGAGTGCGGGGCCGCATCCATCACCCTCCCTACCGTCGTCGAGGCAATGGCTGTGCACCCTGTGACACCGACCACGTTCACCGACGTGTCGGCCGGCATGTCTTTCCGAGACGAGATCATGTGGCTCGCCGATCGCGGAATCAGCACCGGCTGGGCTGATGGGACGTTCCGCCCATATGCGCCGGTCACCCGTGATGCAATGGCAGCGTTCATGTACCGTCTCGCGGGATCACCGGACTTCACAATCCCGACGTCTTCCCCTTTCCTCGACGTGCCCACGAATTATCAGTTCTACAAGGAGATCTCGTGGCTCGCCACACAGGGGATCACCACGGGCTGGCCCGTGTCAGGAGGGCAGGAGTTCCGGCCGTGGAACTTCATCACGCGAGACGCCATGGCCGCGTTCCTGTACCGATACGCGGGGTCGCCCGCGTACACGCCCTCGGGATCCTCTCCGTTCTCGGACCTCCGCTCGACTTCGTCGTTCTACACGGAGATTCGCTGGCTCGCAGCCCGCGGCATCTCCACCGGCTCAGACATCGGATATGGGTGTCGCAACTATGAGCCATTCGGGAACGTGAAACGCGACGCGATGGCCGCGTTCATGTACCGGGCTACTGTTGGCGGGACCACACCCGTAGCGGAGGGAACGTGCTCACCGCCAGCACCACCCATGAAGCCGACACCGCCCGTGGAGCCAACGGGAACGTACATCTCGGGCTATGTCAGCCCTGGCGCATTCTGTAAGAAGGAAAATGCCGGCTGGTACGGGCGCTCCAAGACGGGCGTGCTGATGCGATGCACGACGAGCTCGAGTGATAGCCGACTTCGCTGGCGCGCCGTATAAGCGCGACCCCTACCGCTAGGGTGTGAGAGACCCGGATCGAGGAGACACTGTTGTCGATGCCACCCCCACCACGAGTCAGCGTGATCATTCGTACCAAGGACCGTCCACGACTGCTCGCTCGGGCACTGAAGGACGTGATCGCGCAGGATCATGAGGATTGGGAACTGGTCGTCGTGAACGACGGCGGTGATCCCGCCGCGGTGGACTTGCTCATTGCCGGACTTCCCTCGCTTCGCAGTCGCGCCCGCACGATTCACCATGCGGAGTCCTTGGGAATGGAGTCGGCGTCCAACCATGGCGTCGCCGAGACCACCGGCGACTACATCGCCATTCATGACGACGACGACACCTGGGCGCCGGATTTCCTCAGCGCGGCCGTACGGTGGCTCGACGAGCGCCCCTCTGACGTGGCAGTTGCGGCTGCCACCGAGATTGTCATCGAACGCCTGGAAGACGACAGGATCGTCGAACTCGAACGGCGGGAGTTCCGACCGCCGCACGATCTCATCACTGCCTTCGACTTGATCGTCGTCAACCGGCTGGTGCCGATCTCGCTCTTGACCCGACGCGCGGTGCTGACCGAGCTGGGCGGGTTCGACGACAGCCTCTCCGTCGTCGGAGATTGGGAGTTCCATCTCCGCCTCGCGCTGCACGGTCACATCGGCTACCTTCCTCAGCCCGTGCGTGCTTTCTGGCATCAGCGACCGGAGTCGACCGGCGACCTCTCCAACAGCGTGCACGGAGCACGCGACCTTCACGGGCAGTTCGATCGGCTGATACGGGATCGCGCGCTGCGCTCCTACGCGGAAGAGCACGGCATCGGCGGCCTGCTGTACCTCAGCAAGTTCATCGATGAGCGCATCGCGGCGAGCGAACGCCACACCTATGAGAAGGTGCGCGACGCGATCGAGGCACACCGTGCCGAGATCACCGCCGCGGAGCAACGGATGCAATCGGCTCTCATCGAGGCAATCCGCTATCACTCCCTCGGTGCCACGGTCCGCCGCAATATCGGCCGGCTGCTCCGGCGACGCGGCTGATCAGTTGAGGTGGTCGTATCGGTAGAGGAATGCGGCCATGGCGTCGCGGGTGATGGCGTTGTAGGGGCGGAACTCCTTGCCCTTGCCGGTGGTCCATCCGCCGGAGACACCGGTGCTGGCCAGCCAGGCGATCTCCTTGTAGAACGACTGCTTCGTGGCCACGTCGATGAACGCGGATCTGGCTGGTGCGGTGAAGGACGGTGAGTCCGCGAACCGGTACAGGAACGCGGCCATCGCATCCCGGGTGATGTTCGAGAACGGACGATACTCCTTCTTGCCCCCGGGCAGCTCCCATCCGGTGGTGACGCCTGTCGAGGCGAGCCAGGTGATCTCCTTGTAGAACGGGCTGGACGGTGTCACATCCGTGAACGGCGACTTCGCCGGAGCGTTGAATGCCGGCGACCCCGCCGCCCGATACAGGAACGCCGCCATCGCATCCCTCGTCACCGTCCCGAACGGCCGGTACTCCTTCTTCCCACCGGCAACGTCATACCCCGTCGAGATACCCGACTGCGCCATCCACGCGATCTCCACCGCGAACTCACTGTAGTTTCCGGCGCTCGGGTTGCCGCCGACATCCACGAATCCGGTCACGGGAAGTCCTTGGGGATTCCCGAACCAGTCCCAGAAGTATGCGAAGAAGTTCCGGTTACCGTAGCTGGAACAGTTATCGCCTTCGCCGTAGCCAGCGGCGAGGGAAGCTGCGTTGGGCTGATACGGGGTGTAGTAGTACAGGGCCGACGTCGCGACGTTCTCGACGTACACGGGGGCAGCTCCACACCCCGTTTTCTCTTCTCGATACAAGATGTTCCAGGTGTGGCCGGGATCGTACCAGGAGAAGTAATCCACCTTCACATAACGCTGCATCTGCCGGGCGGCGCCGTACACCTGAAGGAAGAAGCCCCTATAGGCAGGGTCGCACACCGCGTTGTCCGGGCAGTTAAATCCCATCGCCGCGTTGTACCGCTTTGTGTCCGGGTACGTGTGCGTGACAAGGCCCTGCTCCTTCTGCAGCATCACGATCAGCACCTGCGGGTTGATCCCGCACGACTGCGCCACCTTGTGGATGATGGTGGCCGCCGGCTCGTTCGACACGCCCTTGTATCCCTTGCAGAACTCGTCTGCGGGTCGATCGGGCGTGGTCTGCCGATAGTCCTTCAGGCAGACATAGCCTGCCTGGCAACTCGACACCTTCCCACGCAGGAAGGTGTCGATCTGCGCGGACGTCATCGTGCCGGCGTCGAAGAAGACGTCATCCGCAATGATGTTGCCAGGCTTGAAACGCGAGAGATCCGCTGCCTGAGCCGTCAGACTCGGCACGGTCATGACCAGCACCGCGATCAGGCACGCGAGCACCCGGAGAACGATCTTCTTCGATCGAGACATGGTTTCCTATCCTTCGAACTTCATCGCGTCGAGGCGGGCGATCCACGACCGCCTCGTCGCCAGGTGATCGGTGATGTCCAGTGCGAACCGACTGGGATCCTGCAGGAATTCCTCCAACGGAGGCAGGTCGAACAGCTTCGCCTTCTGCCCGAAGTAGGCGTTGGCCCCCATCAGGTACGCGGGGACACCCAGGAACGTCATCATCAATGCCGTGTGATACGAGGACGAGAGGCCGAAGTCCACGCCCTGCAGGGTCCGCAGAGCTGCGGGCAGCCCGGCACCGATTTCGCAGTCGAGCGCCACGCGCGCGGTGTCGATCAGGGTCACCGTCGCGAACGGGAAGTGCTCGGCCAGTGCCTCGACTGTCCCCAGCGTGTCGCGCACCTCCGGACGGGAGTCGTCATACGCATGCAGCAGGATCACTTCCGCCGGTCGCAGAGCTGCGACGCCTGCGAGGGCATCCCTCCAGACGGCAAGGGCGTCCGCTCCACCGGCGTAGTCGGATGTGTTCATGTGGATGGCTACGCGCGGCCCGACCGCTCGGCCTCCAGGCACCTCGGGCGGGGTCGTCCAGTCCTCGAGCACCTCGGTGAGATCATCGAACGTGTCGATGGCGGGGATGTCGAGGCGCTCGCGAACGAGCAGGAGCGATGAGCGGTCGCGCAGTCCGATGAACGGGATCGTGTGGCGCGCGGCCAACGTCTTGAATCCGGCAAGCGCACGCTCATCGACCTGCAAACCGGTGAAGAAGACCTGAGATGCGCCGCACGCTGTCGCGATCGCGTCGATGGCCGCGAAGTGCGCTTCCCCCACATCGCGTTCAGATAGCCCCCGCCGACGACGTGAACCGGTGCGTTCACAGACGGCGGGACGATCTCGGTAAGACCGTCCGGGCGCTCCTCTCGCCCTGGAGCGAAGAACACGATGTGCGGGCAGTTGAACCAGCGGCGAAGAGAAGCGATGCGTTCGGGCGATGCCGCAGCGAATGAGGGCAGGAACAGCACGGGAATCCGATCGCGCCGCTGGTTCCAGTAGTGCAGCACGTTCTTGTTCTGCAGGATGTCACCGAAGTTCGAATGACCGTTGGACCCGGTGTAGACGAGGGTCAGTGCAGCCTTCGAGGTAAGCAGATCCGCCGTTGCCTCATCCGTGAACCAGCGGTAGCCGATACTGGGGCCGCCGCCGGGGCGAGGCAGGTAGCCGCGGAGGGATTCGAGCGTCCGATCCAGCTGATCCGCCGAGTATTCGCGCACGACCAGTTCTCGCGCGGCGGAGATCCGTCGCAGGGCGCCAGAGCGGCCCGTGATGATCTCGTCAAGTGCATCCACGTACGCGTTGATGTCGCCGGCATCCGCGATGAGGTATCCCGTGTCCGAAGTGACGGCCCGCGCGATGTCGCCTACATCGGGCGCGACGACGGACAGCCCGCTCGACATCGCTTCCAGCAGAACATTCGGAAGACCTTCACGGTCGGACGTCAGCAGCAGAACATCCGCGCCGTTTCCGACGACTTCCCCGAATCCATCCGAATACGCGGGATGACGGACGACGCCGGCAGCGTCCAGCCTTCTCATGGTGTCGTGCAGGGTCGGGTCGTCCCCGATGACAGCATCCCCGTAGGCATGGAACTCGACGGGCCGACCTTGCATGGATTCCGCGATGTCGGCCAGACGGTCGAGCCGCTTCTGCCGATCGAATCTGCCCGCCCAGACCACCCGCAGCGGGTGGTCCTGATCGATCGTCGTCCGCTCCGACGGGTGGAATCGCTCATCGACGACCGCATGATGCACGACGAACGCGTTCGCCGGCGCCCCTTCCGCCGTCGCCATGTGATCCACAAGCCGCTCGTTGTCCGTCAGTACGGCAGAGATCGAGTCATAGAAGTCGCGCCCCCGGTGGTGCAGGAACGACCATGCCGTGCCATCCGGAAGACGGTCGATGACGAAAGTGGAGGCGAACAGGTTCGAGTGCTGCGCGAGAGCGCGTCCGTACCTATCTAGGACATCGAATCCGAGCGTGGAGTTGACGACATGCACGGTCGGGGGACGCAACTGGGCGATGAGTGTACCGAGGATGCGCACGCCGAACTGCGGGAGCAGCGCGAACTCTCCGAGGTGGAAGACCGTGACGCCCTCGAGCTCGTCCAGCCGTGTCGAAGGCTCAGGTTCCGTCGTCACGAGTCCGATGACCGATTCCGGTCGAGTTCGGCGCACGGCGGCGATGTACTGCATCGTCAGCAGATCAGCGCCACCCGTGCGAAGCCAAGGGGCGATCACGAGCACATCGACATCGGACGGAAGCGCCGCGATGCCCGCCCAGTAAGCCCGCTGCTCCGGGAGAAATATCCGATCCCATTCCTCCCCCAAGAACCGTACGTGCGCAGTACCTCGGCGCTCGGATACGGCAGCGCTGGCTGAAGCTCGTGCACTTCCGCCCATTCGGATCGGCGATCCAGGAGTTCGTCGCGGATCGGCTGGCTTGCAGTCCGTCGAAGCCGAGATCGGAGCGGACGCGAGAGGTAGGCTGCCGCACGCCAGCCACGATCCACGAGTCGGCTTCGCTGTCGCAGCGACGCCCCACCCCGCGCTTCCTCAGCTGGCGGGTGAATCCGCTCAAGTGCAGCCCGCGCGATGTCACGATCACGCAGAAGGTCGTTCTGAGGGAGCAGGCTGGCGTGATGTGCTGCCGCAAGGCCATGATCGGTGACCCGGTAGAACAGTGTGGTGCCCGTCGCGATCACGTGAAGGATACCTGCCGCCACGGTGTCGCAGTTCCATGCCCAGTCCTCCGGACCGAAGCCACCACCCGGCGACGACGGACGGTAGGGGAACCGCTCGAACACGCTTCTGTGGGCCATGGCAAAGGCATCCCAGGGTTGAACCAAGCTAGCCATCCCGGCTGGAAGGCCGGATCGTCGGTGCCGATAAGACGCCAGGTCTCTCGCTTGGAACCAAACGTGACGACGAGCTCAGGATGAACGATTGCCGGCTCGGACGTGTGCGCGAGTGCATCGAATGCCCGCGAGATCCAGTTCTCAGAAGGAAGGTTGTCCGCGTCCAGCACGCCGATCACCGGGGCACGAGTCGCCGAGATGCCATCGTTCCGGGAGGCGCTGAGGTCACCATTGTCGACTTCCAGCATCGCGATGGCAGCCGCGTTCGCGAGTGCATAATCCGTGCCCAGTCGCGCGAGTGTGCGCCGGGTCGCCTCGTCGATACGGTCGCATACGATGACGACTTCCACCGACAGCGGTGCCGCGGAGGCGATCGCCCGGTCGAGTGCACGAACCGTTGGGATCAGGGTACGACCCTCATGGTGAACAGTCAGGACGATGGCGACATCAGGCTCGAGAGGCACGGTTCCTCACTCTATCCTGCGACGCCGTCGGGCACGTGTTCTAGAAGATCTCGCCACCTGGGCTGCCCTCACTCGAGCACTGGCCGATCAGCGCGTGGTGTAGTCGGCGTTGTACCGGTCGAGAACGTCATTGATCGGCGCATCCAGCACGAGTCCGCCCTTGTCGAGATAGAGGCCTCGCTTGCAGAAGCGACGCAGGTCGCGCTCGTTGTGGCTGACGAAGAACAGCGTGCGCCCTTCTGCCAGAAGCTCGTCGATCCGCTTGTAGCACTTTTCCCGGAAGGCCTTGTCGCCGACAGCGAGCACCTCGTCGACGAGGAGGATGGGTTCGTCCAGTTGAGAGACCACGGAGAACGCGAGCCGCACCTTCATGCCGTTCGAGAGGTGTTTGTAAGGCGTGTCCTCGAAGCCGTCCAGCTCCGCGAAGGCGATCATGTCCTCGTAGCGGGCTGCGACCTCCGCGCGCGACATGCCGTGCAGGCCCGCGGTCATCTTGACGTTCTCGCGCACCGTGAGGTCGCCGACGAATCCGCCGGTCAGCTCGATGAGGGGCGCCACACCGCCGTGCACCTCGACCTCGCCCTCATCGGCGAGCAGCACACCTGCGACCAGTCGGAGCAGTGTCGATTTACCCTGTCCGTTGCGGCCCACCACGCCGATGGACTCGCCAGACTCCACCGAGAAGCTCACGCCGCGAAGCGCCCAGAACTCTCCCGGCCGCGACCGACGGGAGGCCCCGGCGAACAGATCCTTGAAGCTACGACGCCCACGCCGGTTGCGGCGGAAGTGCACCCCCAGGTCCTTCACCTCGATGGCGGTCGACATCACAGCTCCTTCAGTACAGGTCGCTCGAGTGCGCGGAACACCCAGACGCCGAGCGCCAGGATGAGCAGGCTCATGACGACACTGATCACCACGGTCAGCGTGTGCCACTGATCCGGGAAGAACGCCATTCGGTACAGAGTGAAGATCCCCGCCAGCGGGTTGAACGCGCCGAGCGTCTCGAACACGCCAGGAAGGTTCGAGACGTTGTAGATGATCGGGGTCGCGTAGAACAGCGCGCGCAGGATGAGGCCAGTGGTTCGCTCCAGGTCGGCGTACAGCGCGCACAGCGGCGCGACGAGCAGTCCCAGCCCCACCAGCAGAATCGTCTGCAGCAGCACCGCCACCGGCAGCCACAGGATCCCCCACCCGATCTGCGCGTGCTGGCCTGGGTCCGTCTCCACGAGCAGGTTGATGATCACGAAGATCGCGAGCACCGGCAGCGAGAAGAGGAACTCGATGCCTTTGCTCAGCACGATGCGCGTCACCCAGATGGATCGCGGAATCGCGGTGGAGCGCACCAGCCGGGAGTCGCGCTTGAACGCTTTGGTGAAGTCCGACACCGACGAGTTGAACCACACCCAGGGCAGCAGGCCGCTGATGAGGAAGACGATGTAGGGATCCTCGCCCACATCGCGGTGGAACACGCGGGTGAAGACGAACCAGTAGATAGCACTCATCACCAGTGGGTCGAGAACCGACCACAGGTAGCCGAGCATGCTCGTGGAGTAGCGCACCTTCAGATCTCGCGCCGACAGCAGCCACAGCGAATGCGCGTAGCGCTTTGGCGTGCCGGGCGCGCCGACTGAAGTCCTGCTCATCTGCGCGTCAGTCGTCCTGACCTGCGAGGTCGTTGCGCCACATCGACAGGGCCGAGCCGATGGCCATGTGCATGTCGAGGTACTGGTAGGTGCCCAGGCGCCCTCCGAAGTGCACGTCCTGCTCCCCCTTGGCGAGTTCGCGGTACGCGAGCAGACCGTCGCGGTCGGAGGGCGTGTTCACCGGGTAGTACGGCTCGTCCTCCTGGTTCGCGAATCGCGAGAACTCCCGCATGATGACGGTCTTCTCCTGAGCGAAGATGTCCTTGCGCTCGGGATGGAAGTGCTTGAACTCGTGGATGCGGGTGAAGGGCACGTCCAGGTCGGGATAGTTCATCACGCTTGTGCCCTGGAAGTCCGTCGTGTTCAGCACCTCCTGCTCGAAATCGAGTGTGCGCCAGCTGAGCGCGCCTTCCGCGTAGTCGAAGTAGCGGTCGACGGGGCCGGTGTACACGATCGGAAGCTGCCCCACCGTCGCCTTCTTGTTCAGCGGCTGGGTCTCGTCGAAGTAGTCGACGCCGAGCTTCACCTCGATGTTCGGGTGGTCGGCCATCCGCTCCAGCCACGCGGTGTATCCCTCGGTCGGCAGCCCCTCCCAGGTGTCGTTGAAGTAGCGGTTGTCGTAGGTGTAGCGCACGGGCAGACGGCTGACGATGTCGCCGGAGAGCTTGTGCGGGTCGGTCTGCCACTGCTTGGCGGTGTAATCGCGGAAGAACGCCTCGAACAGAGGTCTGCCGACCAGGGCGATGCCCTTCTCCTCGAAGTTCTGCGCGGTCTTGACGTCGAACTCGCCGGCCTGCTCCTTGATGAGCGCCCGCGCCTCGCTCGGTGAATAGGCCGCCTGGAAGAACTGATTGATCGTGCCGAGGTTCACAGGCATCGGGTAGACGACGTCCTTGTGGTGCGTGTACACCCGGTGCACGTAGTTCGTGAACGTCGTGAAGCGGTTCACGTACTCCCACACCGTCGGGTTGGACGTGTGGAACAGATGCGCACCGTAGCGGTGCACCTCGATCCCGGTCTCGGGATCCGCCTCGCTGTAGGCGTTGCCGCCGATGTGCGCGCGACGGTCGATGACGGTCACCTTGCGGCCGGCTGCTGCCGCGCGCTCGGCGATGGTGAGGCCGAAGAAACCCGACCCGACGACGAGAAGATCCATTTTGCGAACTGCTTTCTGGGTGCGCGACGAGAGGTTGAGATGAGCGGATCACAGGTCCGTCTGCTCAGACGATTCTAATGTGACGACGTTGCCGATCCTGTGAGGCCCCGCTGGCTGGAGTCAGCCGGGAGC
Organism: Microbacterium suwonense; assembly: GCF_030296555.1. Classification (NCBI taxonomy): domain Bacteria; kingdom Bacillati; phylum Actinomycetota; class Actinomycetes; order Micrococcales; family Microbacteriaceae; genus Microbacterium; species Microbacterium suwonense. The sequence continues at coordinate 1,312,890 of NZ_AP027728.1, forward strand.
CGGCAACGCGAACCCACCGCTGTCGAGCATCGTCTTCAGCATCGGCGCCAAGGTACGGCCGTAGGAGTCCGAGATGTGGTTGTCATCGATGTAGGGCGCGATGTTCCCGATCTCGGGCATGCATACACCATCGGGACACAACCATGGGCTGAAGTCCACTGCAGCCACCGCGCCACGTCGGCTGATCGCGTCCAGATCTGCCGCGGACTCCGGCTGGGGCACCTCGCAGTCCTTCTCGGACGAAGTCGCGCATTCATACATGTCGAAACGGAAGCGGGGGTTATCCCTCACTGCGATCACCTGGATGCCCTGATTGGTCAGGTCGTCGATGATCGTCCGAATCCCCTCGATGAAGACCTCGGGTCCTTCGGGAGTGGCCCGCGTCGCAACGAGATAGACGGCGTCGGGAGCGAGATCCGCAGCGTACTCCAGAGCAGCCTTGCGCCATTGCTCGCATGGCGGCCCGGAAGTCGACCACGAGGGCGCGTCAGCTCCGATCGAGCATCCCCCTTCAGCAGCGCAACCATCCCCCAGCCGTTCTCGTCAGCCAGCACTCGAAGCGGCGACATCAATTGCTGCGCATGAGAGTCACCCATGACGAGTACCAGCGGAGCATCGGATCGATGCGCGGCCGCGTTGCTCGAGCACGTTCCAGCCAGAACGTCGTCGTGTGGCTCGAGCGAACCGCAAGAGGCACCGAGATCCACCCACTCGTCTCCGAGCCTGAGGGGTCGCGGCTTGAGGGGAGATCCGGCAGCGGCTCAATCGGCGTGTCAATCTGCGCAGCACCTGGGTAGTCACGGGCATCAGACGACATGACAGCTGCGTCGCGAGCTGCAGCACCCGCCTGCCAGACGGCAAGTGGAATTCCAACCAATGCGACCGTGCATGCGATCACGGCCCCGCCCCAGAGCGCGTGACGATCGAAGACTCGTGCATGGCGGAGCGGCTGCTCTACGCCCCACGCGATCAGGCGGGCCAAGATGAATGAGATCACGATGATCGCCAGGCCGGCGTACGGCCCGGGTTCCGATCTACCGGTCCACATCATCCAGGTGATGAGAACAGGCCAATGCACGAGGTACAAGGCGTAGGCGTCGCGCCCCAGGAATCGAAGGGGCCTGGATGCGAGCAGACGCGTCGGCGATCCCGCCGCTTCCTGCTGGCCTGCGACGATCACGGCGGCAGTGCAGAGAACCGGCCAGAGCGCGAGGTACCCCGGAAACCCGCCCTGCACGTCGAGGACGATGCCGCACACGACAATGCCGACGACTCCGCCCCATCCGAGCAGGATGCGAACGAGACGAGAGGGTTTCAGGTAAGGAAGGGCGAGCGCCACCAGCGAACCGGCGGCGAACTCCCACAGCCTCGTGCGCGTGTCGAAATACGCGAACGACTGCGCCGTGTATGTCTCGTAGATGGAGAAACCGAGTGAGAGCACGAAAACTGTCGAGAAGACGAGCGCCAGCAGGGGCACAGCGCGCTGATGGCTTCTGCGTGTGGCCAGTGCGACGAGGACGATCAGCAGAGGCCAGATGACGAAGACCTGTCCTTGAACTGACAGGGACCAGAAGTGCTGGAAGGGGCTCGGTGTGGCGGTATCCCGAGCGTAGTAGTCCACGTTCGATGCAGCGAGTGACCAGTTCTCGAAGTAGAGAAGACTCGCCCAGCCCTCGCGCCATACCCTCGGCCATTCGATCTCGGGATAGGTCAAGAACGCGACCAGGGCGATACCGACGATCGTCGTGGCCGCGGCTGGGAGGAGGCGACGGAACTTGCGAAGCCAGAATGTGCCCAACTTGAGCGGCGCGCCACCGCGGACTTTCCGCACGAACGAGGCTGTCAGAAAGAAGGCCGAGATCATCAGGAAGACGTCAACGCCACCCGAGACGCGACCCAACCACACGTGGTAGACGACGACGAGAAGGATGGCCAATGCGCGGAGTCCGTCGATGTCGGCGCGGTATCCAGCCGTGCCGACCGCGGACTTCTCCCGACGTACCGTTCTGCGTGTGCTCGCGGGTGTCGTTGGAGGACTGTGGGAAGTCAAGATGCGCGAAGTCTCCTCGATGCTCGGAATGGACGACATATCGAACACCAGCTCGGGAACATGAGAACCTCAGCATGCTAGCCAGAGAAGCTTAGAACGGACCCGCCCCGTTCTCAGACATTGTTCTTGAGCCAGCCGGCAAGCTGCACGTGCGCGTCGCCGAGAACGAGTCCAGTCTCGCCAATCTTTCGCAGGTCAAGAGTGCTGTTCGCGGGGCGAGGCGATACGGGCCCCGCGACGTCGGCATAGTATTCCGCCGTGCTCACAGCGGTTACGCGCGCTGGGTCATGCCCCTTGAGCAGGTAGACCTCTCGCGCGATGTCCGCCCACGAGGCAGGTGTGCCAGCGCTCGTCACGTTGTACACCCCGTACTCGGCGCCGAGGTTCAGGAGATGAATGATCGCGCGCGCTATGTCGGCCGTGAAGGTGAGTCGTCCGACTTGGTCGTCCACGACCTTGGGGTCGATGCCTCGATCGGCCAATGCGGCCATGGTCCGGACGAAGTTGTTTCCTTCGCCGATGACCCAGGAGGTGCGGATGATGTAGTGGCGGGGAACGGTGACGGCGATGGCGTCTCCTGCGGCCTTTGTCTGACCGTACACGCCGAGAGGGCATACCGGGTCGTCCTCGGCATAGGCCTCTTGCTTTCCTCCGTCGAACACATAGTCGCTGGACACGTGCACGAGAGTGATCCCGTTGTCGGCCGCGACTCTTGCGAGGGCGGTCAGTCCCGTGACGTTGGTGGCCCAGGCGTCACGTCGGCCATCTGCTGTCTCGGCGGTGTCGACTGCGGTGTAGGCGGCGGCGTTGATGATCGTGCCGTAGTCGCGCCAGCGCCGCGCGGTCGGGACATCTGGGCTGGCGAGATCGAATGTCTCGCGGGTCGTGTATTCGATGTGCGATTCGTCGCCGAGCTCAGCGTGTAGCGCGCGGCCGAGCTGTCCATTCGCTCCGACGATCAGGATCTTCTTTGGCGGGATCGGGCTGACGTCGGCAAGTCGCGGGTGTTTCTTGTCCTTGTCGGACAACTCGACCTGGTCGAGTGGGATAGGCCAGTCGATGGCAGCGGTCTCGTCGGCGAGGTTGAGGAAGGAGTACTCGGCGTTCGGGGACCAGTGGTCGTTGACGAGGTACACGTACGCTGTGTTCGGTTCGAGGGTCTGGTACGCGTTGCCCACTCCGCAGGGCACGAAGATCGCCTTGGACGGGTCGAGTTCCGTGGTGAACACGGTGCCGAAGGTGGGACCCTCGCGCAGGTCGACCCAGGCGCCGAAGATGCGTCCGGTGGCGAGTGAGACGAACTTGTCCCAGGGCTCGGCGTGGATGCCGCGAGTGGTCCCGACCGCGTCATTGAAGGAGATGTTGTTCTGCACCGGTCCGAGGTCGGGAAGACCTGCGGCGACCATCTTCTCGCGCTGCCAGTTCTCCTTGAACCATCCGCGGCTGTCGCCGTGCACGGGCAGGTCGAACACGACGAGCCCCGGGATCGGTGTCTCCGTGCGGGCGAGCTTCTTGCCGAACTCCATACTCATTGGCCCTTGCCCGCGTAGAAGGCCTCGGTGGCGTCCTTGGACGGCGCCCACCAGTCCTCGTGTGCCCGATACCAGTCGATGGTCGCGGCGAGCCCCGCCTCGAAGTCGCCGTACTGAGGCTTCCAGCCGAGCTCGGTGCGCAGCTTGGTGTAGTCGATCGCGTAGCGCAGGTCGTGCCCGGCACGGTCAGTGACGTGATCGTACGCGTCGGCGGGCTGTCCCATCATGGTGAGGATCAGCTCGACGACGGTCTTGTTGTCCTTCTCGCCGTCTGCGCCGATGAGGTAGGTCTCGCCGATCTGGCCCTTCTCGAGGATGGCGAGCACGGCCGAGGAGTGGTCGTCGGCGTGGATCCAGTCGCGCACGTTCTGTCCCGCCCCGTACAGCTTGGGGCGGATGCCGCGGATCACGTTCGTGATCTGACGGGGAATGAACTTCTCGACGTGCTGGTATGGGCCGTAGTTGTTGGAGCAGTTCGAAATCGTGGCCTGCACGCCGAAGGAACGCACCCAGGCGCGCACGAGCAGGTCGGAACCGGCCTTGGTCGATGAGTACGGCGACGACGGGTTGTACGGGGTGGTCTCGGTGAACCGCTCCGGATCGTCGAGTTCCAGATCCCCGTACACCTCGTCGGTGGAGATGTGATGCAGCCGGGTGCCGTGCCGGCGCGCTGCCTCCAGCAGCGTGTAAGTGCCGATGATGTTCGTGTCCAGGAACGGACGCGGGTCATGCAGCGAGTTGTCGTTGTGCGACTCCGCGGCGTAGTGCACCACGGCATCCGCATCAGCGAACAGACGGTCGACCAGTTCGGCATCCGCGATGTCACCCTCGACGAACGACACGCGTTTCCCGGGCAGCCCCGCCAGCGACTCCCGGTTCCCGGCGTAGGTGAGCTTGTCCAGCACCGTCACATCGTGATCGGTGTGTGCCACGACATGGTGAACGAAGTTGGATCCGATGAATCCCGCGCCACCGGTGACCAGCAGACGCGACATCAGCGTCCCCTCTCCAGGATCTCGAGCAGGTACGTCCCGTACCCCGATTTGACCACCTTCTCAGCACGCTCGCGCAACTCGACATCCGAGAGGAATCCCTGCCGCCAGGCAACCTCCTCCGGGGCACCGATCTTCATACCGGTCCGGCGTTCCATGGTGCGCACGTATTCGGTGGCATCCGTCATCTGATCGAACGTCCCCGTGTCCAGCCAGGCCGTACCGCGCGGGAGCACCTCCACCTGAAGCTTGCCGCGCTCGAGATACGCACGGTTCACGTCGGTGATCTCGTACTCGCCGCGCGCCGACGGCTGCAGGTTACGGGCGATCTCAACCACGTCGTTGTCGTAGAAATAGAGACCCGGGACAGCGAAATTGCTCTTCGGCACCGAGGGCTTCTCCTCCAGCGACACCGCGCGGCCCTCAGTGTCGAACTCCACCACGCCGTATGCCTGGGGCTCGGAGACCCAGTACGCGAAAACCGCACCACCATCCACGTCGACGTACCGCTTGAGCTGCGTCCCCAGGCCGGGGCCGTAAAGCAGATTGTCGCCGAGTACCAGCGCGACCGAGTCGTCCCCGATGAAGTCAGCGCCGATCGTGAAAGCCTGTGCCAGACCATCCGGCGACGGCTGCTGAGCGAAAGTGATCTTCACGCCGAACTGCGAACCGTCTCCGAGAAGGCGCTCGAAATGCGCGGCATCGTGCGGGGTCGTGATGATCAGGATGTCATCGATCCCGGCGAGCATGAGCGTGGACAGCGGGTAGTAGACCATCGGCTTGTCGTACACCGGAATCAGCTGCTTGGAGACGCCGAGGGTGATCGGATGCAAGCGCGTGCCGGAACCACCGGCGAGAATGATGCCCTTCACTCGATCATCGTGCCACACTCCGCGGAGAGACGCGGTGGAGCGTCTTTACGTGCGTCACTTCGTTCACAGTGGCAACATCTGGATATATCAGTCACAATATGCAGGTGACCGGCTTGAGATTCACCCGTTTTCGCGCGCTCCTTGCGACTGGAGCGGCGATAGTCGTGGCCGCCTCGCTCCTCGTCGCCGGTCCGGCGAACGCGACTGCGGACAGCGTCGTGGTCGCCGGAACGGACGTCTCCTCCACCTCGAGCATCGCCGCATCGATGTCGGGCCCGGTGAAGACCGCGAACCTTTCGTTGTTCCGACCGGGCAACATCATCTCCGACGACGTGTTCTTCAATTCATCGACGATGACGACTGCGCAGATCGACGCATTCCTACGCGGAAAAGTATCAAGCTGCCGATCTGGCTACGTCTGTCTGAAGGACTTCCGTCAGAACACGCCCAATCGTGCGTCGGACACGTACTGCAAGGGCTACAACGGAGCGGCGAACGAGTCGGCGGCCACGATCGTGTACCGAGTGGCGCAGTCGTGCGGCATCAACCCGCAGGTGTTGATCGTCATGCTTCAGAAGGAACAGGGTCTGGTCACTCACACATACCCCAGCACCAAGCGATATGACAAGGCGATGGGACAGGGATGCCCCGACACCGCCGGCTGCGACCCTCAATTCGCCGGTTTCTTCTACCAGGTGTACGGCGCGGCACGTCAGATGCAGATCTACGTGGAGGGACGCTACTTCAAGTGGTACGCCCCCGGCCACACCTGGAACATCTTGTACCACCCGAACGGTTCCTGTGGGACCGCGCCCGTCTACGTGGAGAACAAGGCCACGTCGGCGCTCTACTACTACACCCCGTACCAGCCCAACGGCGCCGCACTGCGCGCCGGCTACGGCGAAGGCGACGGCTGCTCAAGTTACGGTAACAGGAACTTCTTCCAGTATTTCTGGGACTGGTTCGGCGATCCCCAGGGCAGGTCCGTTTCCGGTGCAATCGCTGATGTGTGGCATGCCCACGGCAGCGCGTCCGGATGGATCGGCGGCGCAACCGATGACATGCGCGGGTGGGCGAGCGGACCCGGCTGGTCGCAGCGGTTCGCGAACGCAGACATCTTCGTCAAGGCAGGGCAGCCGGGGCACACGGTAACCGGTCCGATCCGTACCGAGTACCGCTTGGTCGGGGAGGTTGCAAGCGGACTCGGCTGGCCGAGAACAGACCGCGTGGTGATCGCCGGCGGCGCATACCAGGACTTCGAGGGCGGCCGCATCTACGAACGATCCGACGGACGCGCCTTCGCGATCGCGGCTCCGATGTTCGCACTGCATGAGTCCGTCGGCAATGTCTTCGGGGCGTACGGCTGGCCGACCAGCCGTGCGTACGCAGTCGCCGGGGGCTCGACGCAGACGTTCGACCACGGTGCGGCTTACCAGACCAGCAGCGGCGCCTACCTCCTGAACGAGTCGTGGAACAGCTGGCTGACAGCTGCCGGAGGCACTGCGGGCAAGTACGGGATCCCTGTGTCAAGCGTCCAGTCGGTCGGAACCTCGACACAGAGACTGCTCCTCTCGAAGGCCGCTGCCTATCGCACTGGGTCGACGACCCTCGCCGTCGCCGATCAGTTCTTTGCGCCGTATGCGCAGCAGGACTACGAGAAGGGCGCCCTCGGTGTTCCGAAGGCGTCGTCCAAGAGCGTCGCAGGTGGCAGCGTTCAAGAGTTCGCCGGGGGCAGATCTACTCATCGTCAGCCGGCACGTACGCAGTCACAACGCTGGCTTCCGCGCTGGCGAGCGCGGGCGGCGTCGGCAAGGTCGGATTCCCCGCAGCGCCGGCACAGGTGAGTTCCAGTGCGTCTTCGCAGCGGTTCACCGACGTCACCCTCACGGTCGGCAAGTCCGGTCCGCAGACTGTACGCGGTGCCATCAGGTCGCGGTATGACGCTTTGAACGGCGCATCGGGGTTCCTCGGCGCGGCCAAGGGTCCCGAACGGGCGGTTGCAGACGGATTCGTTCAGGACTTCGACGGTGGCCGCATCGTCTGCACCCCCGGTGCACTGGTCGCGCTCAGCACGTCCATGGCTGCGCAGTGGGACAAGCTTGGCGGGCAGACCGGGCGTCTTGGATGGCCTCTCGGGACCCCCACCACGTCAAACGGCATCACCCAGGTGACCTTCCAGGGCGGGCTTCTCATCACCGACGCGAAAGGACTGACGACGCCGGTCTTCGGCATGACGTTGAATGCGTTCCGCGTCGCTGGTGGCGTCGCCGTGCTCGGAGCGCCCACCGGACCTGAGCAGTCCTCGGCCGCGGGATATTCGCAGCCATTCCAGAAGGGCGTCGTCTTCGTTCCGTTCAACGGGTATGCCTCCGCCGTGGCCCTTGAGACGTACGGTGAGTTCGTGCGTGGCGGCGGCATCCCCGGCTTCGGCTTCGCCACCGGTCCCGCTGTTCCGGTGGGTGCGGGCAAAGCACAGCCTTTCCAGCTGGGTTCCATCGCTACCGACCGTGCGGGCGTGACCGCCGCGATTCGGGGTACGACATGGCGAGTGTTCCAGTCCAACGGTGGATACACCGGCCCCCTCTCCTTCCCGACCAAGAGCGAAGCGAAGATCGATGACGGTTATGTCCAGCAGTTCGCCGGTGGTTGGACCTATGTCTCTCCCTCCGCACTGGCGGTCACTCGCGGAGTGCTCAACCGTGAATACTGGAAGCTCGGCGGACCGAGCGGCAGCCTCGGCTGGCCGCTGGCGAATGAGACCAGCGGAAACGGTGTCTGGCAGCAGCGATTCCAGAAGGGCACGATCTCTCTGTACGCCAACGGGTCCGTGGTCGTGCGCTGAGCATCGCCCTGTAAGCGCGCTTGTCGCGGCAGTGGATAGACTTGGGAGATTATGACGCACGCGCAGGATGCTGTGCTGGTGATCGTGCCTGCCTGGAATGAGGCAAGAAACGTCGGCAACACAGTACGTGAGATCCTCACGTCCGACCCCCGCTATCACGTGACGGTTGTCGACGACGGATCTGTCGACGACACCGCGGCCGTTGCACGCGAAGCAGGCGCGACGGTGCTCACTCTGCCGTTCAACCTCGGCGTCGGAGGGGCCATGCGCACAGGCTTCACGTATGCGCAGCGCAAGGGCTACCGCCGCGCTATACAGGTCGACGCAGATGGGCAGCACAACCCTGCGGACATCGCACAGGTTCTTGCGGGGCTGGACAAGGCCGACATCTCCATCGGCGCCAGGTTCAGTGACGTCGGAGACTACAAGGTCCGCGGTCCACGACGCTGGGCGATGATCATGCTCGCCGCCATCGTGTCGCGCGTGGCGAAGACGAGGCTTACCGATGTCACGAGCGGCTTCCGTGCTGCCAATGAACGCGCGATCGCACAGTACGTCAGCTACTACCCCACCGAATATCTCGGCGACACGCTCGACTCGCTGGTCGTAGCATGCCACGCCGGACTGACTGTGACTCAGATCCCCGTGGCGATGCGTCCTCGAGTCCACGGTGAACCCAGTCAGGGGGCGTTGGGTTCGACGGTCTACCTCGCGCGCTCACTTTTCGCGCTCGGACTCGCGCTGCTGCGCCATCCGCGTCGACCGAAGCGTTCTGAGGAGAGCAGATGACCATTGCGATCTCCGGGGCGATTCTCGCGGCCATCATGCTGGTCGCGGTCTTCGCGATGCTGCTCACCCGCCGGCTGCGAGAGAAGTATGCCGTGCTCTGGATCATCATCGCGCTTGCGATGCTCCTGCTGGGTCTGTTCCCCCAGCTTCTCCTGAGCATGACATCGCTGCTCGGCGTGGTCCTGCCGGCGAATCTGTTGTTCGCCATGGCGATCCTGCTACTGCTCGGCGTCTCCCTCCACCTCTCGTGGGAGCAGTCCCAATCTGAGGATGAGATCAGGCGTGCCGCCGAGGAACTGGCGATACTCCGCGGCGACTACGATGAGCTGTCGCGTGAGATCGCGGCGATGAAGGAACACAACGGCGCACCGCGTCAGGAGCCCCCGCGGACGATCAGCCACATGGCTGAACCTGCCGCTGGGCGGGCCACCCGGGGCGGCCTGAGGCACATCCTGATCGCGACCGCCATCGCGGGTGGCATCGGCTACCTCATCCAGCTGGCAGTACCGATCGTCGCACCCGATGCGTATCTCGATTTCGCGACGATGTGGTCCGCGACCTACCTCGTGGTCACGTGCCTTTCCGGCATCCAGCAGGAGCTCACTCGTGCGTCGCGGCGTGGCCCGGCCGGGTCCGGCTTCCGAACCTGGAGTAGGTTCGCGATCACGAGCGGCATCACGGCGACGGGCCTGGTAGCCGTCATCTTCTGGGTGAGCGGGCCTCGTCTTTTTCCGGCAGAAACCCTGCCATTCGTCGGCGTGGTCGCGCTTGCAACCTTCGGCTACTGCCTCGTCGCGGCGATCAGCGGCGCGGTCTACGGGCTCACCGAGTGGGGCGCCGTGGCAGGAATGACCGTCGTCGACGCGGTGATCCGCGTGATCCTGATCGCATCGGCGCTTCTTGCCGGAGGCAGCGCGATCCTGCTCGGGTGGGCGACGGCCGTCCCGTTTCTCCTGGCTGCGCTGGTTATCTGGCTCTGGGTCGGGAGACGCATCAGACACCATCTGGTGATCGATGTCCCGATGGTTCGGCTCTTCAAGAACTCAGCCGCGACCGTGGCAGCGTCATTGTCCACGGGCGCGCTGATCAGCGGCCTGCCGATGATCCTCAAGGCATTCGCACCGGACGCGGGAGTTGACCTGCTCGCGTCGTTCATCCTGGTCATCACTCTCACGCGAGCACCGCTGGTCGTCCCCCTCGTAGCCTTACAGGGATACCTGCTGGTTTCCTTCCGAGATAGCGCGCATGGTTCTGCTTCGCGCATCCTTCGATGGACGACAGCCGTGCTCGGCGTCGTGATCGTGCTCGCGGTCGCAGCAGCAGTCGCGGGACCGGCGCTCATGACCTGGCTCTTCTCCGGCTTCCTGATCCTCACCCCGATGGACTTCGCGCTCATCGTGCTGAGCGCGGGTCTCACCGGTGTCATGTGCATCACGGGGCCCGCCGTGCTGGCGATGAATCGGCACGCTTGGTACACATCCGGATGGGTGGTCAGCGCAGGGGCGACCATCGTCGTGCTCCTGCTCCCGATAGAGGCGCACACTCGTGTCGTCGCCGCGCTGCTCATGGGGCCTCTACTGGGCGCGATCGTTCACGTCATCGCAGTCGCCCGAGCGTCTGCGCCGACTCGCTGAGGCGTTGTCGCGCCCAGCTTCATACCTGAAGGTCAGGCCAGAGCGCCCTCGAAGACAGCCCGTGTCTCTTCCGCCGTACGCGCCCAGGTGAATTCTGCAGCCCTCGCACGGCCTGCGGAGGACATCGCAGCGACGAGCTCGGGATCCGCCAGCACGGCTGCGAGCAGCTCGGCGAGTGAGCGATCGCTTGCCGGGTCGAAGTATCGCGCCGCGTCACCACCTACATAGCGATGTACATCTATATCGCTGAGCAGCGTCGGCAGGCCGGCTCCCATCGCCTCCAGCGTGGGCAGGGAGAACCCCTCGGCGAAAGAGGGAATCGCCAGCGCCGTCGCTACCGAGTAAAGATGCGCGACCTCGGAGTCGTCCACCCACCCTCGGAGTTCGACCCAGGGCGCCATCCCGTTCTCCGACACGACGGAGGCAAGAGGGTCATCGCCCCTCCCCCGGTGATCACGATGCGAGGGCGCTCGTGCTCTGGCAACAGCGCGGCTGCCCGTATGAGGGCACCCCAGTTCTTATGCGGACGTCGGTTGCCCATCGCAATGATGAGCGGACCCTCGGATCCGGCGAGGGACCGATCAACGCCCGCAGGACTCTGCCCTGCCAGCGGGATCACGCTGATCTTCGCGATGGGAACATGCAGGTACTTGGATATCTCGTGCTGAGAGGTCGGGCTGATCGTGATGATGTGAGCGGCGTTGCCCGCCGCCTGCTGCTCCATCCACTTCACGGGCGCGGTGTAGAGCGGGGTCGTCATCAGCTCGGGATGGCTCCAGTACAACATGTCGTGCATGGTGACGACGGTGGGCATCGCGGTGCGGCGGGGCCCCAGAGTCGCGGGAGCGTGAACCAGATCTGCACGTTCACGCCGGGCCGCACGCCCGACCTGGACCAGCTCGCCCCAGGCCCATGCAAAACGGTTCTCACCGCTGATGCCGGACTCGACCACACGTCCGGGGAACCAGTTGAGGTCAAGTTCTGCACCTTCGCGAGACACGAACCCGACATACTCCCAATCGCCGGGCAGCCGGCCAAGAGCGCGGTACAGCTCGCGCGTGTATGTCTCCATACCGCCCTTGGTACCGGTGTATGAAAGGAGGTCTACGAGAACGCGGGGCACGTGCACAAGCCTACAAGCTGGTCCCTGAGCCGCTCACTCGCTCTGGCGCCGCTGGCCTGCGGCGAATGCGATTCATCGCCGGTCTCTCGATCAAGGTCCAGCTCAGCCAGGCCAGGCTGAACGTCACGAGGATGGCCACCAGGTTGTAGACGACGAAGCCGAGCGCGCCGTCCCCTGCGCCCAACCCGATCAGCACCAGGAGCTGCTGAACCGGCCAGGCGTAGATGTAGAAGCCATAGCTGACATCATTGGTTCCCACCCAGCGCGGCTGCGGAATGATCGTGGCCAGCCACAGCAGTCCATAGGCCAGAAAGGGCGCGGATGCCTGCCCTCCCCAATGCGGGATTGCCAGAATCTGCGCCGCCGCGATGGCGAGCGAGGACACTCCGAGCCACTGGTTCACGCCCAGACGCTCGATGACGAAGTAGACGCAGGCGCCACCAAGGAAGAATGGCGCCAGTTTGGCGAAAAGCACAAAGCTTCCGTCCAGGCCGAGCGCCGTCAGAAGCGAACCGCTCGCGTGGGCCGCTGTGGCGACGACGAAGATGATCAGACTAAGGACCGCGCTGCGGCGGAACCACGCCAGGGCCCCAAGGCACCAGACGAGCACGTAGCAGAGGAACTCGTAGTACAGCGTCCACAGCGAACCGTTCCACACGGCGGGATACGGGAGCTCGCTGAGGGTTCTGCCGATGGAGTATTCGTTCATGTAGAGCGTGATGTTGCTCCACACGAATTCGACGGGTGTGACCGCGGTCGTCGCGTACCCCTGCAGCGAGCCGTACTGGATCAGCATCGCCAGCGGCCCGAACAGAACCGCTGTGACGATCAGGCAGACGATGAATGCCGGGAAGATCCTTGTCGCACGATGCAACAGGTAGTCGCCTGCTTTCGAGCGCAACCGGGACCGGGTGATGAGAAACCCGCTGATGACGAAGAACCCTGCAACAGCCCAGCCGCCGAGGTTCTCCCCCTGAGGTGCGGCCCATCCCCGTTGCCCGTCGTGTAGAACGAGTGCGCGAGCAGCACAGTGGCCGCTAGTACCAGCCGGAAGAGGTTCAGGCTGTTCTCACGATAGGGGTACGGCACACCTTTGAGTGCCGCAGAGAGACTCACTTCAGCAGTTTCCGATCCGCCATCTCCTTCAGCGAGCGCTCGTAGCCATCTGACTCGACCGGTTCCGTGAGCACCCATTCGGCGAACCGCCGAACACCCTCCCGGAACGGGACTTCGGGGGTGAACCCGAGTACGTCACGCAACGCCGAGGTGTCGGCGAAGTTGTGGCGGATGTCACCGAGCCGGTAGTTGCCCGACACATGCGTCGGAACCTCGGTGCCGTACGCGGCGAAAAGTGCGTCGATGACCTCGTTCACCGTCGTAGCCACGCCAGAACCCACGTTGAGGGTCTGCCCGGCCGCAGCAGGAGCGGTGGCCGCTCGGAAGGTCGCTTCCACGACATCATCGATGTACACGAAGTCGCGACTCTCCAAGCCGTCCTCGAAGACATTGATCTCCTTGCCCTGCCGGATCAGGGTCGAGAAGATGGAGAGGATGCCGGTGTACGGGTTCTTCAGAGACTGTCCAGGGCCGTAGACGTTCTGGTAGCGCACCGAGACGCCTTCCTTGCCGAGCGTGGGCATCACCGTCATGATCAGCGATTCCTGCATCTGCTTGGTGATCCCGTACACGCTCGACGGATGCAGTTCGGCTGACTCATCGGTCGCGACGACGGAGAGCTCGCCCTCTCCGGGCATGTGGACATCGAAGTCCCCTGCCGCCATGTCAGCATCGGATCGGTGCGGCGGGTAGACGAGTCTGCCGTCTCGCGTCCGGTAAGCGCCCTCACCGTAGATCGAACGAGAGGAGGCGATCACGACTCGTCGGACGTCGTTGGGTTCGTTGGCGAGGATGTCGAGCATCTTCGCGGTTCCGCCGACGTTCGCATCCACATACCGCTCGATCTCGTACATCGACTGCCCTGTGCCGGTCTCGGCGGCCAGGTGCACCACAACCTCTGCACCGTCCAGGGCTCGACGGAGGTCATCCTTCGAAGTGACAGTTCCTTCGATCACGGTGGCCACACCATCCAGCGATCGCAGCATGGGCGATGTGTTCGCCGGGTCGTCGCCGTGAACCTGCGGTATCAGCGAATCCAGCACGGTCACCGTGTGACCGGCCGCTGCGAAACGAGCGGCCAGACGGGAGCCGATGAATCCGGCTCCCCCGGTGATGAGCACCTGCTCGGTCATTTCGGGTCTCCCCATCGTTCTCAGAGGCACAGCATCCGTGCCCGGTCGGAAAATGTCAGAAGGCGAAGATGTGCGCAAGCGTCGATCTTACCCCGGCGCCGCTTCCGTGCCGGAGGACGCGATGCAGCTCGGTGACGGCGTGCAGCCGCGACATACCGCGCAGACGCGCGGTCCAGTATGTGCCTCTCCATCCCCTCGCCTTCGCGAGTCGCGCAGCTTGACGGTAATACGTGCGCTCGTCTCTGAATCGTCTGCCGTCGAGCAGAGTCTTCTGCGACGCACTCGCCTGGTGGCGACGGTACGAGAACGCGATGTCCGGTGCATATGCCAGTGCTCCGCCATCGAAGGCGATATCCATGAGCAGCGCCAGATCCTGGATGATCGGCAGGCCGTCTCTGAAGTCGATGCGCTTCAGAGTCTCTGTGCGGAATGTGAGGGACGGCCAGTAGAGCCAGTCACCTCGAATCAGACTCGTGGCCATCGTCGGGCCTCGAAGCAGTGCGATGCCGCCGTCCGGCTTCGCAGCCAGCAGCCCCTGCTTGACCCGGTCGACGAGCGGCTTGCGTGGGATGCCGTGTTCATCGATCACCACGACGCCAGGCTGGATCACGTCGACGTCCGGAACCTGATCGATGACCCGCTCAACGACCTCGAGATAGTTCGCATGCATGAGATCGTCGCATCCGAGGATCGTTATGAACGGACTGGTGGCCCGGCGGATCGCTTCGCGGTAGTTCTCGGTGATGCCGAGATTCGTCTCGTTTCGGACGTACTGGACGCGCGAGTCGTCGAGGTCTGAGAAGTACGCGGGAACGGACTCGTCCGGATAGCAATCATCGAGGACGGTCATCCGCCAATCTGTCGATCGCTGCGCCCGAACGGACTCCACGGTCTGGAAGAGAAGCTGCGGGTCGCCCCAGAAAGGAACGAAGATCTCGTGTGTCATCGGCCCAACTCGCATGTCGTGATCTTGTAAAGTCTCGCACCGGGCTCCGAGGTGACAAGCTCGACAAAGGGTGAGCCCTTCAGGTCGGTGACACCGTCGAACCCGCCGTCGTTGGGCATGAGGTCCGGTCCATCGAAATCGAGGATGTAACTGACACCGGTCTTCTTCAGCGCCTGGCACACCTCTGGCTCATCGCCATCCTGCGCGAACGTCTCGTTGATCACACGAGCCGCCTTCGTCTCGTGCATGAGGAGATGAGGCATGAGCACCTTTCGCCCGCTGATGCCATAGGCGAAGGAAGTCCCGGTCCAGGGGTCGCCTGCGATGACGGCATCCTCGGGCACGTACTCATCGAGTTCATCCAGCAGCTTGTACTCGCCTGCGGACAGGATCGGTCCGACACCGTCTTCACCGTAGACATAGTGCAGATCTGCAGCTGCCTGACGCATCGCGCTCGTCTGCGAGAGCACTACGAGCCCGATCGCGAGAACACTGACGCCGGCGGTCACCGGAATGCGTCTCGTCACGGCGCGCAGCCCGCTGCTGCGCATGTTCCGCATCAGCCAGCGCACGACAAGCGCCGCACCGCTTGCGGCGAGGGGAACGGCGGCGAGCGTCCAGATGCTCGCGAGGCGCGGTGCGTTGTTGTACCAGGGGCCTGTCAGCCATGTTCGCAGAACCTCGAAGGGCGAGCCCGCAACGACCACGTACAGCACCGCCCCGACGAGTCCCATGCCGAGTGCGATCATGCGGGCATGAGTCCGTCTTCGCAACGCGCCGACTACACCGATGAGCACGAGAGCCGCGAGGAGGTATGCCATCGCATACCCATACACGGCGGCCGCGGCGACCTCGCCGATCGCCGTCGGCAGGCTGCCCGTCACCGGCCAATAGATCTGCGAGGCGGGTGGGCGCAGGAAGCGCAGAACGATCATCGCCACCACCACGAGTCCTGCGGCGCCACCGATGATGAGCAATCGCTCTCGGCGTCCCGACCGATGCCGCCACAGCCAGCATCCGAGCATCACAACGGCGGGCGTTCCCAACGCCAGCACGGCGAGCAGTGCACCCGGATGAGCGACTGCGACACCCGGAACCAACAGGACAAGGAGCAGCACCAGATCGTGGCGTCGCGAGAGCCGCTGCGGCCGAAGCGCCGAGACGAGCGTCGCAATGGCGACTGGCGCTATCGCGAGGCCGAGGAACAGCGGGTAGAGCGGACCGTAGTGCAGCGGCAGGAACGGAAACGCGGGCGACGACGCTGCGAGCGCACCGGCGGCCACAGTGACCAGCATGCCGCCGCCGAACAGCACCCGTGACATCAAGATGATCGACAGCGGCCACACGACCGCCGCGACTACGACGACGAGAGCGTTGCTCGCCATCGGCACGCTGCAGCCGGAGATCTGGGCGATGAGCGCGCCGACAGCATGCCAAGCAGACGGGTAGAAGAGCAGAGTCCCGGGATCGGTCATCGAGCCGACCCAGAGAGGCGATCCGTTCGCGGTGTCGAGAACGTACTGGATCGCGTTGATGTGGAAGAAGTTGTCGTACCGCTGCGCGATCAACGCCGGGTCGCCCATACCCCGCAGCACGATCAGACCGATCGTGACGACGCCGGCAGCGACTGCGATGATGCCCACCAGTGTCCTGCGCGGTTCACGGGAGACACGGCGAGCAGGGGCTGGCGTCCCGATCCAACGCATCCAGCACCAGGCAGCGGCAACCGCGACCGCAGTGAGGGAGACAAGCGGAAGTGCGGTCCACGGAATCGAGGTCCATGCGCCGACCATCGACGCCACGACGACGAGCGAGACGGAGAGCGGTGCGCTGGCAGAAGCGAGCCACCAGCCCCGTAATCTCAGCGCCAGCCCGAGAACGAACCCGGGAAGGAACAGGATCGCGGCTGTGACCAGAAGTGGAGGTAGGAATGGCAGCCAGACGTTCAAGAAGCTGCCCACCACTCACACACTCTTCTCGACATGCTCGACCTTCGGGTTGAACGTGATCCCCTTCAGCCAGCGTCCCATCATCTTCGCGCGCAATCCGAGCGACACTCGGCCGCGGTGCAGGCTCACGAACAGGCGTGCACCGAACTCGAGGAAGTACAGGAACCCGCGGTGGTGCAGCTGCCAGGACGACTCGTTGCGCACACCATAGGCGAACTTCCAGTAGTTCTGGCGGTTCACCATCGCAAAGTTGACGCCCTTGTTGTCGCCCATGTCATGCACCACGACGCTGTCGAGCACCTGCACCCCCGGGCAGCGCGCAGTCAGCCGCAGCGTGTACTCGCGATCGTCGAACCAGATGAAATAATCCGAGTACGGCAGACCGTACTCGGCGATCGCCCAGCGGGGAATGAGCACCGACACGAACGAGCACGCCGTCACCATCACGTTCTGCTGCCCCTTGACCAGCAGTCGGCCCCAATCCCAGGTGGGCACCGGGTTGTTCATCTCACAGATGCTGCCGTCGGTGAACTTCACCACCGAGCACGCATAGGGCACATCGCCACCGAGCTCCGCCACCGATTCGTCGAACCCGCGCACGAGCCTGTCCAGCGCCTCGGGCTGGGGGTAGCAATCGTCGTCCATGATCCAGACGTGGTCAGCACCCGAAGCGTATCCGCGTTTCATACCCTCCGAGAATCCGCCGGCGCCGCCGAGATTCTGCGGCATCGTCACGACTTCGAGGGGAACGCTGGTCTCCAGGGACGCCAGGTACTCTGCGGTTCCGTCTGTCGACGCGTTGTCGATCACGAACAGGGTGGAGACGGAACGCGTCTGTGCCTCTATGGAGGTGATGACCGTCTTCAGCTTCTCCAGTCGGTTGAACGTCACGACGACGCCGGCCACGGTCACCATTCGCGGATCTCCTTCGCGAACCAGTCGGTCGCACTCGTCTTGGACAGCAATTTCTTCTCGCCCTTTCGTTCCCGGCGCCAGAGCGACTCTCGCTCGCCCTCGTCGTCGGCGAGCGCCAGTACGCGAGCAGCGAGCCCTCGGGCAGCACGGTGCACATCCCGGGGGACAAGCGCGGATGGCGGAACGACGTCGGACTGGGCGCCGACGTCGGTGGATACCACGGGCACGCCCATCGTAATCGCTTCCAGCGTCGTCAATGTCAGGCCCTCGTTGTGCGACGAGACGACGAGCACGTGGGACTCGCCCAGGGTCACGGGAACGGGCACGCTGGAGTCCCTGCGCTCGATCGCATCTGTCATGCCCATGCCTGCGATCACATCGTCGATCCACGAAGACAGCTCGCCATCACCGTGCATGATGAATCGCACGTCGTCGCGCTTCGCTGCGACCCGGCGCGCCATCGAGACGAAGACCTCCGGCGCCTTCTGCCGCGCCATCCGCCCGATGAATGTGACGGTCAGTGGCTCACCCTCGCGACGAGCCGCGAACGTCGCATCCTTGGGCTTTATGGTGAGTCCTCCGAGCGGAGCCATGACCACCTTGTCTGCGGGAACTCCCTGAACGTCAGTCATCCACTGTGCGAGCCGAGGCGAGATGACGTGGTGCTTGGTGATGCTGTCGGTCACGCGAACGCTGCTCAGCGGATAGCCACCGCCGCGATACTCGACGATGTGCGTCGAGTCCACGATCGGGATCTCCGGCCGAGACCGCCTGATCCACGCCAGGCGGTCGTACAGCCATTGATTGTGATGCACCACGACACCCCTGACGTCGAAAGTGCGCAGGATGCCGCTCAGCAGCTGCTCGACGCCGAGCGTCTGCGAATCCACGGTCGCCTCGGAGAACGGGATGATCAACGCTCCGTCCAACTCGGCACGTGTGACCCAGGGATGCTGCGAATCGCGGTTGGAGAGAACCACCGGCAGGAAACCGGCCTCGCGCACGAGCCGAACCGTCTCGAACGCCCAGCGTTCTGCACCGCCCAGTTCGAACCAGTGCACACCGATGATGACGGCGGGTTCTGCGCCGGCCGGAGCCGCCGGCGCTGTCACCAGCTCCGGCCTGGGCTCTTCGTCGGAGTCCTGGAAGACCAGGTCGTAGCGCTGCCGCTCAGCCTGCACTCCGAGCCGGCGCACGTCTCGCGCCAAGGCGAGGTCCCGAGCTTCGTCGTACCACAGTGGGGTCTTCGCCTTGACCTTCCGGGCGACCCGGCCCACCAGGTCGGTTCGGGCGGGACGGATGGGGTCGTGTGCGAGCACCGCATCCGATGGTATGTGGATGTGCCGAGTCGGCCGCTGGATGAGCTCCTCCGCTGCCTTCTCGGCTGGACCCGCGATTCGGTCCTCGTGGTCGACCAGGCTGCGGATGCGGACGCTGGCGGTGCGTTGCCTGTTCTCTCGCGACAGGCCGGAGAACGTCGAATCATCGGTGGTGCGCGGAAGCGTCTCGATCGAACCGCCGTAGAGATGGACGTCGAGGAAGCGGCCGGGGGCCATCAGCGCGTGGAAGTTCAATGCTCCGACCAGCAGCCGCCGCTCACGTTCCGTCATCGCATCGAGCGTCGCTTCCTCGATCTCGAAAAGGGCCGGCAGGCCGTGCAGATGCTTGAGAGTCACGTGGGGAGCTTTCCGGTGCAGAGATCAGTACACAACTCCGCAGAGTCTACTGGGGCGTTGCTTCGGGATCGCTGGCAACGACGGCCGGGCACGCGCCGTGCTCACTGTCACCGCCCCCGGAGCATCGAGCTTCTAAGATGGCATGCGGCGCTCGTCGATCGGCGAGCAGACGGAGGTTATGTCGCGGTGCCCGACACGCGTATGAAGGACGACGACTCGAAGCTCGTCCGACCCGCCTCACAGCGAGGACTCGCCGAAGTTTTCCGGCACCGATATCTGCTGTCCCTTCTGGTGAGGAAGGAAGTGCAGATCCGCTACCGCGGATCCGTCCTCGGCTGGCTGTGGTCGTACGTCAAGCCATTGCTGCAGTTCGTCGTCTTCTATTTCGCCATCGGCGTGTTCCTCGGCATGAACGGCCGCGTCGACTACTTCCCGATCTATCTGCTCGCCGGCATCACGATCGTGACCTTCTTCAACGAGGCGTTCTCGAACGGCACCCGTTCACTGGTGGACAATGCCGCGCTCATCAAGAAGATCTACCTCCCTCGAGAGATGTTCCCGGTCGCGAGCATGCTGATCGCCGCGGTGAACACTGTCCCGCAGATCATCGTGGTGATGGTTATCGCCGTGTTCTTCGGCTGGACCCCGTCCCTGCTCTCGTTCGCCGCGATCCTTCTCGCGCTCGTGATCGTGGCCGTGCTCGCGAGCGGCCTCGGCCTGCTCTTCGGCTCCATCAACGTCTCCTTCCGCGATGCTCAGAGCTTCGTCGAGATCATCGTGATGGTGGCGATCTGGGCATCGCCCGTGATGTACGAGTGGACTGCGGTCGCCAACGTCGTCCCGGACTGGCTCTTCA
Organism: Microbacterium suwonense; assembly: GCF_030296555.1. Lineage (NCBI taxonomy): Bacteria > Bacillati > Actinomycetota > Actinomycetes > Micrococcales > Microbacteriaceae > Microbacterium > Microbacterium suwonense. The sequence goes on from NZ_AP027728.1 coordinate 1,333,315, forward strand.
CGCTGTACAGGCTCAACCCCCTCACCTCCGCCGTCGAACTCTTCCACTACGGCATCTGGTATCCCCTTGGACCGAGTAACGGCGCCGTCCAGCCCGATCTGTGGACCTTCGCCGGTGTCGCCGTGCTCACGTCATTCGTCATGCTGGTGCTGGGCCAGTTCGTCTTCCGCCGGCTGGAGGGTCGCTTTGCGCAGGATCTCTGAAACTCCGAGGATCGTCGTCAGGGACGTGCGCAAGGAGTTCAAACTCCGTCACACGCACTCGATCAAGGAGACTGCTCTCGCCGCGGTCCGCCGGAAGCCCTTGACAACGCAGTTCCGAGCTCTCGACGGTGTCTCGTTCGAGATCGCCGAGGGTGAGGCCGTCGCACTGCTCGGATTCAACGGCTCCGGCAAATCAACCATGCTCAAACTCATCTCGGGTGTGCTGACACCCGACTCGGGCAGCATCCTCACGCGCGGACGCGTCGCCGGACTCATCGAAGTGGGGGCCGGTTTCCATCCCGATCTCTCCGGACGGGAGAACATCTACCTGAATGCAGCGATTCTCGGGATGTCGAAGAAGGAGATCGATGCTCGATTCGAGTCCATCGTCGACTTCAGCGAGATCGAGAGATTCATCGACACCGAGGTGAAGCACTACTCCTCGGGCATGTTCCTCAGGCTGGCCTTCTCCGTGGCCATCCACACGGAGGTCGACGTTCTTCTCATCGACGAGATCCTCTCCGTCGGCGACGAGCCCTTCCAGAAGAAGTGCCTCACCCGCATCCGCGAACTGCATGCAGAGGGCAAGACGCTGGTGGTGGTGAGCCACGATCTGGATATGGTCTCGAAACTATGTGACCGCGGCGTTCTGCTCCGGGATGGAAAGGTGCTCTTCGACGGCCCGAGCACACAAGCCGTCGAGGTCATGCGCACCTGAGCCGCGGCCTTTCAGAGTTCTGCGTGCAGCGCCCAGAGACGCTCAGCGCTGCTCGGCCAGGAGAACGCCCTGGCTCGATCGGACGCCAGCACGCGCAGACGCCTCCCGCCTGCACCGAGGGCGTCGACGAGCGCGTCTTCGAGTTCTGCAGCCTGCACCACCGCTCCCCCGTCGGCGATCACATCGCGGTGCACCCCGAGTCGACCGCGACCACAGGGATCGCGAGCGCCATCGCCTCGACGGCGCGCCACGGCCACGCCGTGTGCTCCGAGGTCGCGACGAACGCCGCCGCTCCGCCGAGCACGCTCGCGCGATCCGCATCATCCAGCCGGCCGCGGATGTGCGCTCGCTGCTCGGACAGTCCGGCAGCCGCCGCGGCATCCGCCAGCGCCGGCTCCGTCCCCTCCACGGCATCCAGCACGACGCCTTCCGCCCCAGCCCGTGCTGCCGCGCGGAAGCCGGCAGCCAGCGACTCACCCTCCCCTGCGATCACGACGTAGCGGTCCGGCAGCTGCAGCGCCTCCCGCCGCGCAGCAGCATCCGACGGCATCCGGAAGCCGTCCGGAGCCGCGCCTGCGATCACCCGGATACGATCACCCAGCTTCGCGATCTCGCCGAGCTCCTGCGCCATCGCATGCGAGGGCACCACGACGGCATCCGCGTGCTTCACCGCCCTCTTGAGCATCGCCCGCTGCCACGAGACCCGCGCCTTCGGCAGCGCGTCGGGCATCTCCCAGGCGCACAGGTCCCACAGCGTCACGGTGATCTGGTGCGCGTCGTGGGTTCGGTCGTGCCGCACGAGGGGGCCATCAGGCTCGGGGCGTGGATGAGCCCGCCGCCCACGCCGGGGGCGATGCCCAGCTGCCAGGCCGCAGCCAGCTCCTGCCGCCCGAGGGACAGCGTGCGCACGTCCTGCACACCGCGCACGTGCACCTCGCCACCGCGGGGAACGAGCGCTGAGACGACGCAGCCGCGGGGGCCGTGGCTACCAGCCCCGCCGTCAGCGACAGGGCCGCACGCGCCTGATCGACGTTCACGACCTGCGACGCCTGATCCAGCACGACGCGAAGCTGCACACTCATGAAGTCAGCCTAGGCGAGGCGGGCGCGGATTCCCCGAGGCGGCGCCGTCACACCCCGGTCAGCTCTCGGGAGTCTCCTTCTTCGGCGGATGCAGGGCATCATGCACCATCTCGCGCACCAGCTCGTAGTCCGGATCCTTCTCATCGATTCCGTTCTCGGGCGTCAGCTCGATCCGCGTCACCGGCTGCGCCTTCGCCTTCATCATCAGATCGAAGAACTCCGGCAGCTTGTCCTGCGGCAGATCGGTCGAGGCCAGCGCCGTGCTCGCATCCATCACCGCGCCGAAGTTCGCCAGCACGTTCTCGGGAGTGAACTGCGCGAGGATCGCCTCCTGCAGCTGGCGCTGCCGCTTCATGCGGTCGTAGTCGCTGGTGGTGTACCTCGAGCGTGCATACCACTGCGCGGTGTCGCCGTCCATGTGCTGCTCGCCGGGCTCGATCCAGCCGATCGCCCAGTCGTCGACGTCGTGCGCACCCGACCCGGGCGGCGGACCGCCCTTGGGCAGGCGCTCGGTGACGGTGATGTCCACCCCGCCGAGGGCGTCGACGAGGTCGGCGAAGCCGTTCATGTCGACGAAGGCATAGTACGGGATCTCGATGCCCAGCACGCCCTCTGCCGCGTCCTTGGTGGCCTCGATGCCCGGTGCGGAGCCGTGCAGCGCGGCATCCGGATACAGTCCCGCGCCGTGGTCCTCGCGGCACACCTCGGCCGCATTGCGCACCTGGTTCATCCACGGGTTCCACCCGCACGTCTTGTCGCTGTGCGACTCGAACCCATCAGGGTACAGCGCGCGCATCGGACTGCCCTCGCTGAACGGCGGGTGCGGCATCTCCCGCGGGATGCCGGTGATCGTCATCGCGCCCGTGGTCGCGTTCACCGAGACCACCGAGATGCTGTCGAAGCGCATCGAGTCGCGGCCGTCGCCGCTGTCGGCACCGAGCAGCAGGATGTTGTAGTAGCCGTCGCTGGGCGGCAGGCTCGGCCCGCTGTTGCCGAAGACCGTGCCGAGCGCGCCGCGTCCGGACGCCACCGCCCCGGCGGCGAACACGACACCGGAGCCGATCAGAGCGAGCACGAGCACGGATGCGATCGGCGCCGCCCACCGGGTGATCACGGGCAGCTTGATCACCCGCAGCAGCCGCAGCGTGTCGAGGGTGAGGACGATCCACAGCACCAGGTAGCCCACCAGCAGCACCTGCACGAGGGTGAGCACGAACCATGAGAGCGGGCCGGAGACGAGCCAGATCACGCTCTGGCGGGAGAACAGCGCCAGCCCGGCCGCGATGATGATGACTGCCCAGCCGAACAGGGTCGCTCCGAGCCCGAAGCGTCCGAGCCGTCTGCTGCCGGCCAGCACCTGCGCCGAACCGGGGATCAGCACGTTCAGCACGATCAGCCACCAGGCGCGCCGACCCATGGCATCCGCATCCTGCGGATCCGGATGCCGGATCGGATGCGTCTCGATCAGCGGGCGCACGCTCCGCTCCGAAGCGCGTGGAGCCGCCAGGGTCACAGCGAGTCCTTCAACCGCCGGTTCTTCAGCTCCACCTGACCCTCGAGATCGCGGGCATACGCCTCGACGCGGTCTGCGAGGTCGGCATCCGATGTTCCGAGTATGCGAGCGGCGAGGATGCCGGCGTTGCGGGCGCCGCCGATCGACACCGTCGCGACGGGGATGCCGGCCGGCATCTGCACGATCGACAGCAGCGAGTCCATCCCGTCCAGGTAGGCGAGCGGCACCGGCACGCCGATCACCGGCACGGCGGTGACGGATGCCAGCATCCCGGGCAGGTGCGCAGCGCCGCCGGCACCGGCGATGATCGCCCGGATGCCGCGCGCCCGTGCCTCGCGGCCGTAGCTCATCAGCTTGTCGGGCGTGCGGTGCGCCGAGACCACCTCCACCTCGTGCGGGATGCCGAAGTCGGTGAGCGCCTGCGAGGCATCGCTCATCACGCGCCAGTCGGAGTCGGAACCCATGACGACGCCGACCAGGGGCGAAGAGGAGGAATGCAGCGGCTCAGTCACCATGACAGGCTACGGCGCGGCCCTGTGAGTTCCCGGCAGCGGCACGCCTGCGCCACACCATGCGACCGGCGGGTCGACATCAGAGGAACTGCGTGACGGTGGCACGGGCCGTGTAGACGGCATCGTCCAGGTCGTCGCCGACCACGTTCACATGACCGACCTTGCGACCCGGGCGGGGCGTCTTGCCGTAGGTGTGCACCTTGGCATCCGGGTGCTCCTCCATCGCCTGCGCGAACCGATCCTCCAGCGCGCCGTCCTCGGGCCCGCCGAGGATGTTGACCATCACGGTCCACGGGGCACGTGGTTCCGTGCCACCCAGCGGCAGATCCGCGACGGCGCGCAGGTGCTGCTCGAACTGCCCGGTCACGGCGCCGTCCTGGCTCCAGTGGCCGCTGTTGTGCGGGCGCATCGCCAGCTCGTTCACCAGAATGCGCTCGTCATCGGTCTCGAAGAGCTCGACGGCCAGCATCCCGGTCACGCCCACTCCTTCGGCGATGGCCCGGCCGATCTGCTCGGCGACCTCGACCAGCCGGGCCCCGGTGCCGGGGGCCGGCGCAATGACCTCGGCGCACACCCCATCGCGCTGCACGGTCTCGACCACCGGATAGGCGACCATCTGCCCGCCGGGGCGGCGTGCCACCTGCTGTGCCAGTTCACGCCGGAACGACACCAGCTCCTCGGCGAGCAGTGCGTCATCGCCGGTGAGCGCATCGAACCAGTTGGCGGCATCCGCACCCGCATGCACCACCCGCACGCCCTTGCCGTCGTATCCGCCGCGCGGCGTCTTGACCACGGCACCGCCGCCGTGATCGTCGATGAAGCGCTGCAGCTCCTCGGCGTCGCGCACCGGCGCCCAGTCCGGCTGCGGGATGCCGAGCTCGGCGAGCCGAGCGCGCATGACCAGCTTGTCCTGGGCGAACTGCAGGGCGTCCGGCCCCGGGTGCACCTGCACGCCGTCGGCGACCAGCGCACGCAGCACCTCCTGCGGAACGTGCTCGTGGTCGAAGGTGACGACATCGACATCGCGGACGAACGCGCGCACGGTCTCCAGATCGCGGTAGTCGCCGACCGCCGTGGCCGCCAGCTGAGCGGACATGCCCTCGTCCTCGGCCAGCACTCGAAGGTCCAGGCCCAGTTCGACCGCCGGCGCGATCATCATCCTCGCCAGCTGTCCCCCGCCGATCACTCCCACGCGCACCGTCATCCGCGGCTCCTCTCGTCGGTGACCATTCTCCCGCATCCGCCGGCCGATCACGTTCCGCCGTGTGCGACGGATGCTACGCCTGACCGGACTGGGCGTCGCGATGCGCGAGGATCTGGTTCACCTCGATCTGATCCGCGAGCACCTCGTGCACGAGGTTGACACTGGGCACGTTGACCAGCCGCAGCGGGGCATCGATGCCGTTGCTCAGCGTGATCGTCCCGGCTCCCCACATCCGCTGGATGATCCCGCGACGCACGCCGATCGAATAGCCGCGGGTGTGCGAGAGCTCGCGCCGGCTCCTGGCCCCCAGCCCGTCGCGCACGATCACGCGACGGGTGGTGATCGTGTACGACCGCGAGAGCCAGATCAGGAACGGTACGATCACCAGCAGCACGATCGCTGCAGCAGCCGCGGCGAGCAGCATCCAGTCCTCGAACCCCGACGGCAGGTTGTCGTAGAAATATGCGGTCGCGCCGCAGACGCCGATCAGCACCACGGCCGACCAGAACAGGCGGCGGGCATGGCTGCGGAATCTGGCGACCAGCAGTTCTTCGACGGGCGCACCGTGCGGCGGCATCATCGGCCGTCCTCCGAGCGTCACAGGCTGGGTCACCCCTCCATTGTGCCTGCGACCGGCGGCAACACCGCCAGCCGTGCTGCGGCGTGTCAGCGCCTTGGACACCGGGAGCAGAGGCCGCTCAGGCCGGGCGCACGTGCACGACGTCTCCGGAAGACACCTCGCGCTCGACATGCCCGTCGTCGACCACCAGGCAGCCATCGGCGGCGAGCCGCACCGCGCGCCCGGCGAGCACGCTCCCGTCCGGCAGCGACACGTTCACATCCAGCCCGAGCGTCAGGCAGCGGGCCGAGGCAGCGGCGAACAGTCCGGATGCCGCGGCATCTGCTTCGCGAGTGAACGCCTCGACCAGCGCCGACAGCCCGGACAGGTAATCGGAGAGCAGCCTGTCGACGTCGACCGCGACGCCCAGCGCCGCGAAAGAGGTCGCGGTCGGCACCGGCAGCTGCTGCGCGGTCATCGCCGTGTTGACGCCCGTGCCCACGATCACCGCGCGGTGAGTGACCTCGGCGAGGATGCCGCAGATCTTCCGTCCGTCGACGAGCACGTCATTGGGCCACTTCAGGCCGACGTCGTGACCCGGCAGCTGGGCGGCGACGGCATCCGTCATCGCCACTCCCGCCGCCAGCGGGATCCAGCCCCACGAACCGACGTCGGCCGGCAGCGCCCGCAGCAGCACCGACACGGCGAGCGCCGCGCCGGGCGGTGCGATCCAGACGCGATCCAGCCGGCCCCGGCCGGAGCTCTGGGAGTCGGTGAGCAGCACCGACAGGTGCGGCCAGGCCTCGGCATCCGTCGCCCGCCTGCGCAGCTCGGCGTTGGTGGAGCCGCACTCCGGCAGCACGAGCAGCCGGGAGGCGAGTGCCTGCGTGCCGGTCAGATCCATTCAGGCCTCGTCATCCGGGTCGTCGTTGGCGTCGTCGTCCTCGTCCTCGGGCTCGATCGCATCCCGCGCGTGCCACTGCTCCCACTTCTGCATGAGCTGCTCGATCGCGGAGTGGAACTCGGCTGTCGCCACGCCGGGGGTGGTGTCGCCGAAGTAGTGCGTGGACCACTCCCGCAGCCGCTCCACGGTCTGCTCGTCGGCGAGAACGCGATCCACCTCTGCGACGACCTCGGCGGCTCCGGCGGTGGTCAGCCATTCGCACCCCGACAGATAGCCGCGGCGGTCGACCTTGGCGTGGGGGTTCGCCGGCTGTGTCACCAGCAGCGGCTTTCCCGTGGCCAGGCGGTCGTAGATCATCGCGGAGATGTCCGAGATGGCGACATCCGCGGCGGCGATCTGCCAGCCGACCTCCGGACCGTCGTCATAGACGTGCTGGGCGCTCGGGTCGGTGGCGTTCGCCGCACGGATCATGGCGATGATCTTCCGGTTCGCCGCACCGTAGGCGTCGTCCATCACGCCGGTGCGCGGGTGCGGCCGGTAGATGACGCGATGGCGCCCGGAGGCGAGCAGCTGCTCGACGAGGGTCACGCCATGGCTGAGCACGGAGCCGTAGCTCATCGACTGGCGATCGCCCTCCCATGTCGGCGAGTACAGCACCACCGTCCGCTCATCGGGCCTGTACGGCAGCGGACCCTCGAAGTAGTCGGCCTGCGGCCGGCCGATGCGCAGCGCGCGCTCATCGACGTCGTAGTTCCACAGCGCACCGGCGAGCCTGTCGTGCGCTGCCTGGCCGGCGATGAAGGTGAAGTCGTAGGACTTGATCTGGTTGCTGGCCATATAGACCTTGTCGGACTCGCCATGGCTGATGAACACGTGCCAGCGGTGCCCATAGCGGAACATCTGGAAGTTGCGCGTGTTCTGGTTCACGTACAGCACGACGCGGATGTCCTGGGTGGCCAGGAACCGCTCGAGCTGGTTGATCCTGGGCACGAAGGCCACCGGCAGCGCCTTCTCCTGCAGGAGCTTCTCGGCACCGGTGGGGTTGCGGGAGAGCACCACCACCGGCCACCGCTCCGCGAGCTTCTGCAGGGGCTTGTACCACTGACGCATCTGGTACATGTTCACCGCGGCATCCGCGAAGTACACGGCGACTTTGTAGGTTCCCTCCGGATGCTTGCCCTGGGCGCGCAGGGTGCTCTGCACCCGCTGTGCCGCCGATCGTGTTGCCAGCGCCCTGCCCAGCAGCCGGTACGCCTTCTTCCCATCCGAAACGACACCCATCGTTCCAGAATACGGGCCGCGCTCGACGGGGCATCACCCCATGACCGCGCCGCATGACATGATCGACGGATGCAGCACGATGACAGGCCCGACCCCGGTGGGGTGTCGTTCATCATGCCCGTGCTGAACGAGATCGACTACCTCGAGCACGCGGTGCGCTCGGTGCTGGAGCAGGACGTCGACGGCCCCACCGAGCTCGTGCTGGCGCTCGGTCCCTCCAGCGACGGCACCACGGAGCTCGCGCAGCGTCTGGCCGCCGAGGACGACCGCCTGCTGCTGGTCGAGAACCCTCAGGCGCACATTCCGGTCGGTCTGAACGCCGCCATCCGCGCGAGCAGCCACCCCACCGTGATCCGCGTGGACGCGCACTCCGAGCTCTCCCCGGCTATGCCCGCCGGGCCCTGGAGACGCTGCAGCGCACCGGGGCCGCCAACGTGGGCGGGGTGATGCGCGCCGACGGCCGCACGCCCTTCCAGCGTGCCGTGGCCCGGCTGTACAACGCGCCGGTCGGCCTGGGCGGCGGCGCCTATCACGGCGGCGCTCCGGAGGGCGAGGCAGAGTCGGCGTACCTCGGGGTGATGCGGCGTGAGGTGCTCGACGAGGTCGGCCTGTTCGACGAGACGATCCGCCGCGGCGAGGACTGGGAGCTGAACCTGCGCATCCGGCAGGCCGGGCACCTGGTCTGGTTCGATCCGGCGCTGTCGGTGACCTACTGGCCGCGCGAGAGCTGGTGGCGTCTGGCCCGCCAGTTCCGTGCGACGGGTGCCTGGCGCGGCGAGCTGGTGCGGCGCTACGGCCGCCGCAACGGTCTGCGCTTCTTCGCCCCGCCTGCGCTGGTCGTGCTCACCGCGCTGGCGGTCATCATCGGCATCCTGCAGCTGACGGGTGTTCTGCGCGCGGTCGCATCCCTGCTGGCATCCGTCGTCTACCTGCCGCTGATCGCGTACGCGGCGCTGGTGCTCGCGGTGGGGCTGGCGGGCGTGGGGATCGCGCGCGGGCCTCGCGGCCTGCGCGAGCGGCTGTGGACTTTGGCCGTGCTGCCCACGATGCACATCTCCTGGGGTCTGGGGTTCCTCGCCGGCGTGCTGCGCGGCGCCGGCGACACAGTCGACGCCTCCCGCCTCGGCTCCCGCAACACCCCGCTCCCCTGATCGCAAGCCCGTCAGGCGGTCAGCCAGCCGAGGTCGAGGATGCGGGAGACCACGCGGTCTGCAGCCCCGCCATCGTCGAGACGGTTGAACTGCGCGGCCCATGCCGCGTATCGCTCACGGTAGGCGCCCGGGCCGTCGGGATCCTCGAGCGCGCGCACCAGCTCGTCCTGGCTGGTCACCAGCGGGCCGGGGGCACGCTCGGCGAGATCGAAGTAGAAGCCGCGCAGCTGGCCGCGGTAGTGCTCCAGATCAGGCACCAGGAAGTACATCGGCCGCCCGGTGATGCTGAAGTCGAACATCACCGAGGAGTAGTCGGTGATCAGGGCATCGGCGACCAGCAGCAGCCGTGCCGTCTCGGGGTAGCCGGTGACGTCGATCACCCGGGAGCCGGCCCGGTCGCGTCCGGGCTGCAGGGTACGGGAGTGCCCGCGCACCAGCACCACCGAGTCGGTGCGGGCCGCCAGTTCGGCCGGGTCGATGAAGTCGACCATCTCGGAGCGGTCGTCCCGCCAGGTCGGCGCGTACAACAGCACCCGCTCGTCCGGTGCGATACCCAGCGCCGCACGGATCGGCGCGGGATCGCCCGTGGTCAGCATGTCATTGCGCGGGTATCCGTCCGTCCAGATGGGCTTGCCGAAGAACGCATAGGCCTTCCTGAGCACGCGCGCGGAATACACGTTCTGCGCGAGCAGCGCGTCCCAGCGCCGCGATTCCTTGACCACGGCGGCCATGCGGCGCGGATCGAAACCGGGCCGGTGCAGCGCGAGACGCTTCAACGGCGTGCCGTGCCACGTCTGCAGCACGTGCTGGCCAGGCTTGCGCACGAACCGGCGACGCAGCCAGTCGTTGACGATCAGCATCCGCGCCGAACCACGTGCCCGCCACCACTCCGGAGTACCCTCCACGACGGCGACCGCGCCCTCGGGCACCTCCACCGACAGGTCAGAGACCGCCCAGTATCGAACCACCGACGGCGCGCGCTCGGCGAGCACCCGATCGATGGCACGCGGGTTGCAGCCGGAGGTCTGCCCGTAGAAGCTCTCGAAGAACACGGCGTTCTCGTCCGCCCCGATCTGCGAGATGTACCGCTCCTCGAGCGTGCGCTGCCCCTCGGCAGTGACATATGCCGGATCCAGCGGCGCCGCGATCAGCACCCTGGCACCGTGCGCCTCGATGCGCAGGATCGGCAGCAGCGTGGGCGCCACCTCGAGCCCCGCCAGGTCGGCATCCGGGATGTCGAGTTCGTACCGGCCGGACGGCAGCGGCAGCTCGGCGCCACCCCACCGCACGGTGTGCAGCGGGAACGTCGCCTTCCAGGTCTTGCCGCCGCCGGTGACCTTCGCGACGACGCGCGCACGCGGGCCGGTCAACACAGCGGATGCCGGGCGTGGTCCGGTTCCCGCGACGATCAATGTCTGCGACTGCTCATCGATGCGAGCGGTGGTCATCGTGCTCCCTTCGGCGCGGGGATCCCCCGCGCGCGGATCGCTCGGTACACCCGATGGGCGTTGCGCCCATCGCGGTGGGCGTGCATGTGCGCGCTGAGCTCGGCCGAGCGCCGGGCGCGGTCGGCCCGCGCCACGTCGTCGCCGAGCACGGCGTCGAGCTGATCGATCGCGCCGTCCCAGTCGCGCGCGTAGTCGGCGCCGGCGACGTCTTCATAGCGGCCGTAGAAGCCGCGCTCGCGCGCATAGGCCTCCACATCGGGGGCGAGGTACACCACCGGCATCGCCAGCAGTCCCACGTCGTACGCCATCGAGGAGTAGTCGGTGACGAGCACGTCCATGCGCGGCAGTGCGGGCGTGACATCGGCGAGCAGCTCGGCGCTCAGCATCCGAACCCGCCCGCTCGACCATGGCGGAGCGTAGGAGCCCTCCCCCAGCGGATGCGAGCGGATGAACAGGATCGCGTCGTGCCGCTCCAGCATCCGCACGATCCGCACCCACTGCCCGGCATCCGGCACGGCAGGATCGGCGGCGCCGTCGCGCCACGTGGGCGCGTACAGCACCACCCGCTGCTGCGAGAGCAGGGGCCCGGTGCGGGTCAGCAGAGCGGATGCCGTGGCCCGTCGCTCCTGAGCGGTACCGGCGGAGAGCACGTCCACGCGCGGCTCGCCCGTGACGACGACGCGATCATCGCCGAGGCCGAAGGCGGACTCCAGCCGGCCACGTGATCGGTGCGAGGCCGCCGGCAGCACGCGGATGCGCTGCGCGGCCGAGCGATATGCGACGGTCAGCAGGCGACGCAGCAGCTGCGCGCCCGGCAGCCGCGCCGGCACCTGTGCGGTGACCGGGGAGTCCAGGCCGATGCGCTTGAGCGGGATGCCGTGCCACAGCTGCACGACGAAGCCGTCGCTGCTTCCATAGCGGTTCACGTCGCCCAGCCCGTGGGTGACGACGATCACCCCGGCGCGGGCAGTCGCCCACCAGCCCCGCAGTCCGTCTCTGCGGCAGGTACGGATGCCGAGGGCCTTGGCATCCTTCTCCTCCTGCGGCGAGCGCGTGAGCCAGAGCGTGCGATGGCCGGCGGCGTGTGCCTCGCGCTGCAGGGCGAGTGCACCATCGCCGATTCCGGCTCCACAGCCGAACACCCAGGTGCCGCCGCGAGGAACGAGCGCGGTTCCTATGCGTCCGACGGCATACATCGGCAGCCGGAGCAGCTTGGCCGCGTTGCCGGTTCCGAACGAGAAGGACGCCACCTCGCGAGCCTATCGCGCGGTGGCGTCCCGTCCTGGCAGTCGACTGGGGATCCGAGTGGCGGATTCCCGTATGGGCTCAGAGCTTGAGCTGACCCAGCGTCGCCTCGGTGGTGTAGGTCTTTCCGGAGCGGACGTAGACGATCTTCACCGTGGAGCCGGCCGCCTCCGCGCGCACCTGCGCGGTGAGGTCGGTGGCGCTGGAGATCGGCACCCCGTTGAACTCGGTGATGACATCTCCGGTCTGAAGGCCCGCCTTCTGCGCGGCCCCTCCGGCGGTCACACCGGAGCCGCCGCCATTGGGTGCAGAGATCACCGCGCCGGCAACCGTTGCGTCCTGCATCGACGACGCATCGCGCACCGTAGCGCCGAGCAGGCCGTGGGTGGCTGCGCCGTTCTCGATGATCTCGCCGGACACGCGCTGGGCGATGTTCGCCGGGATGGCGAAGCCGACGCCGATCGAACCGGACTCGCCGGAGGACGATGAGGATTGGCCGGCGGTCGCGATGGCGACGTTGATGCCGATCAGGCGGCCCTTGCTGTCCACCAGCGCGCCGCCGGAGTTGCCGGGGTTGATGGCGGCGTCGGTCTGGATGACCGAGATCGAGATGGACTGCTTGGGCTGCTGCTGGGTGCCCAGCCCGGGAATGTCGAACTGGAACGGATTGCCGCCGTCGCTGTCGCCGTCACCGCCGTCACCGGGCTGCTGAGCGTCGGGCGTGGTGTCGGGCACGGCGGAGGAGGCGACCTGGATGCTGCGGTTCAGCGCGCTGACGATTCCTGTGGTCACCGAGTTCGACAGCCCGAGCGGTGCGCCGACGGCCACAGCCGTGTCGCCTACGTTGAGCGCGGACGAGTCACCGAACTCGATGGGCGTCAGGTCGGTTGCGTTGTCGAGCTTGATGACGGCGAGGTCGTAGATCGGGTCGGTGCCGACCACGCTCGCCGAGTAGATGCGACCGTCGGAAGTCGTGACGCGGATGGTGGGGTCGGCCACCTCGCCGCCGAGGGTGACCACGTGCGTGTTGGTGAGCACGTAGCCGTTCTTGTTCAGGATGACGCCGGATCCGCTGCCGGATGCCCGGGATCCGGCCACCTCGATCGTCACGACCGAGGGGAGCACCTCGGTGGCGACCGCGGTGGTCTCGTTGACCGAGCCGGGATTGTTCACTGTGACGGTCTGCGGGCCGGTGGCCGACTGCGAGGTGGGCTGGTCGAGCACCGCGACGCCGAGCGCGTGGCCCCCGAATCCTGCCACGCCTCCCACGAGAGCTGCGGCGAGCAGAAGCCCTGCGACCTTGACCGCTCCGCCGCCCTTGTTCTGAGAGCCGGTCGAAGCCGGGGCGCCGAGCGTCGGGCCCAGCGGCTGGGTCGGTGCGCCGGCGGAGGTCATCGGCTGTCCGAATCCTCCGAAGGACGACCCTGTCAGGTGCGATGCGGCGTGCGCGGGATCGGTGTACGCGGGCTGGCCGGCAGGAGCCGTCGCCTGGTGAGCAGGTGCACCGGCCGGCGACTGCCAGGCCGGGGCCTGCGTGGGTGCCGGGGCCTGCGTGGGTGCCGGGGCCTGTGCCGACGAGGAGTCGGGGCCGCTCGGGGCAGGGCTTCCGGGGGCCGACGCGGCGTGCGGAGCCTCGGGGGCGGGGATGTCACCGCTGGTGTTGTTGTCGTTCATGATCTGCTCCTTCCAGGCGCATCATCAGAGTGACAAGTCAGTCTGTGCTTTTCATATGGCGAAGATGGATGTCCGCTATGGTCTTAGCCTGTTCTGCATGGACAACATTCCCGGTGCCTGGCGGCGAACCGCCGCAGGAGCAGGTCTGCTCTCCCCCGCGGGAGAGGTCGCGCCCACCATCTTCGCAGAGATGTCGGCCGCTGCGGTGCGATTCGATGCGATCAATCTCGGGCAGGGCTTTCCCGATGAAGACGGCCCCGCGGCGGTGCTCGAGGCTGCGCGGGAAGCCATCGCGCAGGGCGCGAATCAGTATCCGCCCGGGCGCGGAATCCCCGACCTGCGCACCGCTGTCAGCGAGCATCAGCAGCGCTTCTACGGGCTGGTCGTCGACCCCGACACCGAGGTGCTGGTCACGGCGGGGGCGACCGAGGCGCTGACGGCCGCACTGCTCGCGCTGATCGACTCCCCCGACGACGAGGTGGTCGTCTTCGAGCCCTATTACGACTCCTACGCTGCAGTCGTGGCGCTGGCCGGCGCCCGGCTGCGCACCGTGCCGCTGCGGCGCCCCGATTTCCAGCCCGATCTCGATCGGCTGGCCTCCGTCGTGAACGACCGCACCCGGATCATCCTCGTGAACGACCCGCACAATCCGACCGGTGCAGTGTTCGCATCCGAGGTGCAGACCGAGATCGTGCGCCTGGCGCAGAAGCACGACGCGATCATCGTCACCGACGAGGTGTACGAGCACCTGTCCTTCCACGCCCCGCACGTGCCGATCGCCACCCTGCCCGGTGCCGTCGAGCGCACCCTGACGATCTCCTCGGGCGGGAAGACCTTCTCTGCGACGGGCTGGAAGATCGGCTGGGTGCACGGGCCCGCCGAGTTGATCACCGCGGTGCTCACCGTGAAGCAGTACCTCACCTACGTCAACGGCTCGGCCTTCCAACCGGCGATCGCCGTGGGACTGCGACTGCCCGACTCGTATTTCGCCGACGCGGCGGCCGTGCTGCTGCACAAGCACGAGGTGCTCGGCGATGCCCTGCGCACCGCAGGATTCGAGGTGCACTCCCCGCAGGGCGGGTACTTCACCGTCGCCGATGCCACGGCGCTGGGCGGCGCGGATGCCGCGGAGTTCTGCCGCGCACTGCCGGGCCGGGTGGGAGTGGTCGCCATCCCGATCAGTGCGTTCGTGGCACCGGAACACCATGCCGGCTATGCCGGCCTGGTGCGGTTCGCGGCATGCAAGCGCATCGAGGTGCTCGAGGAGGCGGCCTCCCGCCTCGCGACGCTGCGCTGACCCCTCGGCTGTTCCTGGCTCCCAGGCCCCCAGCTTCAGGTGGCGCAACACGCCGCATCCGCCCGGCCTGAGGCGACCATTCGCGCCCCGCGAAGGTGGGGCGATCAGCCCTTCGGCGAGACGACGTAGCGACGCAGGCGCAGCACGGGGTTGATCTCGCGGGTGCGGGCGATCAGCTGAGGATCGACGGATGCCAGGGCGATGCCCTCCCCGCGCTGACCCCTGCGACGACGACCCCCTGGGGGTCGATCACCTGGGAAAGGCCGACGCCGATGGGCGCCGGGTGATCTGCGGCGATCACATAGGTGGTGTTCTCGATGGCGCGGGCGGTCAGCAGCGTGTTCCAGTGGTGCTCCTTGAGCGCACCGCGTACCCATTCGGCCGGCACGATCAGGGCATCCGCCCCGGCGTCCACCAGCGTGCGCGCCACCTCGGGAAAGCGCAGGTCGTAGCAGGTCATCATGCCGAACCGGATGCCGTCGACGTCGAACACCGAGGTCTGACCCGCCTCACCCGCCTCGATCCACGCAGACTCGGTCTGCCCGAAGGCATCGTAGAGGTGCTGCTTGCGGTACATCGCCTGCACCCCGGCATCCGACACCGCGACCAGGGTGTTGCGCACCCGACCGGCATCCGCCTGCTCGATCAGCCCTGCGACGACCACGACGTCATGCTCGGCGGCGAGACGCCGAAGCGCCTGCGCGAAGGGACCGTCGAGGGTCTCGGCGTTGGCCGCGAGCGAGTCGTCCATCGGGTCGGTGAAGAAGCTGGCGTACTCCGGAAGCACGATCACGCGGGCGCCGCGGGCCGCGGCCTCGGTGACGAGCTCGGTCACGCGCCGGATGTTGGACCCGCGGGAATCCGTGGGAGCGAACTGGCAGACGGCGACGAGCGGAGCGGATGCGGACATATGCCCATCCTCGCACCCGCCTCCCGCAACGGGCATAGCCTGGTGGCGACCCGAGGAAGGAAACCCCATGACCGACTCCCCTACCCGTCCCGCAGCCCTGAGCTGATCCGACGTCGCCGCCAGCTCGTGCCCGACACCACGGCCGCGTTCGAGGCGTTCAGCAAGCAGGTCTTCGCCGCCGGTGCGCTGGATGAGACGACCAAGCAGCTCATCGCCGTCGCCGTCGCCCACGTCACGCAGTGCCCGTACTGCATCGACGGCCATACGAAGCAGGCATCCCGCAAGGGAGCCACGGACGAGCAGATCATGGAGGCGATCTGGGTCGCCGCGGAGATGCGGGCGGGTGGCGCCTACGCGCACTCCGTGGTCGCGCTGAACGCCCTGGATGCTGCGCACGGTCACTCGCACGAGTAGCGAGGTCGCCTGCGTGTGAGCGCCACGGCTGAGCGGCAGCCGCCGCGCATGCGAAAGGCCCCTGATCCGGATTTCTCCTGATCAGGGGCCTTTCTTGTGTCGCATTCTCGTTGCGGGGGCAGGATTTGAACCTACGACCTCCGGGTTATGAGCCCGGCGAGCTACCGAACTGCTCCACCCCGCGGCACGTCTTATAGCCTAACACGCTCCAGATCCCGGGGCTAATCGAGCAGGGTCCGCGATACACGCGGGCGTGTCGACCTTTCGGCGCCCATGCCGGGACATTCGCGGGGCCCATATGGTCGTCTCCCGGCGAGGGAAGCGACCATATGGGCCCCACGAAGCAGAGTTCCGAATCGCGAGCTCCGGGTCAGTCCTGATCCTCCAGCGCAAGGAGCTTCTCGATCGCGGCGGTGAGCTTCTTGTCCTGGGCGGCGAACTCCGTCAGGTCGCCGGCCTTCAGCGCGGCCTCACGTGCCGTCAGCGCCTCCTTGGCATCCGACAGCGCCTGCGCCACGGCATCCGACGGTGGCGCGGTAGTGCCGCCCTCGTCCGGCGGCGTCGTCTCGCCCCCATCGGGCGGCGTGGTGCCCTCGTCATCGGGCGGCGTCACGCCCTCATCGCCGCCGACCGCGCCGGCATCGCCGCCGAAGAGCGCATCGAGCGCCTCGGTCAGCGTGTCCTCGAACGCGACCCTGTCGCCGAACGCGACCAGGATCTTGCGGAGGTTCGGCAGCTTCGTGCCCTCGGAGGACTGCACGAACACCGGCTGCACATACAGCAGTCCGCCGCCGACCGGAAGGGTCAGCAGGTTGCCGTACTTCACCTCGGACTTACCGATCGTGAGCACGTTGAGCTTCTCGGCGACCGTGGCATCGGAGTCGAAGGTGTTCTGCACCTGGCCGGGCCCGGGCACCGTGGTGGAGGTGTCGATCTCCAGCATCCGCAGCTTTCCGTAGTCCGGATCCTTGACACCGGCCGTCGACCCGGCGTCGGAGTCCACCGCCAGGTAGCCCATCAGCACCTGTCTGCTCTCGCCGGCCCCGTCGGCGGGGATGAAGGTCGAGAACATCGAGAAGCGCGGCTCGTCCTGACCGGGCATCTTCATCGACAGGTAGTACGGCGGCTGCAGCTGCGACTTGATGCGCGGGTCCTCCGGCGTCTGCCAGCGGTTGTCCTCCTGGGCGAAGGAGCCCGCGTCATCGATGTGGTAGACGCCGAGCATCGCCCGCTGCACCTTGAACAGGTCGGTCGGATAGCGCACGTGGCTGATCAGGTCGGCCGACATCTCGCTGATCGGCTTGACCGTGGCCGGGTAGACCTTCTGCCAGGCCTGGAGGATCGGATCCTCAGCGTCCCAGGCATACAGGTTCACGGAGCCGTCGTAGGCGTCGACGGTGGCCTTGACCGAGTTGCGGATGTAGTTGATGTTGTCAAACGCGACGGTGGATGCCGGGGTGTTCGCGTCGGCGATGGCATCGCGCAGACTGACCGTCTTGGAGTACGGGTACGCCGAGCTGGTCGTGAAGCCGTCGACGATCCACACGATGTGGCCGTCCACCACGCTCGGGTACGGGTCGTGATCCAGAGTCAGGTACGGGGCGACCTTCTGCACGCGGGTGAGCGGATCGCGGTCGTACAGGATCTGCGACTCGGAGTTGACCAGGTTCGAGAACAGGATCTGCTCCGACTGGAACTTCAGCGCGTACAGCAGCTTCGTGAACGTGTCGCCGATGCGCGGCCCGCCGTCTCCCGTGAACGTGGTCTTGGTGTCGGTGCTGTCGCTGTCCTGACCGCGGGGATAGTCGATCTCCACCGGCTTGGTGCCCTCGGGGGCACCGACGATGGAGTATTCCGGCGAGGACTCACCGAAGTACACCCGCGGCTGGAACTTCTCGCTCTCGCTCAGGAAGCCCGAGGTGGGGATGCCCTGTTCGAGGAAAACCGGCTCACCGTCGGAGGTGCGCTCGTTGCCCGCCATCGCGACCAGCCCATAGCCGTGCGTGTACACGGCGGTGCGGTTGTTCCAGCTGTCACCGGCGCCGAGCTTGGTCATGTCCAGGTCACGCACCGAGACGACCGTGTCCTGGGACTTGCCGTCGATCGTGTAGCGATCCACATCCAGCTCAGGGGCGAACTGGTAGTAGGAGCGGTACTGCTCCAGCTGCCGCACGGTCGGTCCGATCACGGCCGGGTCCATGATGCGCACGGATGCCGTGGTGTCGGCGTCGGCGCGCAGCTGACCGGCGGCCGTGTCAGTCGTCGCCTTGAACGGAGTGACCTCCATGTCATCGACACCGAACGCCTGCTTGGTGGCCTTGATGTTCCGCTCGTAGTACTGCGCCTGATAGCTGTTCTCGTTCGGCTTTACCTGGAAGGTGGTGACCACCCAGGGGTAGCCCATGCCCACCACGAGCGAGGCGACGACGAACAATCCGGTCGCCGCGAGCGGGAAGCGCCAGCGGCCGATCGCCGCGGTCACCAGGAACAGCACGGCCACGACAGCCGCGATGATCGACAGGATCGCCAGGCCCGGGATGGTGGCGTGCACGCCGGTGTACCCTGCGCCGGTGATGCGCCCCTCGGGCTGCACCAGGGTGAGGTAGCGATCCAGCCACAGGCTCACCGCCTGCACGGCCAGGTAGATCCCGGCCAGGATGGCCAGCTGGATGCGGGCCGGCTTCGAGATGCGCAGCTCGCGGTGGCCGACGCGCACCGAGCCGTACAGGTACGACACCAGCGCGGTGATCACCAGGCACAGCAGCAGCACGGCCGAGACGAACGCGAGCAGCATCGAGTAGAACGGCATCGCGAACAGGTAGAACCCGGTGTCGACGCCGAACTCGGGGTCGACGGTCGTGGTGGTCACGCCGTTCGCCCATAGCCACACGGTCTTCCAGTTGCCCGCGGCGGCGAATCCGGCGAAGATGCCGAAGAACACCGGCATGCCCCACATGGCCAGTCTGCGCAGCGGCTCGATGACCTCCTGATAGCGATCAAGCTGCGAGCTCAGCCGCACGTACACCGGTCGCAACCGGTAGGCGAGCTGGATGCACAGGAAGATCGGCAGCGCCATGCCGAGGAATCCCACCGCGAACATCGACACGGTCGCGAACCACTGCGTGGTCAGCACCGTCGTGAATGTCAGCTGGTCGAACCAGAGATATTCGGTGTACAGCGACGCGAAGATGAAGAACGCCACGATCAGGGCGACGATGATCGCCACCGACACCGTGAGGATCCGACGGGATGCGCTGTGCGTGGCCGCGGGAGAAGAAGAGGAGGTGGTCACCCTGCCATACTATGCAGGCCGGCTATGGACTGACTCCCGGTTCCGCTCAGCGCGGACGGATCAGCGGACGGATGCCGTGCACACCGGCAGCTTCGAGGTATCGCCGTCCTCGGCGATCACCTTCAGGATGTCCAGCGACTCATCCAGGCTTCCGGTGCGATACACCTGCAGACCGTCCGGGATGTGTCCGACGACCTCGTCGCAGTTACTCTCCGGAGCCAGGAAGACGGTGGCGCCGGCATCCAGCGCCCCGTACAGCTTCTGACGGATGCCGCCGATCGGCCCCACCTCTCCGGCCGCGTCGATCGTGCCGGTGCCGGCCACTTTCTTCCCGCCGTTGAGCTCGCCGGGAGTGAGCGTGTCGATGATCCCGAGCGCGAACATCATCCCGGCGCTCGGCCCGCCCACGTTGTCCAGCTGCAGTCGGACGTCGATCGGGAAGTCGTAGTCGGTGGTCAGGGAGATACCGATCAGCCAGACCGTCGCGCCATCGGCATCCGTCGTCTTCTGCGGCGTGATCGCCACAGTGCGGGTCTCGCCGTCCCGCAGCACGCTCAATTCGACCTCCGCGCCCTTCGCCTTCTGAATCGCGTCGCGCAGCAGCGTCGCCGAATCGACATCGGCCCCATCGACCGCCAGGATCCGATCGCCTTCCTGCAGGTTTCCCTCTGCGGGCGATCCCTCGATCACGCTGACCACCTCGACCTGGGCGCCCACGTCATAGCCCAATTCGGTCAGCGCGGCGGCCGTCGCTTCGTGCTGGGAATCGACCATCAGCGCCGCATTGCGCTCATCGCGCTGCTCGCTGGTCACCCCCTCGGGGAACACCGCGTCGATCGGAACCACCGCTCGGGTGGGATCGAACCAGGCCAGCGCGAGCTCGAACCAGGTGGGCGTGCGCTGCCTGTTTCCGACCGTCTGCACCGTCAGCAGGTCCAGAGAGCCGCCCGTGGGATATGTCTTCGCTCCGTCGACTTCGATCAGCGGCACCTCAGTGCCATCGGCGCCGAGAGCCGTGCCGAGGGTGTCGAAAACCGGGCCGGGGCGCTGGATCACGTACTGGGTCGGGATGAAGGTCAGCCCGACCAGCGCGACCAGCGCGACGCTCAGAGCGACGACGCCGACGGTCGTGCCGTTGCTGCGGCGTGATGACACGTGACCTCCGGGCGTTCGCGAGCGGCGTACAGGGATCCGTGCTTCTCGGAGCGGAGCACAGGATCGTGTGACTAGCGTAGAGCGCACACGCTACGGGCATGCTGAGAGGGCGATACGCATGGCAGACGACGATCAGGACCCTTCCGACTTCGAGGAGATGCTGCGCCGGATGATGTCGGGCGGGCAGTTCGATCCCGAGGCGCTGCGCGAGGTGCTCTCGAACATGCAGGGCGACGGGTTCGACCCGAACATGATGTCGGGCATCATGGCGCAGATGAAGGGGATGTTCTCCGGCGATCCATGGCAGAACGCCGAGCAGCAGGCGCTGCACCTCGCCAATCGCGACGGACTGAGCATCACCAGCGGCGCGCAGTCGTCCCTGGCGGACGCCTTCGGTCTGGCGAACCTGTGGCTGAGCGAGGCCACCACGATCTCGGAGCTGACCTCGACCCCGCAGGCGATGACCCGCGGCGAGTGGGTGCAGAAGACCCTTCCGGTGTGGAAGGAGATCGCCTCGCCCGTCTCGACCTCCATCGCCGACGCGCTCACCGACGCCCTGCAGACACAGGTGCCTGAAGAGATGCAGGGCATGGTGCAGGGCGCCGGCGAGCTGATGCGCGGCCTGGGCGGCTCGCTGTTCGCCACGCAGTTCGGGCAGGTGCTCGGCCGGCTCTCGCTCGAGGTCGTCTCGGGGGAGACGTCGGCATCCCGGTGCTCCCGGCGGGGACCGCCGCGGTCATCCCGCAGAACATCGCCGCTTTCGGAGAGGGGCTGGAGGTCCCCGAGGATCAGATCGCCCTGTATCTGGCAGTGCGCGAACTGGCCTACGCGCGGCTGTACCGGCACGCGAAATGGCTGCACCTGCACGTGCTGTCGCAGATCACCGACTTCGCGCGCGGAGTGACCGTCGACATCGATGCGCTCGAGGACGTCGCCTCGCGCCTGGATCCCACCGATCCCGAGGAAGCTGCGCGCCGCGATCGAGGGCGGGGCGCTGCTGCCTGCACAGACCGAGGCGCAGCGCGAGGCGCTCACCCGCCTGGAGAACCTGATCGCGACGATCGACGGCTGGGTGGACGTCGTCACCGGCCAGGCCATCGCGCGGCTCCCCGACGGCGCACGGCTCGCCGAAGCAGCCCGGCGCCGCCGCGCGGTCGGCGGTCCGGCCGAGGACGCACTGGGCGCGCTGGTGGGGCTGAAGCTGCGTCCGCGTCGACTGCGAGAGGCGTCGGCGATGTGGCAGGCGGTGACGGATGCCGTCGGCATCGCCGCCCGCGACACGCTGTGGGACTACCCCGATCTCATGCCGCTCTCCAGCGACATCGACGATCCGTCCGCCCTCATCGAGCGCCTGCAGGCGCTGCAGCGCGGTGAGACCCCCGCTGCGGACGAGTTCGACGAGGCGCTCGCCCGCCTGCTGGACGGCGAGGACTTCCCGAACGACGACGCCCCGAACGACGACGCCCCGAACGACGACGCCCCGAACAAGGACGCCCCCGAAGACGACGCCCCCGAAGGACCCACCCCGGTCTGATTCGCCGAAACCCCCTCTGCGCGTCGAGACCCCTCATGAATTGCGCGATTCATGAGGGGCCTCGACGCTGGTGAGGGGTCTCGGCGGAAGGTGACTGGTTCTGCACAGGCGGGGGATCGTGAGGATTCATCCACAGATCTCCCAAACACGGCCCGCGGATGCCGGTGGACGCCCAGAATCGGGGTATGAGCCCACGACCGCCCGCCAGGATCACCCGACTCGACGCACGCTACCCGCTGCTGTGGCGGGACGAGCGCACCGTGCAGTTCGGCCTCGAGGGCATGGTCACCGTCGAGATCGACGAACCGTGGGTGGAGCCGCTTCTCGCGCGGCTGCGCACCGGCATCCGCCTGTCGGGCTTCGACGTCATCGCGCACGGCCTCGGTGCTCCCCGCGCAGCCGCACGCAAGCTGCTCGCACGGCTGCGCCCGGTGCTGGTGAGCGATCCGCCGCCTGCGCCCCCGGTGCGCGTCGAGGGGGTGAACATCGCCGACAGTCGCACCGAGGAGCGGATGCGGCGAGCGCTAGAAGAGGAAGGAATCTCCTCGCCGACCCCGATTCTGCCGGAGCCGTCACGGTCGTCGTGCTCGAGGGAGCCGCATCGGCACTGCAGCTCGCGGGCTACCTGCGCGAGGACCGTCCACACCTGCCGGTCGCGTTCGAGGACGAGGCCGCCACGATCGGACCGCTCGTGATCCCCGGTCGCACACCCTGCCTGTCGTGCCGGGATGAGCACGAGCGACGGCGCGACCCCGCCTGGCCGGCGCTGCACGCGCAGCTGGTGGGGCGTTCGGTGTCGATCAGCTCCGCCCGAATCGCACACGCCGCTACCCTGATCGCCAGGGTGCTGCGCACTCCGGTCGAACGCACCGGGGTGATGGTGCGGCTCAGCCCCGACGGGCGGCACGCCTGGAAGTCGGTGCGACCTCACGCAGACTGCCCGTGCCTCGGGATGTCGTCCCGATCTCTGCCAGAAAGCGCGACGGCGCCCGCTCCCCTCTCCCCGCACTCCGCGACCACGAGATCGCCAGCGTACGCGCGGCCCGCGTGATGCCGACGTAGGCCAGGCGCCGCTCCTCGTCGACGTGCTCGAACGAGGAGGCATAGGAGATCGGCAGAGCGCCCTCCGCCCATCCGGCCAGCAGCACGTGCGGCCATTCCAGGCCTTTCGCCGCATGCAGGGTGGACAGCGTCACGGTGCGCAGCGTCGGCTCGTGCTGATCCTTCGCACGCGCCATCAGGTCATCGGCGAACACCCGCAGCGTCGTCCCCGCCGGAGCGTCCTCGGCGAGGCGCAGGATCGCGCGGCGCGCCTCCCAGCCGTCGCGCTGAGCGCCGCCAGCCTCGGGCGGCTCATCAGTGAGCCCGAGCCCGCGCAGCACGTCGCGCACGGTGGGAAGGAACCCGGCATCCGTCGGGGCAACGGCGGCACCCCGCAGTGCGAGCACCGCCTGACGCACCTCGGGCATGCTGAAGAATCGCGTGCCGCCCAGCACGGTGGTGGCGATGCCGCGCGCGGCGATCGCCTGCTGCAGCACGGCCGACTGCGCATGCGCGCGGTACAGCACGGCGATGTCGGCCGGCGAGACCCCCGCGGCGATGTGCGCCGCGATCGCGTCGGCGATGCCCTCGGCCTCGTCACGCTCGCTGTCGTAGGCGGTGACCGTCGGCGCCTCGGCGAGAGCATCGTCCGCACCGCCCTTCGCAGGAACGAGATCGAGAGCACCGGGACGGCCCCGCATCAGCGCATTGGCCGCGGCGAGGATCGGCGCCCGTGAGCGGTAGTTGGTCTCCAGACGCACGACCGTGGCATCCGGATACCGCTTCTCGAACTCCAGCAGGTAGCGCTGCTGCGCCCCGCGAAGGAGTAGATGGTCTGGCTGGCATCGCCGACCACGCAGATGTCCCGCCGATCTCCGAGCCACAGTTCCAGCAGCCGGTTCTGCAGCGGTGAGACATCCTGGAACTCATCGACGGTGAAGTGCCGGTACTGCTCGTGCACGGCCGCAGCGACCCGGCGTTCGGTCTCGAGCATTCCCGCGCAGGCCAGCAGCACGTCCTCGAAGTCCAGCTGCCGGCGCTCGTCCTTCAGCGCCTCATAGGCGGCCTGCAGCTCGATCAGCTGCTCCGGACGGATGCCGCTGATCGGCCGCCCTTGCTGCGCGTACTGCTCGATCGACAGCATCGACACCTTCCGCCACTCGATCTCAGAGGCGATGTCGCGCAGCGTGGCGGTGCTGGGCCGCAGTCGCATCGCGTCGGCGGCCTGACCCAGCATCCGCACCTTGTTGTCGACGATGCCGGGGGCCGAGTCGCCGGTGAGCGTGGGCCAGAAGAAGTTCAGCTGCGCCAGCGCCGCACTGTGGAAGGTGCGTGCCGAGACGCCGCCGACACCCAGCGCGCGCAGGCGTCCACGCAATTCGCCGGCGGCCTTCGCGGTGAAGGTGACGGCCATGACACGCGAGGGCGAGTAGGCACCGGTGTCCACGCCGTGTGCGATGCGGTGGGTGATGACGCGGGTCTTGCCGGTTCCCGCACCCGCCAGCACCGCAACCGGGCCGCGCAGCACGGATGCCGCCTCGCGCTGCCGATCGTCGAGGGAATCGAGTGCACCCACTACGCGCGCTCCTCGTACCACTGCTCAATGAGTCTCCGCGCGATCGAGGCGGAACCCGGCAGACCCACCGGCCCCTCCCCGCGAGCGAACTGCCGATCTCGTCGCGGCTCAGCCAGCGCACTTCGAGGATCTCCTCGCCATCCGCCTGGACGTGCTCATCGACGGCCACGGCCCGGAAGCCAAGCATGATGGAGCGCGGATAGGGCCAGGCCTGAGAGGAGATGTAGCGCAGGTCGCGCACGCGCACCCCAGCCTCCTCGCCCAGCTCACGGTGCACGGTGTCCTCAAGCGATTCGCCCGCCTCGACGAATCCGGCGAAGCAGGAGTACATGCTTCCCCGCCAGTTCGCGTTGGCTCCCAGCAGCAGCCGCGCGCCATCCGGGCTCTCGACGGCGACGATGACTGCGGGATCGGTGCGCGGGAAGTGCTCGGCGCCGCAGCTCGGGCAGCTGCGCGCCCAGCCC
The DNA here is from genome assembly GCF_030296555.1 of Microbacterium suwonense. NCBI lineage: Bacteria > Bacillati > Actinomycetota > Actinomycetes > Micrococcales > Microbacteriaceae > Microbacterium > Microbacterium suwonense. The sequence goes on from NZ_AP027728.1 coordinate 1,358,492, forward strand.
GCCTGCACGATCTCCAGTGCGGCGCCGCAAGCCGTGCAATGACGTGCGTCCGAAAGCCAACCCGCCAGCGCGATGGCCGTGACGAGCAGATCGGATTCGTGCTCCCCCAGTCGCCCGCCGACGTCGCGAAGGCCCAGCCAGGTCTCCTCCGGTGCGCTGTCGATACTGTCGGTCTCAGTGGGAACGGATGCCAGCAGCAGAGCAGAGCCATCGCGATCCCGGCCGAGCAGCGCCCAATCGGCGGCGCCCACGCTGTCGACGTCCACGCGCACGACCTCGTCGCCGGCGATCCGCAGCCTCCCCGCACGCACGACTACGACCCGCGTCCCCGGGGTCTCCCGGAGCCGGGCGAGCACGTTCTCCTCGGTGCGCAGCTCGGCGGCCCGGTCGAGCATCTCGCGCTCCGCCGTCATACGCTCCTCCTGCTCTCGTGCCGCCCACTCGCCCGTCACGGACACCGGCGACGATCGTCGTAAACCGGAGCAAGGGCGTGGCGTGGGCGCACCGGCTGGGGTGCGCACCTACCCTGGAGGACATGGCACGCTCACCTTTCACTCTAGTGGCGGCGGTCACGGCCGCACTGCCCGGGGCGGAGGTCGTCGGCGCCCGAGCTCTGACCTCGGACGGGGACGGAAGATTCGACTCGGCCGTCGCTACCCTCTCCGACGGCAGGGAACTCGTCATCCGCGTGGCCGCCGACGATGCGGCTGCACGCGAGCTCGCCGAGGAGTCCCTGGCGCTGCGCGCGCTGACCGCCGGGGCCAGGGAGATGCTGCCGTTCCAGGTGCCCACGCACCTCGGCGAGACGCGAGTCGGCGAAGCTCGAGCTCAGGTGACCGATCTCATGCCCGGATTCCAGATCGACGCCGTGCATATCCCCGCAGGGCGCGGGGCCGCCGTGTCGATCGGTCAAGCCATCGCGGCCGTGCATGCGCTGCCCTCCTCTGTGGTGCGTGCGGCGGGCCTGACCGTGCGTGATGCCGGTGGTGTGCGCGCCGAGATCCAACAGCTCATCGACCGAGCAGCGGCCACCGGCCGCGTTCCGGTGCGGCTGACGAACCGGTGGCGAAGCGCCACCGATGACGACGACTTCTGGCGCTTCGAGTCCACCGTCACCCTGGCGGGTCTTCAGGCGCAGTCGTTCCTTTTCGAGGACGACCCCGACGACGGTCCGCAGGTGACCGGCGTGATCGGATGGAGCGGCCTGACCGTCGGCGACCCCGCCGAGGACCTCGGCTGGCTCTCCGGTGCGCCGGATGCCGCCGACGACGTGCACGCCGCCTACGTCGCGTCGTCCACCCGCGCGGTGGACAGCGCACTGCGCGTGCGCGCGCGACTGCACGCCGAGCTGGAGTTCGCGCGCTGGCTGGTGCACGGCGACGAGACCCGGCAGTCGGACATCGTCGACGATGCGGCCGAGCTGCTGGAGTCTCTCGCAGAGGGTCTGCGCAGCGACGATCTGCGTGTGGTCGCCGCGTACACCGGCGGAGTCGACTCGGCTCTGGACGTGCTCGACCAGACCCCCGACACAGCGGCGCCTGCCGTGGACACGTCGATGCAGACCGACGCCTACCGTGCGGAGGATCTGTGGCCGGACGATGGCGATGGCGATACCGACTCGAGCGACGAGGCCGACGACTCCACGGATGCCGGCGACTCGACGGATGCCGACAGCTCGACGGATGCCGACAGCTCGACGGATGCCGATGAGGACGATCGATCCGCCGATGACAGCGGAACCGCGTCGTGGGAGGAGCCCACACAGGATCTGACCGAGGTCAGCACGATCCGCGGATCGCTGCGCGCGACGGAGGACCAGTCGAAAGGCTCGTCGGTCGCGACGGCCGGTGACGATGGCGCCGAGCAGCAGCCCAGCGACATCGATTCCGCCGATGAGGCTCAACGCGCGGCGCGTGCCGCGCTCCAGCGCTGGACCAATTCCGCTTCGGAGTAGACCCGGTCGTCGCGGATGACCAGGTCGTCCGCCACGTAGAACAGCGCCACATCGATCTGCTCCAGCGGCACTCCGAACCGGCGGTGATACGCCAGCCGGTAGAGGGCGAGCTGCAGCATCCGCTCTTCGCGTTCCCGGGCCGTGCGCGGCGCGCGCCCGGTCTTCCAGTCGACGATCTCGATGCGTCCGCCGCGGTCCTCACGCCGATACACCGCGTCGAGCTTGCAGATCACGATGTGCCCCTCGGCGAAGGAGAAGTCGATCTCGATCTCGACTGCGATCGGCTGCAGCTGAGCCCACTCGCTGCGCTCGAAGATCTCGCGCAGCGATGCCAGCGCCACCTCGTCACCGGCGTTCGCGCCGCCCATCGGCACGGTCTCGGCTCCAGCATCCGCATCTTCGTCGATCTCCCACAGCGCGCTCTCCGCCGCCGATCCTGCCCCGACCAGCCCGGAGCGGTGCTCGACCCAGGCGTGGAAGAGGGTGCCGATACGGGTCTGCGTGTACGGGCGCTCCGGCATCGGCCGGCCCAGATCGCGCAGGGTGCCGCGGTAGTCGGTGACCCAGTCCTTGAACCTCGATGCGGGCACCCGGGTGGGAGCCTCCGCCCCAGCCCCGCGCAGACGCTCGGCTCGCTCGATGAGCAGTCGCTCCAGCTGCGGACTCGGCACCGGTGGCCCGGCCGCCGCCATCGCAGCCCGCACCGCGTCAGCGGCCGCCATGACCCGACGGCGCCTGCCGCCCAGCGGATCCAGTGGCCAGGATGCGGTCAGGCCCGGCCCGTCGTAGGGGTTCTCGTCCGGATCCACCGAACCGATCTCGTCGAGCCCGAGCACCTCGATCGCATCCTGCAGGTACGGGCTCGCCTTGCGCGGCTTGACCTGCCCCGCCCAGTGCGCGCCCGACAGCAGCAGATCGCGGCGAGCACGGGTCACGGCGACGTAGGCAAGCCGACGCTCCTCCTGCTTCTGATAATCGCGGTACTCATCCCTGAAGCGCCGCAGCGCACCGCCGTGCGGGAACGCCTTGGTCACCCCCGCAGCGAGCGCGCTCAGCGCCGCCTTGTGCCGCGCGGCGGGGTCGCCTCCTGCGGCATCCATCTCGGCCTGCGGATCCCACCGGAACTCCGGCAGCGCATCCCGGTCGCCGCGCAGCGCGAAAGGGACGACGCCGAAGCCGAACCAGCCGGAGGTGTCGCTGATCCGACCGGGGAGTTCGTCCTCCACTAACCGGACGACTGATACCGCATCCCACTCCAAGCCCTTCGAGCCGTGGATGGTGAGCAGCTGCACCACGCCCGGCTCCGGCGGCTCCGGACGGGGCATGAGTTCGTCGGTGCTCTCGGCCTTGTCGAGCCAGGCCAGCAGGCTGGCGATCGTGCCGCGATCGTCGGCGCTGAGAAAGGCGCGCACCTCGTCGGTGAACGCACGCAGCTGCGTGGCCGCCACGCGCGCGGGCCCGCGCGACTCGTTGGCGGCAAGCTCGATGTCCAGCCGCAGCTCGAGCTCGATCATCCGGATGAGCTCGGGGATCGGCAGGCCCGCGGAGCGTCGCAGCCGCTCCAGGATCTCACCCGCGGCGCGCAGACGGGCCCGGCCCTGGGCGGTGATGCCGGAGACGAGCCGATAGTCGTCGGGCGCGGTCCGCAGGAAGTCGACGGCGTCGATGATCGACACGGCCTCGTCCGCTCCCCGTGATGAGCGCAGACGCTGGCGCACCTCGTCCGAGAGCGGGCTGAGGTCGGCGTCACGCGACGCGAGCGCCGTGGCCAGGTCGTGCAGTGCGGCCATATCGGCGAGGCCGACCGCGAAGCGGGGGCCGACGAGCAGCCGGATCAGGGCGGAGCCCGCCGTGGGGTCATGGATCACTCGCAGCATCGACACCACGTCGACGACCTCGGGGGTAGACAGCAGCCCTCCCAGACCCAGGATGCGATGCGGGATGTCACGGCGGGCGAGCGCCGACGCGAAGGTGTGCATGTGCCGCTTGGAGCGGAACAGGATGGCACCGGTGTGCGCCCGCGGTGCGCCGGACGCGGCATGCTCGGCCCGGCGCCGCGCGAACCACTCGGCGACGTGCTCTGCCTCATCGTCGACCGTATGCGGGAAGGCCACCTCGACCCGGCCGGTGCCGGCTCCGGGGCGCGACCGCAGTGCGGGGACGTCGAGGCCGGGTCGCGAGAGCGGCTCGAGGATGCGGTTGGCGACGTCGAGGATGCGTTCGTCGTTGCGCCAGCTGGTCATCAGGCTGTACGTCGTGGCCGACCCGGTCTTCGTGAACGCCCGGCCGAAGGCGTAGAGGTTGTCGGCGCTCGCCCCCGCCAGCCATAGATCGACTGGTGGGGGTCGCCGACCGCCATCACGGCGCTGTCGCGGAACAGCGCCGCGAGGAACCGTGTCTGGATCACCGAGGTGTCCTGATATTCGTCCAGCAGCACCACCCGATGCTGTTCCCGCAGCTCTGCGCGCACATCAGGGGCCGACTCGACGATGTCGAAGGCGCCGCCGACCTGATCGGCGAAGTCGAGCACGCCACGGCGCTCCTTCTCGGCGATGTAGTCGCGCACGAGCGCGACCAGCACCGGCATGCTCAGCAGGTTGAGTGCGGCGGCATCGACGGCGCCGTTGCTGCGATACGGCTCGAATGCGGCGGCCTGCTGCACGGCGATGCGCTCGACGGCATCGAGGTCGGCCCTGTGGTCGAGCACCTCTGCGGCGAGCCTCTGCACGGCGTCGATGACGGTGCCGAGCGCCCGGTCGATGTCTTCCAGCCCCGGCAGTTCGGCGCGCAGCACCACCGCACGGGCGATCAGCCATGACGCGGACTGGCTGAGCATCGCCGCTTCGGGGTCTCGGCCGATGCGTGCGGCATGCTCGCGGACGATGCCGTCGGCGAAGGCGTTGTAGGTCGACACCCGCGGCCGGATCAGCAGGTCCTCCGCGGAGCGCGGCGTGCGCGGGTCCCAGCCGGTGCCGATTCGCTCGGCGAGGGCGTCAAGCACCTGCGTGCGCACGGTGTCGCGCTGAGCCCCCGGGGCGGCGTCGTGCACGCGGCGCAGCGCATCCGACGCCACGAGCTCGGGCAGGTGCGGGAGCAGTCCGCGCCGCCCGAAGTGTCCGATGGTCTCCAACCGGGTGCCGATCCGCTCGCCGAGCTCACCCGCCGCCTTGCGTGTGAAGGTGAGACCGAGCACCTCGTCAGCGCGCACGTGCCCGTTGGCGACCAGCCAGACGACACGGCCGGACATGGTCTCGGTCTTACCGCTGCCGGCACCGGCGACCACCAGCGCGGGCTCGGGCGGCGCCTGGATGACTCGCTGCTGCTCCTCTGTGGGCACGGGCAGTCCGAGAGCGAGCGCGATGACCTCGGCGGAGATCAGCGATGGTGTCGGCCACGTGGAGCCAGCCGCTGTCTCCGGCGGGGCGGCGTTCGAAACGTCCGTGGTGTTCACGCGCTCACCGCCGGGACGGTGTGGATATGGCATGGCGTCACCCGCACCAACGTGTCGGCGCAGTGCGCCTCGACCTGTGCGGTGAAGCTGCTCGCAGCCATGCCACGACCCGCTTCGGCGACACGGTGCAGGAACGCCGCCCTGCCGTCGGCGTCGAGCGTGTGCTGATGCGCGACCCGGTACTCGGCCTTGCCGACGGTCTTGGAGACGATCACCAGGCGCGCACCGGTCAGCGCCGCGGCCGGTGCACCCTCGATGAGCCCCTGCTGCACAGCGACCTGGTAGGCGGCGAGCTGGGCATGCTCACGGACGTTGGCCTCGGTGTCCGGCTCGTACTTGCCGGTCTTCAGATCCACCACGACCACACGCTCGCCGCCGTCACCGTCGCCCATCCGGTCCCACTTCTGCCCGCGAGCCGCATCGTGCTCCCCGGCGCCGGCCGGATAGGCCTCCACGCGGTCGATGATCCCGCTGACCACCGCATGCGCCCTCACCTCGGCATGCGGTGCCCCCGCGTCCCGGGCATCCGAGAGCTCATTCACCACCTCCTCGGTCTGCAGGTCCACGGCGAAACGGAACTCCGCCTCGGCTGCCAGCATGCGACCGCCATCGCGTGCAGCCTCGCCGAGATAGGCATGCAGCCGCTGCACATACAGGTCGGCCCGCCGGCGCTCCTTCCGGCCGATCCAGGCCGTCTCGAAGTCGAGCTCCGGCCAGTGCTCGTCGACGATGGCGGACATCGCCTCGAGGTCGCCGTCGGGAACCCGCTCCATCGCCTCGTGCACGATGGTGCCGATGCCTGCAGAAGGCGGAGCGACTGCATCGCCGCCGAGGGCAGCGACCACCCAGTTCAGTCCGCACTCCTCGAAGGCCTCCATCCGCGAGGGCGACACCCTCACCGGGGCGGTGCTGAGATCGCGGAGCGGCGCCGTGCTCGACGGCGGCGCCACGCCGTACCAGTCGGCGGGCGCGGCCCCCGCCACCCCTGCTTCGGCGAGCAGCCGCAGCTGTCCGGCGGCGTGGTCCCGCTCGGCATCGTCGGAGGACAGGTTCAGCGTGCGACGATGCCTGGCGACCAGTCCGCGCAGGGTGAGTGGGTGCGCGAAGCGCTGCTCATCGTGCTCGACCGGCGGGGGCGCAGGCAGGAACGAGAAGAACGGGCTCGGCGACATGTCGTCGTCATCGACTGCCGAGACCACCAGTCGGGTCCGCGCACGGGAGATGGCACGCACGAACAGCCGCAGCTCGTCGTGCAGCGCCGCCCGGCGACGGTCGAGCACACCGGGGACCGCCTCCGGTGATCCGGTGCGTGAGGCAGCGAGCCATTCGGCCAAGCGCCAGGTCTCCAGCATCCCTCCGCGCAGCCGCACATTCGGCCACACTCCGTCCTGCACGCCGGCGACGACCACGGCCTCGAACTCCGCACCCAGCGCGCTCGCCGGCGTCATCAGCGTGACCAGCCCCGGGCGGTCGGGTGCGGAGAGCGTGTCCTCGGGCACCTCGCTGTCGAGTATGTCGCGGATGAACAGCGCCGGCTTCTCCTGCGGCGAGCGCTCCACGAATCGCTTGGCCGCGTCGAACAATGCGACCAGGCTGTCCAGGGATCGGGCGATCTCTGCACCTCCGGGCTGGTCGGCCGCTGCGCGCCACGCGGAGTGCAACGGCGTGCCGTCGAAGGCGCGAGCCCGATCCCATACCCGCCACAGCAGCTCATGGATGGTGTCCCCTGCGGACGCCGCATCGTGCAGCTGGGCGAGCGTCTCGGCGAACCGCTTGGCGGTGCGTGCCTCCGGAGCATCCACCCGGTCGAGCAGATGCGGGAACTGCATCCCCTCGCGCAGCAGTTCGCGCGCCGGCGTCGACCCGCCGTCGGAGAGCTCGACGTGCCGCAGCCTGGCTCTCAGGCGACGCAGCCCCACGGCATCCAGTCCGCCGAACGGCGAGACGAGCGCCTCGGCGAGCAGCCCGGTCTCCCGCTCTGCGGCGGGCGTGAGGCCCAGCCGAACGATCTCGACGATCGCGCGCACCGTTTCATCGCTGCCCAGTGGGCGCGGCACCCCGGCCGCACGGGTGGGCACCTCGCGGGCGGCCAGTTCGGCTTCGAGCGTGACGATCTGCCGGGTGTCGTGGGCGATGACCGCCATGTCGCTCCAGGCGATCCCGTCGGTGAGATGCCAATCGCGCAGAGTCGCGGCGATGCGGTCGATCTCCTCGTGCGGCGATGGCGCGACCAGGGTGCGTACGCCGTCGTCGGTCGTCTCTTTGGGGGGACGACGATGATCCACTCGCCCCGCCACGCCGATCGCCTGGGTGACGGTGCGCGTGAGGGCGGTGAGCGCCTCGCTCTGCCGGTGCGGGGCATCGAGCACGAGCACGTCGCCGAGCACCTGGGCGAGCTCGGCGAAGAGCTGCGGACTGGCACCGCGGAACACTCCGGACGAGATGTCGGGGTCGCCGAACGCGAGCACGGCGATTCCGCGTTCCCGCAGCGCGCGCACCAGGCGGATACCACCCCGGGTGAGCTCCTGCGCATCGTCGATCAGCACCGTTCGCAGGGCCGCGAGCGGACCCAGATCCGCGGCATCCGCTGTGCGCAGAATGGCAGTCGCCTCCGACAGCAGCTCGGGGATGTCGCGATGCGCCACCCGCATCCCCGCCATCACGTCACGGTACTCGTCGAGGAAGTCGGCGGCTGCTCGCCAGACCTCCCGCCCGGACTCCTCCAGCTCGCCCGGCCGCACGCCCAGCTCTGTGCATTCGGCGAGGAATGCGCGCAGCTCGGAGCGGAACCCCTTCGATGCGCGCACCACGGGGCTCAGCCCCTCCGGCCAACGACGGGTGCCGTCCTCGGCATCGCCGGCAAGCAGATCGGCGATGATGCGATCCTGGTCGGCGCCGGTCAGCAGCGCCGGCGGCTCCATCCCGTGCCGTACCGTCAGGCCGCGCACCAGCTGGAAGGCGAAGGACGCCAGTGAGCGCACCAGCGGCCCGGGTGTGGCCTGCATCACACGCACACCCACCCGGTCGCGCAGTGCCGTCGCCGCCTGCCGGCTCGGGGTGAGCACGAGCAGCTCCTCCGGACGCATCCCTGCTGTCAGCAGGTGCACGACACGGTCGACGAGCGCCGTCGTCTTGCCCGTTCCCGGTGCGCCGATGACCACTCCGGATGCCATCGCAGGAACGTGCACGACGGCGTGCTGGGCGGCATCCTCGATCATGACCTCAAGGCTAGCGACGCGCACCGACATCGCCGTCGCAGACGCCGCAGCACCAACCGCATCCTGTTGTGCGCCCAGGGCGAAATCACGTCCGAGGCCCGGCTTCACGCCGGTGCCAGCAGGTAGAGTTGCCGGTGTTCGCAGACACCTGAGGAGTACGAGTGGAAATCCGCATCGGCATCGTCAACACCGGTCGTGAGCTGAGCTTCGACACCGCCACCAGCGCCGACGAGGTGCGCGAGCAGGTCACCTCCGCTCTCGAGCAGAACGCCAGCCACCTGAGCTTCACCGACGCGAAGGGCAGCTCGTACATCGTCCCCACCGCGAACCTGGCCTACGTCGAACTCGGCTCGGAGGAGCTGCGCCGCGTCGGCTTCGTCGCCTGACATGTACATCCTGCTCGCACTGATCGCCGCCTGCTCACTCGGCATCGGGCTGCACTATCTGCTGCCCGCGCGCAGCCTGCGCGGAGTCGCGGTCACGCCGGCGATCGCCACGGCGGCAGCGGCGGCGATCTACACGATCCTGCAGTGGACGGGGGTGACCGAGAGCAGCGTCTGGCTGTGGGTCGCCAGTCTCGGCGGCGGGCTCCTGCTCGCCGCGCTCGCGACGATCGCGATCAGCGTGCTGCGCACCCGTCACGACGCCGCGGCCAGGCAGGCGCTCGGCATCTGACGCAGTCGACGACGCAGACGGATGCTATGAGGCGAGCCCCATCGCATCCATGCGTCGGGCGTGCGCGCCCATGAGCTCGGTGTAGACCGGCTCGATGCGCTTGTCGTCGGCATCCAGACGCCCCGGACGCAGCGCGTCGCGGCAGACCAGCAGTGTGTCGCCGACCAGACGGCGTCCCCGCATCGACAGCAGCGAACGCCATTCGCTGTCGCTCTCGATGGTCTGCTGGATTATCGAGACGATCTCGTCACCGGCATCCGGCTGGCGCAGGATCTCTGCGACCCGCTCGCCGGTCTCGCCGTAACTGGAGGCCAGCGCCAGGTAGAAGTCGTCCAGCATGCCTGCGGTGAGGTAGACCGCCAGCAGCGTCTCCTCCTGGCGTTCGCCGATCGTCTTGCGCCGGAAGTCGTCGAGGTTCTCGCGGAACGGCAGCATCACCTCCGTGGGATCCTCACCCTGATCGGCGATGACCTCGACGATGCCGCGGTGCTTGTCCAGCGCCGCACCCGCCGCGCGCGAGAGGGCTTCCTTCCGGGCGAGCTCGGCGGTGCCACGGATGCCGCGGCTGAGCGTCTCGAAGTATCCCAGCTGCAGATACGCGGCTTGCCCGAGGAAGCGATTCAGCTCGGGCGCCAGCTCGGCGAAGTCGACGCGCTGCGCACCCCCGTTGTCCCCACGACTGCGCAGCGTCAGGGTGCGCCGCTGAGGCTTGCGCTTCCAGAACCAGTTGACCACCCGCCCAGACTACTCGGAGCCGTCTGCTGTGCCGCAGACAGCACCTCCGCTAGGCTTGTGCTGTCCTGCCATCGGAGCAGGGCCCCGCGCCTGTGGCAGAAGTTGACGGCGTGGATCCGTTACGAGGCGCCGCTCGCGCATGGCAGACAGCCGCGCACGCGCCGGACAGGCAAAGACATACTGTGACTTCATTCGCTGATCTCGGAATCGATCAGGACATCCTCGATGCCCTCGCCGCGAAGGGCATCGTCGACGCGTTCCCCATCCAGGAGCAGACCATTCCCCTCGGCCTTCCCGGCCAGGACATCATCGGCCAGGCCAAGACCGGAACGGGAAAGACCTTCGGCTTCGGCATCCCGGTGGTGCAGCGACTGGGCCAGAATCCCGAGCCAGGCGTCAAGGCGCTCATCGTCGTGCCGACCCGCGAGCTCGCGGTGCAGGTGTACGAGGACATCGACATGCTCACCTCCAACCGCTCCACGAGCGTGGTCGCGATCTACGGCGGCAAGGCCTACGAGGGGCAGATCGACCAGCTCAAGGCCGGCGCGCAGATCGTGGTCGGCACCCCCGGTCGCCTGATCGACCTGGCCGGCCAGCGTCTGCTGGATCTGTCGAACGCGACGGAGGTCGTGCTGGACGAGGCCGACAAGATGCTGGATCTGGGCTTCCTCGCCGACATCGAGAAGATCTTCTCCAAGGTGCCGCCGGTGCGTCACACCCAGCTGTTCTCGGCGACCATGCCCGGACCGATCGTCGCCCTGGCGCGTCGGTTCATGAACAACCCGATCCACATCCGTGCCAACGATCCCGACGAGGGTCTGACCCAGGCGAACATCAAGCACATCGTCTACCGGGCGCACTCGCTGGACAAGGACGAGATCATCGCCCGCATCCTGCAGGCCGAGGGCCGCGGCAAGACCGTGATCTTCACCCGCACCAAGCGCGCGGCGCAGCGACTGGTCGACGAGCTCGGCGACCGCGGCTTCAACGTCGGCGGTGTGCACGGCGACATGGGCCAGGAGCAGCGCGAGCGCTCGATGGCCGCGTTCAAGGCCGGCAAGCGCGATGTGCTCGTGGCCACCGACGTCGCCGCCCGCGGCATCGACGTCGACGATGTGACACACGTGATCAACCACACGATCCCCGACGAGGACAAGACGTACCTGCACCGTGCCGGTCGTACGGGTCGCGCGGGCAAGACTGGCATCGCCGTCACGTTCGTCGACTGGGAGGACCTGCACAAGTGGGCCCTGATCAACCGCGCGCTGGACTTCGGTCAGCCCGAGCCCGTCGAGACCTACTCCTCCAGCCCGCACCTGTACAGCGACCTGAACATCCCGGAGGGCACCAAGGGTCGCCTGGTGACCGCCCCCAAGGCGGAGAAGTCGTCCTCTGAGCGGCGTCAGCGTCAGCCGCAGAAGGCGGCGGATGCCGCGGCCGAGGGCACCGATGAGGGGACCACCCGTCGTCGGCGTCGTCGCCGTCGGGGCTCCGAGGCCGAGAAGGTCGGTGCGACGTTCACCGAGGGCGCGGAGCAGCAGGCATCCGCTTCCGCCGACGGCGCTGCCGCCGAGCGCGACGCGGAGGGAGCGGGCACGCACGACGGCGATGCCACCCGCGAGCACCGCGACGGCAAGCCCGCCCCGCAGCGCCGCCGTCGTCGCCGCCGCTCGGGCGGTGCCGCCCCCACCGGGGCCTGATCCGTCGAGGGGCTCGCCGATGCGGGCCCCTCACCTGTTTCACCCCGCTCACGTGTCACAACACGCCGCAACACCCCACCACGTCACCGCGTGTCGCGCCACCCGAACGGACGGATGCAGCACCGTGCGCCGTAGGAGCGCCAAGAGCCTCGAGGTGTCACGGCCTCCGCAGCTCAGGGCCCCCGCAGCTCACGGCGTCCGCAGCTCAGGGCGTCCGCGGCTCCGAGCCGGTCGCGCGCTCGATGATGCGGGAGACCATCTCGTCGGAGGTGGTGTTCTCGCCGGGAAGATTCGGCTTGCCCGCCCCGTGGTAGTCACTCGACCCGGTGACGATCAGGTCGTGCCGGGCGGCGATCTTGCGCAGCATCCGCTTGCCATCCTCGGTGTTCTCGCGATGACCGATCTCCAGGCCGCCGAGACCCTCGGCGATCAGCCGCTCCAGGTACGCGACCGGCATCATCCGATCCCGCCCCGAGGTCGCCGGATGGGCGATGACCGCCACTCCCCCGCCCGGGTGATCAGCCGCACCACGGTCAGCGGATCGGGGGCGTAGTGCGGCTCGTAATACCCGGCTCTGGGATGCAGGATGCCGTCGAACGCCTCTGATCGGTCACCGACGATGCCGGCGGCCACCAGGGCGTCGGCGATGTGCGGACGCCCGATGGTGGCATCCGGCGTGGTGTGCTCCAGGACGTCCTGCCAGCGGAGGTCGTAGTCGCGGCCGATGCTGCGCACGATCCGCTCGGCACGTCCCACGCGGTCCCGGCGGATGCGATCGGTCTCGGCGACCAGTGCGGGATCGGTCGGATCGAAGAGGTAGCCCAGCACGTGCACGCTTCGCCAATCGTGCCGGGCCGAGAACTCGATGCCGCCCAGGAACGTCATTCCCCGCGACACGGCGGCATCGCCCGCCTCGCCCCACCCGGTCGTGCGGTCGTGATCGGTGAGCGCCAGAGTGCGGATGCCGTGGGCCTGAGCCTGACGGACGACCTCCGCAGGCGTCTCGGTGCCATCGGAGTGGTTGGAATGCAGGTGCAGGTCACTCGGACCGGTGACGGTGGAGTGCACGCCCTGGGTCATGCTCCGAGCGTACCGCCAGGGGCGTCACAGCAGATTCCCCTAGGCTTTCCACGATGCTACGTCTGGTCGGAATCCTCATCACGGTGCTCTTCGCGATCGCGACCGCCATTCTCGTCTGGCCGCAGTTCTTCCAGCTCGAGAACACGTTCCCGATCGCGCAGATCATCGCTTCGAGAGCGCTCGTGCTGGGCGGCTTCGTCGTCGTGATGATCCTGGCCCTACTGATGATGCTCGCCAGGCCCATGCGCGGATTCGCGGCATCCATCCTCATCGTCGCCCTGCTCGGCGCCGGAGCCACGGCCGTCGTCGGCGGGCTGCGCGGAGCCGGCACCGGCTCGCTGCCGGCGAAGACCGACACGGCGCTGCGGGTGCTCACCTGGAACACGAACGGCGCAGCGGTGTCGGCGGAGCGCATCGCGCAGGTGATCGATGAGCAGCAGGTGGACATCGTCACCCTCCCAGAGACCTCGGAAGAGGTCGGCGAGCAGATCGCGATCCGGATGCGCGAGGCGGGCAGTCCGATGTGGGTGCACCACGTGAACATCCGTCCCGACGTGCCCAACGGGCCGCAGGCGTGGCAGACGACCATCCTCATCTCCGCCGAGCTGGGCGAGTACTCGGTGATCGCCTCCTCGCGCGACGGCTCGAGCAACACCACCTCGGTGCCCAGCGCGGTCGCGATGCCGGTGGACGGCACCGGTCCGACGATCGTCGCGGTGCACGCTGTGGCGCCGCGTGAGAAGGCGATGAGCCGCTGGCGCGCCGACCTGGCCTGGGTCGCCGATCAGTGCCCCGCTGGCGACTTCATCCTTGCGGGAGACTTCAACGCCACTCTGGATCACATGGCACGTCTGGGTTCGGACGGCGGAACGATGGGGCGCTGCCAGGATGCGGCCAGCACCACCGGTAACGGGATGCTGGGCACCTGGCCCGCCGATGTGCCGGCGCTGCTGGGTGCGCCGATCGACCACATCATGGCGAGCGAGAACTGGCGGGCAACCGGTTCGGAGGTGCTCCCGGATGCCGGTGGCAGCGACCACCGCGCCCTGGTGGCGCAGCTGGAGCCCGCGACGTAGCACGCGCGCGGCGACGATCCCCAGCATCCGTGTCGGACGGGGATGCGACAATGGAGCACATGACCAGTGCACAGAACGACACCGTCGTCGAGACCCCCGTCGAGGCCGTCGTCGAGGACAAGAATCCCCGAAAGCAGCCCTTCCCGCAGGGCTTCCTGAACACGATCTCCACCGGATGGGCCGACCGGCCGGAATCCCTGCCCTCGGCCCGCCCGCATGCCGCCTTCGCGTCCGCTCGTCGCGAGAAGGTCTCCGCAGCGTTCCCCGGAAAGCGCCTCGTCGTGCCGGCTGGATCCTTCAAGCAGCGCAGCAACGACACCGACTACCCGTTCCGGGCGCACTCGGCGTTCCTGCACCTGACCGGCTGGGAGAACGACGCCGAACCGGATTCGATGCTGGTGTTCGAGCCGCGGTCCTCCGACGCCGAGGATGCCGGCCATGACGTCACCCTGTACTTCCGCGAGCGCGCCGACCGCAGCACCAGCGAGTTCTATTCGGATGCCACCATCGGCGAGTTCTGGATCGGGCCGCGACCGTCATTGGACGGTGTCGCCGCCGATCTGGCCGTGCCCACCGCGCACATCGACTCCTTCCTCTCGGGAGATGACGATCTCGTCGTCGGCGAGGACGATGAGCTCACCCGCTTCGTCTCCGAGCTGCGCCTGGTGAAGGACGAGTTCGAGATCGCCGAGATGCGCCGCGCGGTGGCGGTCACGGCATCCGGGTTCGACGACATCATCCGCGACTTCGACCGGGCCGTCGCGCATCCGCGCGGCGAGCGCATCGTCGAGGGCGTCTTCCACCAGCGCGCCCGCAGCGACGGCAACTGGGAAGGCTACGACACGATCGCGGCATCCGGTCACCACGCCTGCTACCTGCACTGGACCCGCAATGACGGCGCGGTGGTGCCGGGCGACCTGATCCTGATCGATGCCGGTGTCGAGGTCGACAGCCAGTACACCGCCGACATCACCCGCACGCTGCCGGTTAACGGCAGGTTCTCCGACGTGCAGCGCCGGGTCTACGAGGTGGTGCTCGAGGCCGCGGATGCCGCGTTCGCCGCCGCCAAGCCGGGTGTGCGCTTCCGTGAGGTGCATGAGGCGGCGATGCAGGTCATCGCCGCGCGCACGGCCGAATGGGGTCTGCTGCCGGTGAGCGCGCAGGAGGCGTTGGATGCCGACAACGGCGGCCAGCACCGGCGGTACATGGTGCACGGCACCAGCCACCACCTCGGGATCGATGTGCACGACTGCGCGCAGGCGCGCCGCGAGATGTACTACGACGGCATCCTCGAGGCGGGCATGGTGTTCACGATCGAGCCGGGCCTGTACTTCCAGATCGACGACCTGACCGTTCCGGAAGAGCTGCGCGGCATCGGCGTGCGCATCGAGGACGACATCCTGATGACCGCAGACGGCCCCGTGAACCTCTCCGCCGACATCCCCCGCACCGCTGACGACGTCGAGGCGTGGATCGCCCGGCTGAAGGGTTGATCATGGCATTCGGTTTCGCGGGACTGCATCTGTTCATCGGTGTCTTCTTCTACCTGATCGCGATCGCGGTCATCGGGGCGCTCGTCTACTTCGCAGTGCGCCTGGCTGTGACGCACGCGCTCAAGACGCACACTCGCTGGCTGGATCAGGGCAAACCGTAGGGTGACGATATGCCCATGACTGCCGCAGCAGTGCGGAGATGATGTCGGCGTCAAGGGCCTGTCCGTGCCCCGGGACGTGTCCGACCATATGGGCATGCGACAAGAGCACCGATGCCGGGCGCGGCGCGCAGAGCTCCTGAACGAGAGCAGCTACAGGCCCCGCGCATGCAGCGCTGCGCGGAGTCCGTCGACGCCTGTGAAGTGGTGAGTCCGGATGCCGAGCACGTCGGCACCGACGAGCTTGGAGGCCGAATCGTCGGTGAAGAACACTTCGTCAGGCATCAGCCCCAACGCATCGAGCACGTGCTGGAAGATGCGCACATCGGGCTTGGCGAACCCGATCTCGGCGGAGTTGAACACGGTGTCGACGTGACGATCGATGCCCGACTCGCACAGCTCGGCGGGAATCGTGTCCGTGCCGTTGGTGAGGATTGCCGTGCGGATGCCCGCTGCGCGCAGTTCATCGCTGAGCGCCAGCATTCCGGCATCCGGGACAGACGGATGCCGACCCCACTCCTCCGCCGCCCGCGGGTTCCCCAGCTGCTCCCCCACGCTCCGCACCCAGGCGGACCGGCTCAAGCGGCCGGTCACGACCTGGTCGAGCAGCTCGGGCGCGAATGCCGCCCGGTGCACGCTGCCCTCGGGCAGCCCGTGCTGCTCTTCGATCGCGGCGACGTGCGCAGGATCGAAATGCCGCAGGACCCCATCCAGGTCGAAGACGACGGCGCGGATCATGATCTCAGCATGCCACTCGCCGCCGGCTGCGTCGGTCACGCAGAAGACGCACCTCGGAGGTGCCCGTCCAGCGATCGGAAGACGACATCCGAGCCGCCTTCCCACGACGGGACGGGGTCCGGCTGCCCGGGCACCGGCTGATCTGTTCATCCGGCCAATATCGCTCGGGTCACCGACATCGGCAGCGAGGACAGCACCCGTTCGACCGGAGATGTACAAGAGCGCTTCACGATGTCGGCGACGCCGCATACGATTCGACTGTGGAATGCCTGCGCGAGATCAACGACACTCGCATCTTCGTCGACGAACGCGGTCCCGCCGACGGCCAACCGCTGCTGTTCATCCATGGCGGCCCGGGCAACCCCTCCTGGGACTTCATGGCGAGTGTCGGCGACCTCCTCGCCGAGCAGGGCGTGCGCGTGATCGGCGTCGACCAGCGCGGCGTGCTGCGATCCGACGACCTGCCCGCAGAGCCGCCGTTGAGCGTCGATCTGCTGATCCGTGACTTCGAGCAGCTTCGCGAGGCGCTCGGCGTGGAGCGCTGGACGATCATCGGGCACTCCTCCGGCGGCGCCTATGCGCTCGACTATGCGCTGCGACATCCCGAGCGCATCAGCGGCCTGATCCTGGACTGCCCGGCACTGGACACCGACGCCACGGACCGGTACCGGCTGCCGAGGGCAGCGGCGATGCTCGACGACGTCGGCGCTGCGGATGCCGCAGCGGAATGCCGCCGTCTGGCCGGACTTGAGCGTCGGCTGACCGGAGAGGATCGCACGTGGGAGGCGATGCTGCCGCTCGGCGATCGCTACCTCGACCTGTTCTTCCACGACGCGCTGACGCGTGCCCGGTACGACGAGGTGATGAACGCCGCGCCCGAGGGGCTGGACTGGGGCAAGGGGATGGCGCATCTGGCGCTCATCGGCGAGATGTACACGGATCGGCGCCCCGCGCTCCGGTCTCTGCAGGTGCCCTCCATGCTGATCCACGGCGAGGACGACCTGGTGGCGCCGCCGGTCGTCGTGGACGCATATCGCGAGCTCACCGGTGGCGAGGTCGCGACGGTCGCGGATGCCGGTCACTTCGCCTTCGTCGAGCAGCCGTCGTCATATGTGGAACAGATCGCGCGCTTCATCGGCCAGCAGTAGCGGTCGCGCCCGTGCGCGGCCGGGCGTGGCCGGGCGTGGCCGGGCGTGGCCGTGGAGATCCCCGCTTCGTTATGTGTTCGTTACCTGCCACAGTCAGGGACGGCTCGAATCTTCATTCGAATGTCGGAGGCCCCTCGCACAATGGACGCATGGCCCTCTTCAGCGAGATCGAGCACCAGGTCGCAGTCCTGCGCGACCTGATCGGCGCTGAGGTGTCTCCTCGGAACTGACGTCGCGGATGTCGGTGCTCGGCGCGGACAAGCTCGTGGATGCGGTGACCGCAGCCTCTGACCTCATGCGGGCAGCCGAGCGGATCAGCATCGTCGGAGCCGGAATCGCGGCAGCCCGCTCGACCCGGGACGCGGGGCAGGATGGACTCGCCCAGGAGCGTGGGCACCGCACGTCGGCCGGGCTCGTGCAGGACATCGCCGGGATCAGTCGCACCGAGGCGCAGCGGCGAGTTCGACTTGGGCTGTCGCTGTTGGAAGCCGATCCTTCGGCCGCAGGCAACGGTGACGCTGCGGAATCCGAGTTCGGGGATGAAGGCCGTGCGGCACGCCGTCCCTGGCATGCCGTTCTCTCCGAGGCGATGCTGCAGGGCCTGATCTCCCCGCACAGCAGGACACGATCCAGCGCGGTCTCGGACACCCCGTCGACGACGGATCGGATGCACACACGGCCTGGGTCGCAGCAGCCGAGCAGCTGATCGACGAAGCCGCACAGCGGACCGTCGAGGAGCTGCGGATCCAGTCACGGGCGCTCCGCGACCAGCTCGACCCCGAAGGCGCCGAGCGCCGCTTCGCGGAGCGCTACGAGCGGCGGTCGTTCCGGATCTGGACGGATGCCGACGGCGTCGAGCGCGGACGCATCGACTTCGAGGACGAGGGCGGCGCATGGGTTCGTGCCATCCGCGATGCGGCTCTGCGTCCTCGGCGTGGCGGGCCGCGGTTCGTCGATTCGGCTGAGGCGGAGCAGGCCCGAAATCTGGCAGCGGACGCACGCACGAACGATCAGCTGAGCTACGACCTGTTCCTGGACGTGCTGCGCGCCGGCGCACTCGCCGACGCCGCCTCCGTCTTCGGCACCCGCCAGGCCGGTGTGCGGATCGTGCAGGTCGTGGACACCGCCGCTGAGGCCGTCAGTGTGCGCACCGAGGATTACGGACTATCGCTGCCCTTCACCGCTGCCGTGCAGCACGTCTGCGAGACCGGAACAGTGACCGTCACCGTCGATTCCACGGGGAATCCGCTGGATGTGGGCCGAGAACACAGGCTCTACACTCCTCGTCAACGTATCGCGCTCGCGATCCGTGATGGCGGATGCCGGTGGAAGGGATGCGACAGGCCCGCTTCGTATTGCGAAGCCCATCACATCGATGAATGGCAGGCGGATAAGGGTCGGACGGATATCGATCGCGGCATCCTGCTGTGTCGCCACCATCATGCGCAGCTCCACCACAACCGCTGGCGTATAACGCGCGACGGGAAGGAAGATTTCCTCTTGCATCCGCCGGGCGACGCACCGCCCATTCCCCTTCGACCCCGCGCAGTGCTCGTTGCCGCCTGGGCGGGAATCGACCCTCCGCCGAAGAGATTCCGCCCGGAGGCCGCATGAGAGCGGACGCCACGTGACGGCAGACATCACGTGAGAACGAATGCATCGTGAGAACGGATACCTCGTGAGAACGGATACATCGTGAGAACGGATACATCGTGAGAACGGATGCGCATGAACGCGGCTGCACCATGGAGCGGAGACCGCGCGGAGACAGACACCACGCGGAGGCAGACACCACGCGGAAGCAGACGCCGCATCATCAGAACGAGCACCGCATGAATCGGACACCGGACGGAAGCGGACACCACGCGGAAGCAGACATCACACGAGAGCAGACACCACGCGGAAGTGGACACCACACGAGAGCAGACACCGCGCGAGAACGGGCGCCACATGAGAACGGACCCCGCATACGAGTGAACTCCGCAGGAGAGAAGATACGCGGGCGACGACGATCCGGAGTCGGCAGCTCGACGATCGCCTGTGCACGCAGGCTATCGTGGCTCACGTGTCGAGCAGCAGACGGCTTCTGGCCGCTTTCGCGGTCGCGTCCTCGTGCCTCGCGTGCCTGTGGCTCTGGGCGGAGTCCGTCGATCGGCGATCCAGTAACCGATGGCTCGGAAGTCCCGCGGAGCCTCGTCTCTCTCGGGCATGCAGGGCGACACAGACGTCTCGCGACTCACAGGCATCGACCGACCCACGAGCGTCCAGCAGCCCACACGCGTCCATCAGTTCACGGACATTCAGCAGCCCCCAGACCTCCACCGACCCTCGAGAGTGCGACCGCGCGGCGGACGACGCGCTCCGCTCGGGCTCGGACGCCACGCCCGGACGCACCCACGCGGTCGTCGTGCTCGGCTACGGCAATCGCGGCGAGCGCGCCAACTTCGTCAACCGCTTCCGCGTACGCGCAGGAATCCGCTCGCTCGACCCGACAGCCGCCCGGAACCTGCTCGTGCTCTGCGGCGGCCCTGTCCACAGCACCACGCCCGAGGCCACGATCATGCAGCGCTGCGCGCGCGACCTCGGCTTCCGCGGTGCCATCGAGCTGGAGACCGCGAGCCGTTCCACGTGGGAGAACATCACCAACGCGATCCCGATGATCGAACATGCGGACACGATCGCCATCGTCTCCAACGCCCCGCACGCCGAACGCGGTCGCGAGATCCTCTGGCGACAGCGCCCTGACCTTGCCGCGCGACTGGTGCGCGGCGCTGAGCACCGCTTCGGCACAACGCCGGTGATGACGATCCTGGGAGCCCTGCGTGTGGTGCAGGCGAAGCTGACCGGCGAATGGGATGCCGCAGCTCGCCGCCGCTGACGGCCGCCGCTCAGCTGGATGCGTCGGCCACTCATCACCAGATCGTGGCTCAGCGGCAGAGAGCCGAGCCAGGCCAGGCTGGACGCGGACAGGTGATCCCGCCACCACACCAGCCCCTCGGACGCGTCGTCTGCGATGCGTGGCAGGAAATCGTCCCAGTTGCCGCGCACGTTCACCGCGCACACCTCACGGCACAGTCGTACCGCCGCTTCGCCGCGCGGCCCTTGCCCGCCGTGTCGCCGAGGTTGATGATCTGCTCGATCCCGCGCGCGGATGTCGGCGAGCACCGCCTCGAGCGCTCCGAGATTCCCGTGCACGTCGGAGATGAGCGCGATGCGATCCGTCATCACACCATCGTGTCACGCCCCCGGCTCAGCGAGCGGCGGCCTCCAGGAGGAACGCCGTCACCGCCGGCGCCACCGACGCACCGACCTCGTCCGCCGGACGCTTGCGGCCCTTCACCTCGAACGAGTGCCCACCGCCCTCGAACCACGCGATCCGGGCATCCTGGCACGACGCGACCGCGGCCTCCAGCTGGGACAGCGGCTGCACGAACGGATCCTTCGTGCCCTCCACGAACAGCTGAGGCGGACTCACGGCCGGCAGATGCTCGACGCGCGGCTTCTCGGGCTTCCCCGGCGGATGTAGCGGATAGCCGAGGTACACCAGAGCATCGACGTCGAGCCCCTCGGCGACCGCCATCGACGCCATCCGTCCCCCGTACGACTTGCCGCAGACGAAAACCGGCGCACCCGGTGCATCGGCGCGAATCCGCTCGACCACCGCCCGCCAGGTGAGGATGGCATGTGCCGCCGGTCCTGGCATGCGCCTACCGGCCTCCGAGTAGGGGAAATTGAAGCGCACGGTGCTGAAGCCGTCATCGCGCAGCGCGCGGGCGAAGCCGATCAGAAACGGATGGTCCAGCTGCGTGCCCGCGCCGTGCGCGATCGGAACCACGCCACGGGAGTCGGCAGCGGCGCGCTCCCAGACAGCGGAGACCTGCACGATGCCTGCAGGCAGCCCCACCGGGATCATCATGCGCTCTCCCGGGAGAACGGCATCCGCACCACCTCACCGCGGCGGGCGCGCACCGTTCCGACGATCACGACCACCAGGTGCACGATGCACACCAGCGCGTACAGCACGATCGGGATGCCCTGCGGGAAGAAGCCGGATACCGCATCCGCGGACGTCGTGAGCCTCACCAGCCCGATGATCAGCTGGATCACCAGCAGTCCGGTGGACGAGACCAGGAAGATCGCACCCCAGCGTCGCGCCGAGGCCGCGTTGGCCTTCGCGAGCGGCCCCTGGCGGGACAGCGAACCGTACGCAGCCACCATCGCCCCGCCCGCCGCGAGAGAGCCGAGCATGGGCACGGGAAGCAGGATCAGCAGCCCCAGCGCCCACGCCGAGACGCCGGTCGCCTCTTGGTCGCGCCCGGTCACCGCGCCTCGGGCTCGGTGCCGTCGCGCTGGGCGGGCTGCGCATCAGCGCCCTGCTCGGGTGCAGCGCCCTGCTGGGCGGCATCCGCGGCATCCGCGGCATCCGCTTCCCCGACCTCGGGCTCAGCGGTGCGCACCTGCGCACTCGGGTCCGCGGGGGCGTCTCCCGCACCGCCGGCGGAGTCTGCTCGCCGGCATCCGATCCCGGCACCGGAATCCGCTCCCCGTACTGCGGTGGCTTGCTCAGGTCGACAGCCGGTCGCGGCGTCACGGTGCGCTCCGCACCCATCACCTCACGCGCCTTCGCCAGCGACGCCGGCTGCACGCGCACCTCGTAATGATCGGCGAGCATCTGCGTCATACTGGCGAAGTCACGTCGACGACGCACGATCGAGTACGTGACCAGGCTCATGATCATGCCCAGCGCGACGCCGATCAGGATGAACCCGAGGAACAGCGAGACCGGCGCCTCCGAATTGCCGAACAGCATGATCGCCGAGAGCACCAGGCCGATCAGCACGCCGTTGATCGCCCCTGAGCGCGCCGCTGCGGCATAGCCGAGCTTGCCGGTCACCCGCTCGACCGTGCGCACACCCTGCCCCACGATCGCGATGTCGCGCGCCGGGATCTCGCCGGCGATCAGCTTCGACACGGTCTTCTGCGCGACCTCGTAGTCGCGCGTCGACGCGACCATCTCGCCGAGGTCGGTGCCGTTCGCCGGCCGGTTCATCATGCTCATCGTCCTATTGTCCCAGAGCGCCCTGTGCCGGTCATCCGAAGCCTCTCCAGGGGCGGGCGCGGACTACGCTGGGACTGTGAGCACACAACGGGTCTTCGTCGCGCGCCTGGCCGGCTGCGCCGTCTTCGACCCCGTGGGCGACCGGCTCGGAAAAGTCCGCGACGTCGTCATGGTGTACCGCAAAACCGCCGCCCCGCGCGTGATCGGCCTGGTCGTGGAGATCCCGGGGCGCCGGCACGTCTTCCTCTCCATCGGCCGGGTCACCTCGATCCGCGCCGGCCAGGTGATCACCACCGGCCTGATCAACGTCCGCCGCTTCCAGCCCCGCCCCGGCGAAGTGCGCGTGCTCGCCGAGTACCTGGGGCGCCGCGTCAGACTGACCGACGGCAGCGGCACGGCCGTCGTCGAGGACGCCGCGATCGAGCAAGACAGGCACGGCGAGTGGGCGATCGCCCAGCTTTTCCTGCGCAAGGCGAAGACGAGCGCCTCGCCGTTCGCCAAGGGTCCGACCACGTTCGCGAACTGGAACGAGGTCGCCGAGCAGCAGCAGCCGGGTGAGGCCCAGTCGGCGGAGCAGCTGGTCGCCACCTACTCCGAGCTGCACGCCGCCGACCTCGCCACCACTCTGCTGGATCTGCCCGAGCAGCGCATGTTCGAGGTCGCCGAGGAGCTGCCTGACGAGCGCCTGGCCGACGCGCTGGAGGAGATGCCCGAGGACGAGCAGGTCGGCATCCTCGACCGCCTCGGCGACGAGCGCGCCGCCGACGTGCTCGACGAGATGGAGCCCGACGACGCCGCCGACCTGCTCGCCCAGCTTCCCCCGGAGCGACTCGAGCAGCTGCTGGCACTGATGGAGCCCGAGGAGGCGGACGACGTGCGCATGCTGCTGCGCTACGGCCCCGACACCGCGGGCGGGCTGATGACCACCGAGCCGATCATCCTCTCCGCCGACGCCACCGTGGCCGAGGCGCTGGCACTGATCCGGCGCCACGAGCTGCACCCGGCACTCGCCGCCGCCGTGTTCGTCACGCTCCCTCCCTTTGAGACCCCCACCGGCCGTCTGCTGGGCGTGGTCCACTTCCAGCGGATGCTGCGCTATCCCCCGCACGAGCGGCTCGGCGCGATCCTCGACGACAACCTCGAGCCGGTGTCGGTCACGGCATCCGCCGCGGAGGCGGCCCGGATGCTCGCCAGCTACGACCTGGTCTCGCTCCCGGTCATCGACGTCGCACACCGTCTGGTCGGCGCGATCAGCGTCGACGACGTGCTGGACTATCTGCTGCCGGACGATTGGCGAACCCAGGACGTCGATGAGACTGACACGGCCGCACAGACAGAGACTGCGGCAGAGAGCACCGGCGAGACGAGCGGGACGCGATGATGGCCCGCACGCCCCGCCTGGACACACCGCTCGGTCGCGCCAGCGTCGTCCGCACCCCGACCCCGTCCCGCGACAGGTTCGGCCGCTTCACCGAATGGGTGGCCCGAGCGATGGGAACCCCCGCGTTCCTGGTGATCCTCACCCTGTTCTGCGCCGCGTGGCTCGGCTGGAACACGCTCATGCCGAACGAGGTGCGCTTCGACGACGCCGCCCTCGGCTTCACCGCCCTCACCCTGATGCTCTCGCTGCAGGCCTCGTACGCGGCGCCGCTGATCCTGCTCGCGCAGAACAGGCAGGACGACCGCGACCGCGTGCAGATCGAGCAGGACCGACAGCGCGCGGAACGCAATCTGGCCGACACCGAATACCTGGCGCGCGAGATCGTCGCACTGCGCATGGCGCTGGAGGAGCGACTCTCGCAGTCGGTCACCCGAGACGTGCTGCGTCAGGAGCTGAAGACCCTGCTCGCCGAGCTCGAGAAGGAGCCGGCCGCGACCGACGAGGGTACGCCATGAGCCTTGCGGATCAGGTGCGCACCGCGGTCTCGGCCGTCACCGACCCCGAGCTGCGCCGCCCCATCGGTGACATCGACATGGTGCGGCAGATCACCGTCGAAGACGGCACGGCGCACGTGTGGATCGTGCTCACGATCGTGGGATGCCCGGCCGCTCAGCGCATCGAGCAGGACGTGCGGGATGCCGCGGCATCCGTCGCCGGCATCACCGACGTGATCGTGGAAGTCGGCGTGATGACGCCGTTCGAGCGCCGCGCGCTCACCGCCAAGCTGCGCGACGGACGCGCCGCACGGCAGATGCCGTTCGGACCGGACTCGCTCACCCGGGTGATCCTCGTCACCAGCGGCAAGGGCGGCGTCGGCAAGTCGACGGTCACTGCGAACCTGGCCGTCGCCCTCGCCCAGCAGGGGCTGCGAGTGGGGCTGGTGGATGCCGACGTGCACGGTTTCTCGATCCCGGGCCTGCTCGGGATCCCCGCCGGAACCCAGCCGACCCGGATCGACGACATGATGCTGCCACCGGTCGCACACGATGTGAAGGCCGTCTCGATCGGCATGTTCCTGCGCGAGGAGAATCCGTCGTCGCGTGGCGCGGGCCCATGCTGCACCGCACCGTGAAGCAGTTCCTCACCGACGTGTTCTTCGGCGACCTGGACGTGCTGCTGATCGACATGCCGCCCGGCACCGGCGACATCGCCATCTCCATCGGGCAGATCCTGCCGCACGCCGAGGTGCTCGTGGTGACCACGCCGCAGCCGGCCGCCTCGGACGTGGCGATCCGCAGCGGGCTGGTGGCCCGCCGCACCGGTCAGCACGTGATCGGCGTGGTGGAGAACATGGCCGCGTACACCCTCCCGGACGGCACGGTGATCGATCTGTTCGGCTCCGGAGGGGGTGCCGAGGTGGCCAAGGCGCTCAGCGCTCCCGGCGATCACGGTTCCCCCGCCTCGGAAGTGCCGCTGCTGGCATCCATCCCGCTCAGCCCTGCTCTGCGGATCGGCGGCGATGCGGGCATGCCTGTGGTGCTGGATCAGCCCGAGGATCCCGCGGCGCACGCCATCATCGAGCTCGCACACACCATCGCGCACCGCGGTCGCGGGCTGGCAGGACGCTCGCTGCCGATGCAGCTGAGCTGACCGGCTGCGGGCGGATGCTGCGGGACGGCGTGATGCGGCGGGACGGCGAGGCCCCGTGACTGCCGCGCGGGCTCAGGTCGCTTCGACGTCGAACGGCGGCGGCGTGGTGCGGGTGAAGACCTCGCGGACCGCCGACGGCCGCGCAGGAGCGGGTTCGACCGGATCGGTCGTGACCGCGGGTGCCGCCGGAGCGGTGTCGAACTCGGGCTCCTCGAACAGCGCATCGCGGATGATCCGGCGCGGGTCGTACTGGCGCGGATCGAGCTTGCGCCAGTCCACCTCGTCGATCTCCGGACCGAGCTCGTCCTTCATCTTCGTCTTGGTGTCGCGCAGGTACTCGGCCGCTTGGCGAGTGAACCTTCTGAAGGCCTCTGCCGCCTTCGGCAGACGCTCGGGACCGATGATGAGCACAGCGACAATGCCGATCAGCAGCAGCTTGTCCATGTCCAGGCCCCAATTCATCCCCCTAGGCTACCCGCCGCGCCTCCCCTCGCGATGCATCGTCGGCGCTTACGCTGTCAGTGACCCCGTCTTCAGGAGAACCCCATGAGCGAACACGACGCGAACGCCCGATTCGCACGCGAGACCATCGTGGAGCCCGCATCGATCTCCCGTGCCCGCACGCACGCACTCGAACTGGGCGCGACCCCGATCAGTCCGGGTGTGGGCGCACAGTACGCGGTGCTCGCCGCAGCTGTCAACGCGCGCTCCATCATCGAGATCGGCACCGGTGCCGGGGTGTCCGGGCTGTGGCTGCTCCGGGGCGCCCCGAATGCGGTGCTCACCACGATCGACAACGAACCCGAGCATCTGGCTGCCGCGCGGCAGTCGTTCGCCGAAGCCAAGATCCCCGCCGCACGGGCGCGATTCATCACCGGCCGTGCCGCAGATGTGCTGCCGCGCATGAACGAGGGCTCATACGACATCGTGCTCATCGATGCCGATGCCGAGAACGTGATCGAATATGTCGAGCACGGACTGCGCCTGGTGCGCCCGGGCGGACTGGTGCTCGTGCCCCGCGTCCTGGCTGGCGGTCGCGTCGCCGATCCCGTGCAGCGCGACGCGATCACCTCCGCCTACCGCTCCCTCGTGCAGGAGACCCAGGAGTCCTCCGCGGTGCTCGCCGCGCTCTCCACCACCGGTGAGGGGCTGCTGCAGCTCGCCCGGGTCGCCGGCTGACGCGACGCCGCCCGCAGACGCAGAAGAGGGGCGATGGATGATTCCATCGCCCCTCCTGTGCTCTCGTGGCTCAGGCCGCAGTCACGACGGCACCCAGCACGTCGTGAAGCTCCTTCGCCTCGGCATCGTTCACGGAGACGACCAGGCGTCCGCCTCCTTCGAGCGGAACGCGCACGATGATGAGACGCCCCTCCTTCACGGCCTCCATCGGCCCGTCGCCGGTCCTCGGCTTCATCGCTGCCATCGTGGCTTCCTTTCCCTCGGTGGTATGCACCAAGTTTATCCCGCGCGGGCCCGCGAAGAGTGTTGGGGCGACACAATCGCCGGTCAGGCGGCCTGTGCGGTCGCTTGGAGCCGGCTATGGAACCTGGTAGAAGGTCCGAGCAAGCCCATACATCGACAGGATCCAGAGCCACTGCGTGAGCAGGCACAGCCCCAGCATCGTCCAGCGGTACGACCGCGAGCGCGGCACTGCCAGCGCACCCCACAGCGGCGTCAGCGGCATGAGCAGCCGCAGGGTGCTGGACTGAGGAAGAACACCGCGACCAGGTACAGCAGGTAGCTCGTGCTCCACAGCCGGATCTCCACACCCAGCCGTCGCACCGATCGCGATCTCAGCAGCAGCGTCGCCGCCCCGACCAGAAGCGCGCCCAGCAGGACCCAGCCCGTCCAGGCCGGCAGCCCCGCCTGCCCCGCCCAGAACTCGGCGCCGCGCACGAATCCCTCGAACGGGAGGAAGTGCTCACTGGGATCGGGCAGCCAGTTGCGCCGCCAGGACAGCTCGGTCTTCAGATAGGCATCCCCGTCGCCGGTGACGACCCCGGCGATCACCTGCCATGCGAATCCCACGACCGTTGCCAGCGCGCCGAGCATCACGATGTGCACCGCATGGCGCGCCGGCAGCGCCTCACGATCACGCCGCATCCAGCGCAGCACGCCGTGCAGGCCAAGGAACAGGGCGAAGGCGAGAATGCCGGGACGGGTGAAGCCCATCACCGGCAGCACCAGGTAGAGCCAGCCATAGCGACGCCGCGCCACCAGGTCGAGCGCGATCAGCAGCAGCAAGGTGAACAGCGCCTCGGCGTACCCCACCTGGAACAGCGCCGCCAGTGGGCCGCTGGCGAAGAACGCCACCGCCCACAGGGCGGCTGTGGAGCCGATGCGCGCACGCAGCAGCCGGTGCAGCATGAGGCATGCCAGAAAACCGGAGACGAGGGAGACGACCAGTGCGCCCGCCGCCCAGTCACCGAGACCGATCGCATTCGACACGTATGCGTACACCGGCATGAACGCCCAGGCGTTCTCTGCAACGTCGCCGGATGCGGTCGTCGGCAGCACCGCCGGGTAGCCGTTGACCGCCACCCACCAGTACCACTGCGCGTCCCAGCCAAGCACGAAGTCGCGCAGGCTGGGTGTCAGGCCGAACCGGGAGAGCGAGCTGGACGCCCCTGCCGCCATCAGCAGGAGACCGGTCGTGACCAGCCGTGCCAGCAGATAGATCAGTGCGATCCGGCCGACGACCGGCATCCGCGCCCAGCGGCGCAGCCCCGCGATCAGGATGCCGTGAGCCACGCTCGCAGCCCGCGCTCTACCTCGTCGATCTGCGCCAGCGGCACCCGCTCCTCATCGTGATGTGCGAGGTGCGGGTCGCCCGGACCGTAGTTCACCGCCGGCACCCCCATCGCCGAGAAGCGCGCCACGTCGGTCCAGCCGTACTTGGCGTGAGCCTCGCCTCCCACCGCTGCGAGGAAGCGCTGAGCGATCGGGGCGTCCAGTCCGGGGCGGGCTCCGGGAGCGGCATCCGTGATCTCCACCTCGAAGCCGTCGAAGGCGGCGCGCACGTGCGCCTCGGCATCCGCCACGCTCTTGCTGGGCGCGAAACGATAGTTCACCTCGATCTCGCACAGATCGGGGATCACATTCCCGGCGACGCCGCCGTGGATGCTGACCGCGTTCAGCCCCTCCCGGTAGCCGAGCCCCTCCACAGTGATCTCACGAGCCCGGTACTGAGCCAGGCGGGTGAGGATCGGAGCGGCCCCGTGGATGGCGTTCTCCCCGACCCAGGAGCGCGCGCTGTGCGCACGCACGCCGCGAGTGCGGATGACGGCGCGCATGGTGCCGTTGCAGCCGCCCTCGACGCATCCGTCCGAGGGCTCACCGAGGATCGCGAAGTCGGCGGCGAACAGATCGGGGCGGGCGGATGCCAGCAGGAACAGCCCGTTCTGGGACTCGTCCACCTCTTCGTTGTCGTACCACATCCAGGTGATGTCGACCGCCGGCGCCGACAGCTCCGCAGCGAGCTTGAGCTGCACGGCGACGCCGGCTTTCATGTCCACCGTCCCCCGCCCCCACAGGTGCGGGACCCCGTCGACGTCGATGTCACGCGTGGGCACGTTGCCGTTGATCGGAACCGTGTCGATGTGCCCGGCGATGACGACGCGCTGCGGACGCCCCAGGTCGGTGCGAGCCACGATCGTGTTGCCGTGCCGGGTCACCTCCAGGTGCGGGTACGCGCTCACCGTCTGCTCGATCTCGTCGGCGAGCACTGCCTCACTTCCGGAGACGCTGGGGATGCCGCAGATGACGCGTGCGATGTCGGCAGAGGACGCAGTCAGATCGAGCACCATGTCTCCACACTAATCCGTGCGTCACATCCGTCCGGTGCGCATGTCCGGTCGCGCTAGCGTTGCAGGATGAGCACTGCGCGCACAGTCTGGGGGCGGGACTCCAAACCATCGCCTCCGATGGCACCGTCCTGGACGCCTGGTTCCCCGAACTCGGCTTCGGTGAGTCGGATGCGAGGGAATCCGCCGCCTCGGCCGCGACGCGGGAGGCGTTCACGGGGGTCGACGATCGACGCGGCGTGCGCGTGGAACAGATTGCGCTGAGCATCGACCCGGATGCGCCGGTCGCCTCCACTGCGGATGCCTATCTTCGACTGCATGCGCTCTCGCATCTGCTGATCCGGCCGAACGAGCTGAACCTCGACGGCATTTTCGGCCATCTGCCCATCAATGCCTGGACGAATGCCGGTCCGATGCTCCCGGCCGATGCCACACGGCTGCGACCGCTGCTGCAGCGTCACGGCATCCAGGTGCAGGGGCTGGACAAGTTCCCCCGGCTCACCGATTATGTGCAGCCCGCGGGCGTGCGCATCGGCGACGCCTCCCGGGTGCGGTTGGGCGCGCACCTCTCCCCCGGCACCACGGTCATGCACGAGGGCTTCGTGAACTTCAATGCCGGGACGCTCGGCGCCTCGATGGTCGAGGGCCGCATCTCGCAGGGAGTCGTGGTCGGCGACGGCAGCGACATCGGCGGCGGCGCCTCGATCATGGGCACGCTCTCCGGCGGCGGAACGCATCGCATCTCGATCGGTGCCCGCACGCTGCTCGGAGCGAACTCCGGCATCGGAATCTCGCTCGGCGACGACTGCATCGTCGAGGCCGGGCTGTACCTCACCGCCGGCACCAAGGTGCTGCTCGTCGACGCCGCGCCCACCGCAGAGGGTTCCGGGCAGTCGGTGAAGGCGGCGACCCTCTCCGGACAGGACGGCCTGCTGTTCCGGCGCAATTCCCTCACCGGCGCCGTCGAGGCCGTCCGACGCTCGGGGCACGGTGTGGTGCTCAACGACGTACTGCACGCCTGAGCTCCGCGACACCCCGTCCTTTCGCCGAGACCCCGTCCTGTCGCCGAGACCCCGCCTGGGCAGCGCGCAGAGCACGGGGTCTCGGCGGGAAGCCGGGGTATCGGCATACGCTCAGATGCGGTCCTGCGACACTGCTAGTGTTGACCTGACGCTCCTCGCGAAGCGAGACGTCTGCGTCGTCGACACACTTCCGCACCGGCATCCGGCGGCGGTCACATCTCGAGCGGCGAAACGATGCGCGAACCCGCGCCGTCGCCCCCTTTCCGCAGATTCCTGCGCTTTCCCCGGAGATACATCCATGCCTACCTTCCTCGATCTCGGCGTGCCCGCCGCCCTCGCGAACGTCCTCGCCGCCGACGGCAAGACCGAAGCGTTCGCCATCCAGCGCGACACCCTCCCCGATTCCCTCGCCGGTCGCGACCTGCTCGGCCGCGGCCGCACCGGCAGCGGCAAGACGATCGCCTTCGCGCTGCCCCTCGTGGCGCGCCTGGCGGCATCCGCAGCCCAGCGTCGCCCCGGCCACCCACGCGGCCTCGTGCTGGCACCCACCCGCGAGCTGGCCTCGCAGATCGCCGCCGTCGTCGCCCCCTCGCCGCAGCCGTCGGCCTGCGCGTCACCACCGTCTTCGGCGGGGTGAGCCAGCGGCCGCAGGAGCAGGCGATGCGTTCCGGCGTCGACATCGTCGTGGCCTGCCCCGGCCGTCTCGAAGACCTCATGAAGCAGCGGATCGTCGCACTCGACGCCGTCGAGATCGCCGTGCTCGACGAAGCCGACCACATGGCTGACCTGGGCTTCCTGCCCGGAGTCACCCGCATCCTCACGGCCACCCCGTCGCGCGGACAGCGGCTGCTGTTCAGCGCCACACTGGACCGCGGCATCGACGCGCTCGCGAAGCGCTTCCTGCACAACCCGGTCAGTCACGAGGTGGACGAGGCCAGCGTGCCCGTGGGCGAGATGACGCACCGCGTGCTCGTCGCGGCGGATGCCGATGCCAAGAAGAAGCTCGTGGAGGATCTCGCATCGGGTCGGGGCCGCCGCATCCTGTTCACCCGCACCAAGCACCACGCGAAGAAGCTCGCCAAGCAGCTGACCTCTGCGGGCATCCCCGCCGTCGATCTGCACGGCAACCTCGGCCAGAACGCCCGCGAGCGCAACCTCGCCGCATTCGGCGCCGACATCGCCGACGGCGGCGTGCGCGTGCTGGTGGCCACCGACGTCGCCGCGCGCGGCGTGCATGTGGACGACGTCGAGCTGGTCGTACACGTCGACCCGCCCGTCGAGCACAAGGCCTACCTGCACCGCTCCGGACGCACCGCACGCGCCGGTGCCGCCGGCACCGTCGTCACGCTCACGCTCCCCGAGCAGCGTCGCGACGTGAAGGACATCCTGCGCAAAGCGCAGATCGCCGTCGGCCTGGAGGACGTCACCCCGGCGATCGTCGCCGAGCTCGTCGGCGAGCGTGCCGCGAAGGTGAAGTACGTGCCAGCGCAGCCTCAGCCGCAGGGCAAGCCGAAAGCCAAGTCCTCCGGTCAGGGCCACGGCAACGCCCAGGCCGCAGGATCCGGCCGCGGACGCTCCGGTGGCCGTGGCGGCCGGGCGGGCGCTCGGGGCCAGTCCGGTGCCGCAGCACGTGATCAGGCCCAGCCGCGTCAGCGCGGCACCGGTCAGGGTCAGTCCCGCCGCACCGCGCAGGTGTACACCACGACATCCGGCGCTCCTGCGGCTTCGCAGGGTCGTCCGCGTAGCGCCGGCTCGCGCCGTGCCAGCCGCCCGCAGGGAAACTGACCCGGAACACCTGCACGACCACGCAACACCTGCACGGCTGAAGTGATCTGAGGTCAGCCCTCGAGCGCCTTGGCTCGCGCCGCGGTGTGCTCGGCATCCGAGATCACACCGCGTGCATGCAGATCGTCCAACTCGGCGAGTCGCTGCTCGATCGACGGGCGTTCCGGCACCGCATCCGTCGGACGCAGCAGCGCGCTCCGACCGACCTGGGCCGCGATCTGCGTGTCCATGGTCAGCGGATCGTAACCGGCCTGCTTGGCGACGTTCCACTTGCGCACCGCGACGACGATGATGAAGATCAGGACGCCGGCGAACAGCAGCCCGAACAGGACGAACACCACGCTCAGATCGGGGCCGGTGTCGAGGAAGACGTCATCCATGAGCACACCCTATGCCGACGGCATGGATGCAGCGGTCAGCGGCGCGGGAATTCCCGCTCGGCGGATCCGGTGTACAGCTGCTGCGGACGGCCGATCTTGGTCTGCGGGTCCAGACTCAGCTCGCGCCACTGGGCCAGCCAGCCGGGCAGCCGGCCGATCGCGAACAGCACGGTGAACATGCGCGTGGGGAAGCCCATCGCCTTGTAGATCACGCCGGTGTAGAAGTCGACGTTCGGGTACAGACGACGCTCCTTGAAGTAGTCGTCGGCGAGGGCGATCTCCTCGAGCTCCTTGGCGAGGTCGAGGAGCGGGTCGGTCACCCCGAGCTCGGAGAGCACCTCATCGGCGGCCTCCTTGACGAGCTTGGCGCGCGGGTCGTAGTTCTTGTAGACCCGGTGGCCGAAGCCCATCAGCTTGACGCCCTCCTCCTTGTTCTTCACCCGCTCCACGAAGCGCTGCACGCTCTGGCCCGACTCGCGGATCTGCCCGAGCATGGTCAGCACGGCCTCGTTCGCACCGCCGTGCAGGGGGCCCGAGAGCGCCTGGATGCCGGCGGAGATGGAGGCGAACTGGTTCGCGCCGGTGGAGCCGACCAGGCGGACGGTGGACGTGGAGGCGTTCTGCTCGTGGTCCTCGTGCAGGATCAGCAGCAGTTCGAGCGCCTTGGACATCACCGGGTTGATCTCGTACGGCTCGGAGTTCACGCCGAAGTTGAGCTTGAGGAAGTTGTCGACGAAGCTCAGCGAGTTGTCGGGGTACAGGAAGGCCTGGCCGACGCTCTTCTTGTGCGCGTACGCCGCGATGACCGGAAGCTTGGCGAGCATGCGAACCATGTTCAGTTCGACGTGCTCGGGGTTGTTCGGGTCGGTCTGTCCCTCGTAGTACGTCGAGAGCGCGGCGACGGCGGAGGAGAGCACCGACATGGGGTGCGCGGTGTGCGGCAGCGCCGTGAAGAAGTGCTTGAGGTCCTCGTGCAGCAGGGTGTGGCGGCGGATGCGCTCGTCGAAGTCTGCGAGCTCGACGGCGGTCGGCAGCTCGCCGTAGATGAGCAGCCACGCCACCTCTAGGTAGCTGCAGTTCTTCGCGATCTGCTCGATCGGGTATCCGCGATAGCGCAGGATCCCCTTGTCGCCGTCGATGAAGGTGATCGCAGACTTGGTGGAGGCGGTGTTCACGAAGCCGTAGTCGAGCCCGGTGTAGCCGGTCTGGCGGGTCAGCGTGGAGAAGTCGATGCTCCCCGCCCCACCGGTGGATGGCAGCAGCGGGAACTCCGCGGTCGTGTCGCCGATCGAAAGAGTCGCCTTGTCCGGCTGAGCTGAGCTCACGCCAACCTCCTGCTGCGTCTGTGTCGTCGTGGACGATGTGGGGCGCAGAGCGCCTGCCGGGATCGGCCGCATCGCCTTTACAGCCTAGCGGCGCCCTGGGCCTACTGTGACATCCACCAAAAGACACACGATTCCGCTACGGATGTCAACAAAGATGCCCGGTGCGCGCAGAGCGCTCAGTGAGCGGATGCCGCCAGTCGGGCTGCCGCCGCCTCGACGCGCTCCAGCGGCGCAGTCAGCGAGACGCGGATGTGATCGGCGGAGTGGTCGCCGTAGAAATGTCCGGGGCCCGCCAGGATACCGAGATCGGCGAGCCGCGCCATCGACTCCCAGGCGTCCCGCCCCTCGGTGATCCACAGGTACAGTCCGGCCTCGGAGCCGTCGATGCGGAATCCCGCCGCCTTCAGGGCTGGCACCAGCAGTTCGCGGCGCCTGCGGTAGAGCTCCTTCTGCGCGGCCACGTGCGCCTCGTCGCGCAGCGCGACGGCCATCGCGTGCTGCACGGGCGCCGGTGGCATGAGGCCGAGATGCTTGCGGGCCGTCAACAGCTCTCCCACCACTCGCGCG
Organism: Microbacterium suwonense; assembly: GCF_030296555.1. Taxonomy (NCBI): domain Bacteria; kingdom Bacillati; phylum Actinomycetota; class Actinomycetes; order Micrococcales; family Microbacteriaceae; genus Microbacterium; species Microbacterium suwonense. Next base: position 1,392,890 of record NZ_AP027728.1, read on the forward strand.
CACCCGGCGACCAGAGCCGCCCGGTAGCCGGCCAGGTTGGACTGCTTGCTGAGCGAGTACACGCTGAGCAGGCCCGATCTGGTGCCGCCGGTGACCCGCGGATCGAGCACGGAGGGGATGCGCTCGGTCGCCCACGGGCCCTCCCAGCCGAGCTCGGCGTAGCACTCGTCGCTGGCCAGTACGGCGCCCAGCTCGCGGGCGCGCCGCACCGCAGCGGAGAGCTCATCGACGCTCCAGGTGCGGCCGTCAGGGTTCCCCGGGCTGTTGATCCAGATCAGCCGGGTGCCGTCAGGCCAGTCAGCCGGGTCATCGAGGGCGAGCGGAGTCGCGCCGGCGACGGTCGCGCCGACCGCGTACGTCGGATAGGCGATCCGCGGATGCACGACGATGTCGCCCTCGCCGAGACCGAGCAACGTGGGCAGCAGCGCGACGAGCTCTTTGGAGCCGATCGTGGGGAGCACGTTCGCGACGGCGAGATCCGGCACCCCGCGACGGCGGGCGTACCAGTCGACGATCGCCTCGCGCAGCGCGGGGGTGCCCACCGTCTGCGGGTACGCGTGCGCATCGGTGGCCTCGGCCAGCGCGGCGCGGATCACCTCCGGCGTCGGATCGACCGGTGAGCCGATCGACAGATCGGCGATCCCGTCGGGATGCGCAGCCGCACGCTCCCGGTAGGGCTCGACCGCGTCCCAGGGATAGTTCGCGAGATCGCGGACGCTCACTCACCCCCTGCGGCGGCAGTGCGGAGACCACAGCATGGTCGTAGGGCAGCACGCCGACCTTGGCAGCGCCACCGGGCGAGCCGAGCTCTTCGAAGAACTCAACGTTGGCCTTGTAGTAGTCAGCCCACTCCTCAGGCAGGTCATCTTCATAGAAGATCGCCTCGACGGGGCACACCGGCTCGCAGGCGCCGCAGTCCACGCACTCGTCAGGGTGAATGTACAGCATCCGCTCGCCTTCATAGATGCAGTCCACGGGACATTCGTCGACGCAGGCGCGATCCTTGACGTCGACGCAGGGAAGGGCGATCACATACGTCACGAGTCCAGTCTACGACGCGTGCGGGTCACGGTCTCCCGGAGCGGCGTGGGATTCCGACAGTGCGCGCAGCCGCGAGAAGTCGGGCCACAGCACGACGAGCACGACGATCCCCGCCGCGACGTACATCCAGATGTTGCCCAGCGGCGTGTTCGGCACGATCACTGAGCCGCCTGGCCCGCGCTGGGAGATCACCAGGATCAATGTCATCATCCCGACTCCGGCAGCCAGTGCCGCCCAGCGATCCCCGGTCAGCGTACGCAGTGCGACCAGCAGCGCTGCGCAGGCGATGGCGCCCAGGATCATGCCCACCGGGATCCGCCCCAGCGTGTAACTGTGCGCGATGGTGGCCGCCACACCGTACACCGCACCGATGGCCGCGGCGGCGAGCCAGGACAGACCGCGGGAGATCACAGAGCGCACCGGAACAGCCTAGCTGTCCCTGCCTGACGCGCATGCGGCCTTACGCGCATGCGTGGTCACGCTGCCCACCCGGCCAGCCGCAGTAGAGCGGCGACAGCGGCGGCGGCGACCACGACCACCAGGAACGACTGACGCAGCCACAGCAGACCAGCGGCGACCAGAACGGCCGGCACCCTGGCATCCACCATCACCGCCTGCCCGGCTCCGAGCGACTGCACCGCCACCAGCGCCGCCAGCAGCGCGACCGTGAGCAGATCGGAGATCCGAGCCGGGCGCGGGGCTTCCAGCAGCCGGGCCGGGATGAGGTAGCCGAAGGCCTTCAGGCCTACGCAGACGCAGGCGGCCAGCAGCACCGCGCTCCAGACGCTCATGTCGCCTGCACCCCTTCGACCGGTGCGCTCCGGGCCGCCGGATGCTCATCCCGACCGAGCCAGTTGAACCACCCCACGACGATCGCCACGACCGCGGCGACCAGCACAGGCAGCCCCGGCATCAGCACAGGGGTGAGCGCCGCGGCGACCACGGCCGCGGCCACGCCGACCACGACGGCCTGACGCTGCTTCAGCCGCGGCCAGAGAAGGGCGAGGAACGCGGCCGCAGCCGCGGCATCCAGCCCCCAGGCCTTCGGGTCGCCCAGCACGTCGCCGAGCAGTGCACCGGCGAGTGTGGTGAGATTCCAGCCGATGAACACGCCGAGACCGGTGATCCAGAAGCCGAGGCGCCCGAGTTCCGGGGTGCGCTGCGAGACGGCCACGGCCGTGGACTCGTCGATCGTGATCTGCGCGGCCGCAGTGCGCCGCCAGAATCCGTCGCCGATGATGGCTGACATCCGCATGCCGTAAGCCACGTTGCGCACCCCCAGCAGCACGGCGGATGCGATGGCCGAGGGCAGCGCTGCGATTCCGCCGGCGCCGAAGACGCCGATGAACGCGAACTGCGATCCTCCGGTGAACATCACCAGGCTCAGCACGCAGGTCTGCCAGACATCCAATCCGGATGCCACGGCGAGAGCGCCGAAGGAGATGCCGTACGCGCTCGTGGCGATGGCCACGCCGAGGCCTTCCCGCCACACCTCACGGGAGGCGCGGCGATCGACGTTCGACACTCCGCCTGTTCGATCTGATGAACGCATGATCAACATTCTGAACACCTACGACTCGCTCGTCAAGCTGAACGATCGTTTGACATACTGAACACCATGGATCTGCGCGAACGCATCGCCCATGCCCTCCGTCACGAGCGGGAGTCCGCCGGCATCTCGGTATCGGAACTGGCCCGCCGCGCGGGTGTCTCGAAGGCCACCGTCTCCCAGTTGGAGAGCGGCGCCGGCAACCCGAGTGTGGAGACGCTGTGGGCGCTCGGCGACGCCCTCGGCATCCCGTTCGCCACCCTCGTCGACGAGCGCAGCACCGCACCACGCCTGATCCGCGTCGGCGACCATGCCGGCGTCCCCTCCGCCGCCGCACCCTATCTGGCGACCCTGCTCTCCGCCGCCGCACCCGGCACGCGCCGGGACATCTACCTCATCCAGGCCGACCCCGGTGAGCCGCGCCGATCTCTTCCACACCATCCGGGCACGACCGAGCATGTGGTGCTGGTGTCGGGCGAAGCGCTGATCGGGCCCTCCGAGCAGCCCGAGCTGCTGCATCCGGGCGACTACCTGTGCTACCCCGGAGACGCGCCCCACGTGTTCGAGGCGCAGGTGGCCGGCACCAGTGCGGTGCTGATCAGCGAATTGCGCTGACGCCCCTCGCCGAGACCCCTCCTGAATGTCGAGACCCCTCCTGATTCGCGCGATCCACGAGGGGTGTCGGCGACCAGGAGGGGTATCGGCGAGAGAGGAGGTGTGGGTCAGGCGTTCGCGTCCTGGCGCTTCATGCGCGATGCCTCGCGACCGCGGACGGTCTGGTCGAGGATCACCTTGCGGATGCGGACGACCTCGGGGGTCACCTCGACGCATTCGTCGTCGCGGGCGAACTCCAGGCTCTCCTCGAGCGAAAGCTCGCGCGGCGGCGTCATCGACTCGAAGTTGTCGGCGGTCGCCGAACGCATGTTGGTGAGCTTCTTCTCCTTGGTGATGTTCACGTCCATGTCATCGGCGCGGGAGTTCTCACCGATGACCATGCCCTCGTAGACCTCCTGCGTGGGCTTGACGAAGAACGACATGCGCTCCTGCAGGGCGATCATCGCGAACGGGGTGACGACACCGCTGCGGTCCGCGACGATCGAGCCGTTCTGGCGGGTCGAGATGTGTCCGGCCCAGGGCTCGTAGCCGTGCGAGATGCTGTTGGCGATGCCCGTGCCACGCGTGGTCGTCATGAACTCGGTGCGGAATCCGATCAGCCCACGGGAGGGGACGATGAACTCCATGCGCACCCAGCCAGTGCCGTGGTTGATCATGTTGTCCATGCGACCCTTGCGGGCGGCGAGCAGCTGCGTGATCGCGCCGAGGTACTCCTCCGGAGCGTCGATGGTCAGGTGCTCGAAGGGCTCGTGCGTCTTGCCGTCGATCTTCTTCGTGACCACCTGCGGCTTGCCGACGGTGAGCTCGAAGCCCTCGCGCCGCATGTTCTCGACGAGGATGGCGAGCGCCAGCTCTCCGCGACCCTGCACCTCCCAGGCATCCGGACGCCCGATGTCGACGACCTTGAGGGAGACGTTGCCGATCAGCTCGCGGTCCAGGCGGTCCTTGACCATGCGAGCGGTGAGCTTGTGCCCCTTGACCTTGCCCATCAGAGGAGAGGTGTTCGTGCCGATGGTCATCGAGATGGCGGGATCGTCGACCGTGATGGCCGGCAGCGGTCGCACGTCGTCGGGGTCGGCGATGGTCTCGCCGATCGTGATGTCCTCGAAGCCGGCGATGGCGACGATATCGCCGGGACCGGCCGACTCGGCCGGATAGCGCTCCAGCGCACGGGTCTTCAGCAGTTCGGTGATGCGGGCGTTCGCATGCGTGCCGTCGGCGCGCACCCACGCGACGGTCTGGCCCTTCTTGAGCGTGCCGTTGAACACACGCAGCAGCGCCAGACGCCCCAGGAACGGGCTGGAGTCGAGGTTGGTGACCCACGCCTGCAGCGGGGCCTCGTCGTCGTAGTCGGGGGCGGGAATGTGCTCGAGGATGGCCTCGAAGAGCGGCTCGAGGTCGCCGTTGTCGGGCAGCTCGCCGTTGGCAGGGCGCTTGCGCGAGGCGGCGCCGGCGCGACCCGATGCGTAGACCACCGGCACGTCCAGGAGCGCGTCGACGTCGAGGTCGGGGACGTCGTCGACCAGATCGGATGCCAGGCCCAGCAGCAGATCCTGGGCCTCGGCCTCGACCTCGGCGATGCGCGCATCGGGGCGGTCGGTCTTGTTGACCAGCAGGATGACGGGCAGCTTCGCCTCGAGCGCCTTGCGCAGCACGAAGCGGGTCTGCGGTAGCGGCCCCTCTGAGGCATCCACCAGCAGCACCACTCCGTCGACCATGGACAGGCCGCGCTCGACCTCGCCTCCGAAGTCGGCGTGGCCGGGGGTGTCGATCACGTTGATCGTCACCGGCGACTCGGTGTGGATGCCGTTGTAGGTGATCGCGGTGTTCTTCGCGAGGATCGTGATGCCCTTCTCGCGCTCGAGATCACCGGAGTCCATCGACCGCTCTTCGACGTGTGCGTGCTCGCCGAACGAGCCCGTCTGACGGAGCATCGCGTCGACGAGGGTGGTCTTGCCGTGGTCGACGTGAGCGACGATCGCGACGTTTCGGAGGTCAGAGCGGAGGGCGTGCGCCATTCAGAGAGTCCTAAGCGGGTGGGGATGCGCCGGGATGCCGACGTTCCAGGATAGCGTATGGTCCCTGACCCCCTCCTCCACCGTTCATGTAGCGCAAATTGCTCCGCTGAGCCACCGAACGCAGCAACTTGCGCTACATGAAAGCGGGGGCGCCTACCATCGTGAGGGTGACGACGAACCGAGCGCGCCTGTGGTGGGAGATCGGCATCGTGCTGGCGCTGGGGCTGGGCCAGTCGGCGGTCTATTCGATCGTGCAGCTGGCGTACCGCCTGACGGACAGCACTCCCCTGGCCGACCAGACCGCAACACTGAACCCGTCGCGCAGCGACCGCGAGGTCTTCGATCTGATCTACCAGGTGCTCTCGATCGGCTTCGGGATCGTGCCCGTCCTGCTGGTCTGCTACCTGCTCTGGCAGTCGCAGCGACCTCACCTGCGTGTGCTCGGGTTGGATGGGCGCCGAGCCGGGCGGGATGCCGGCTGGGGCGTGCTGCTGGTGCTGGCCATCGGCATCCCCGGCATCGGCCTTTACCTGCTCGGGCGCTCGCTGGGCTGGTTCGTGGCCGTGAACCCTGCGGGCCTGAATGCGCACTGGTGGACGGTGCCGATCCTGCTGCTCTCCGCCGCACGGGCGGCGATCCAGGAGGAGTTCGTCGTGCTCGGCTATCTGTTCGCGCGACTGCGGCAACTGGGCTGGGGGCCGTGGCCCATCATCGTGGCGACGAGCCTGCTACGCGCGAGCTACCACCTGTACCAGGGCCCGGGCGCATTCGTCGGCAACTTCGCGATGGGGATGCTGTTCGGCTGGCTGTTCGCGCGCTCCGGGCGGCTGCTGCCGTTCCTGGTCGCGCACTTCCTCATCGACGCGGCGGCGTTCATCGGCTACCCGTGGGCGGCCGCCATGTGGCCGGCGCTGTTCGGGCTGCCCAGCTGACCGGCATCCGCTCCCGCTGACCGGCATCCGCTCCAGCTGACCGGCATCCGCTGCCGCTGCCGCTGCCCAGCCTCCGCTCCCGCTGACCAGCCTCCGCCTCGCCGAACCGCCCCGCCGCCGGGATCGGCGACGGGGCGGTTCGAGAACGGATACTCAGGCGAACGCCTCGATCGGCGGGCAGGCGCACACCAGATTGCGATCTCCATAGGCCTGATCGATGCGACGCACCGGCGGCCAATACTTCGTCGCGACCAAGGCGGGCACGGGGTACGCGGCCTCCTCCCGGGTGTAGGCGTGTGCCCACTCCCCCGAGATCAGTGATGCCGCCGTGTGCGGTGCGTTCACCAGGGGATTGTCGTCCGCAGGCCAGCGACCCGCGGCCACGGCATCCGCCTCGGCCTTGATCATGATCATCGCCTCGATGAACCGCTCCAGCTCGCCCAGATCCTCCGACTCGGTGGGCTCGACCATGAGCGTTCCCGGAACCGGGAAAGACATGGTCGGGGCGTGGAAGCCGAAGTCGATGAGCCGTTTGGCGACGTCGTCGACCGTAATGCCGGTCGTGCTCTTCAGCGGACGCAGGTCGAGGATGCACTCGTGCGCCACGCGACCCTGCTCGCCGGTGTACAGCACCGGGAAGTGGTCGGCCAGGCGCGCGGCGATGTAGTTCGCCGACAGCACGGCAGCAGCAGTGGCCTCGCGCAGGCCGTCCGCACCCATCATGCGCACGTACGCCCACGAGATCGGGAGCACACCGGCCGAACCGTACGGGGCCCCGGAGACCGGGCCGCCCTCGAACACGTAGCCGCCCGCGTGAACGTCCTTCTGCTCCTGCGGGTGGCCGGGCAGGTACGGTGCGAGGTGCGCCTTGGCAGCCACCGGCCCGATGCCCGGACCGCCACCGCCATGGGGGATGGCGAAGGTCTTGTGCAGGTTCAGGTGCGAGACGTCACCGCCCAGATCGCCGAAGCGTGCGTACCCGAGCAGCGCGTTCAGGTTCGCACCGTCGACGTACACCTGGCCACCCGCGTCGTGCACGGCGGAGGTGATCTGCACGACCTGCTCCTCGTACACGCCGTGCGTGGACGGGTAGGTGATCATGAGAGCGGCAAGGCTCTCGGCGTGCTGCGCGATCTTGGCGCGCAGGTCATCGAGGTCGACGTTGCCGAGTTCGTCGGTCGCGACGACGACCACCTTCATGCCCGCCAGCACCGCGGATGCCGCATTCGTGCCGTGCGCGGATGACGGGATCAGGCACACCGTGCGGTGCTCCTGTCCGTTGGCGTGGTGGAAGCCGCGGATGGCGAGCAGACCGGCCAGCTCTCCCTGCGATCCGGCGTTCGGCTGCAGCGAGACCGCGTCGTAGCCGGTGACCTCGGCCAGCCACGCCTCGAGCTGGTCGATCATCGCCAGCGACCCCTCGACGTCCTCACGGGGCGCGAACGGATGCAGCTGGGCGAATTCGGGCCAGGTGATGGCGGCCATCTCGGTGGCCGCGTTGAGCTTCATCGTGCACGAGCCGAGCGGGATCATGCCGCGATCGAGCGCGTAGTCGCGGTCGGCGAGCTGCTTGAGGTAGCGCATCATGGCGGTCTCGGAGCGGTGCACGTGGAAGACCGGATGCGTGAGGTACTCGTCCTGGCGCAGCAGCTCGCCGGGGAGCGCGCCGGGCGAACCGGCGTCGGCCCAGCCGAAGGTGCGCTCCTGCTTGCCGCCGAACAGCAGCGCCACACGGTGCAGGTCGGTGAAGGTAGTGGTCTCGTCAACGGAGATCCCCACCGTGCCCGCATCGGCCAGTCGCAGCAGGATCCCGAACTCGTCGTGCGCTCGACTGACGATCGATGCGGCGTTCGCTGTGCGGACGGTGACGGTGTCGAAGAAGCTCTCGTGCACGACCTCGGCGCCCGCGTCGACGAGCCAGTCGCGCAGTAGGGACGCGCGCAGCGCCACGTTGCGCGCGATCGTGCGCAGCCCGTCGGGCCCGTGGTACACGGCGTACATCGACGCCATCACAGCCAGCAGCACCTGGGCGGTGCAGATGTTCGAGGTGGCCTTCTCACGGCGGATGTGCTGCTCGCGGGTCTGCAGGGCGAGCCGGTAGGCCGGCCTGCCCTCGGCATCCACCGACACCCCGACCAGACGGCCGGGCAGCTGACGCTCCAGCCCCGCGCGCACCGCCATGTAGCCCGCGTGCGGGCCGCCGAAGCCCATCGGAACGCCGAAGCGCTGTGTGGTTCCCACTGCGACATCCGCGCCGAGCGAACCCGGCGAGCGCAGCAGCGTCAGAGCCAGCAGATCGGCGGCGACCACGGCGATGCCACCGGCGACGTGAGCCGCATCGATGACGGCGCTCGGGTCCCAGACGCGACCGGAGGCACCCGGGTACTGCACGAACACGCCGAACAGCGCCTCCGGCAGCTCCTCGCCGCCCGCGAGATCGCGCTCGAGCAGTTCGATGCCGACGGCAGCGGCGCGGGTGGCCAGCAGTGCCTTGGTCTGCGGCAGCGCATCGGCGTCGACGACGAACACGTCGGATTTCGCCTTCGAGGCGCGCCGCGCCAGCAGCATCCCCTCGGCAACGGCCGTCGACTCGTCCAGCATCGACGAGTTCGCGGTCGTCAGCCCGGTGAGGTCGGACACCATGGTCTGGAAGTTGATCAGCGCCTCCAGACGCCCCTGCGAGATCTCCGGCTGGTACGGCGTGTAGGCCGTGTACCAGGACGGATTCTCGAGCACGTTGCGCTGGATCACGCTCGGAGTGAACGTGCCGTAGTAGCCGAGCCCGATCATGGCGCGGTTGACGGTGTTGCGCGATGCGAGGTCGCGCAGCTCAGCGAGCGTCTCGGCCTCGGAGGCCGCGGACGGGATGCCCGAGTCCCCAGAACCGGAGTCCCCGGAGGGTGTGAAGATGGAGGCCGGCACGGCCTGGCGCATCAGCGCCTCGACCGGACTCCAGTCCTCCAGGTCGGATGCGACGCCCAGCGCGTCGAGCATCCGGCGCTGCGCCTGGGAGGTGATCCCGATATGACGGTCGGCGAAGGAGACCACTCTCAGCCTGCCGTGATCGCGGTGTAGGCGTCGCGGTCGAGCAGACCGTCGAGCGCATCGGCGCCGACCGATACCTTGATCAGCCAGGCGTCCTCGAAGGGCGAGGAGTTTAGCAGCGCCGGGTCGTCGACGACGGCCTGGTTGACCTCGGTGACGGTGCCGGTGACGGGAGCGTAGAGCTCGGAGACCGACTTGGTCGACTCAGCCTCGCCGAACACGTCGCCACGGGCGAGCTCGGTGCCCACCTCGGGCAGTTCCACGAAGACGATGTCGCCGAGTGCGTCGGCGGCGAAGTCGGTGATGCCGACTGTGGCGGTGTCGCCGTCGACGGCGACCCATTCATGCTCTTCGCTGTACTTGAGAGTGCTGAGATCGGTCATTTCTTCCTCCGGTAGAAAGGCAGGGCGGTCACGGTCGCGGGAATCCTCGTCCCACGCACATCAAGGAATACTGCGGTTCCCTCCTGGGCGGAAGAGGGATCGATGAAGGCCATCGCGATGGGGTGGCCGAGCGTCGGGCTCAGGGCGCCGCTGGTGATCTCGCCGAGGGCGGTGCCATCGGCATCCACCACCGCGTAGCCGGCACGGCCGGCACGGCGCCCCTCGGCGGCGAGCCCCACCAGCACGCGAGCCCCTCGGCGGGCGCCACGGCATCCTTGCCGACGAAGCGCTCCTTGTCGACGGCGACGACGCGGCCCAGTCCGGCCTGCGCCGGTCTGATCTCACGGGACAGCTCGTGGCCGTACAGCGGCATCCCCGCCTCCAGCCGCAGAGTGTCGCGCGCGGCGAGACCCGCGGGCACGATGCCGTGCTTCTCTCCGGCGGCGAGCACGGCATCCCACAACGCCTCGGCGTCAGCTGCAGCGACGAGCAGCTCGAAGCCGTCCTCACCCGTGTACCCGGTGCGCGCCAGCAGAAGCGGCTTGCCGGCGAAAGTGGCGCTGGCCGAGGAGTAGTACTTCTGCGCCGGCCAGGGCACGCTGATCTCGTCGATGCCGGCAGTCTCGGTGAGAATCCTCTCCGCCGCGGGACCCTGCACGGCGATCAGCGCATAGGCGTCGGAGACGTCGACGACGTCCACATCCATGCCCTCGGTGCGCGCGGCGAGCGCCTCGCGCACGGCGTCCCGATTCCCGGCGTTGGAGATGATCAGGAAGTCGTCATCCGCCAGGCGGTAGACGATCACATCGTCGACGATGCCGCCGCCGTCGGTGAGCAGCAGCGAGTACTTCGCCTTGCCGACCGTCATCGCCGACAGCCGCCCGGCGAGCGCGTAGTCGAGATAGGCGGCAGCATCCGCACCGCGCACGGTGAACTCGGCCATGTGCGAGATGTCGAAGATGCCGGCCGCCTGGCGCACCGCGTGGTGCTCGGCGAGGTCGGAGGTGTAGCGCACCGGCATCTGCCAGCCGCCGAAGTCGGTGAAAGAGGCTCCGAGCGCCTCATGGCGTGCGCGGAGCGGTGTGTAGCGGGTTTCGGTCATGGAGTTCTCCCGGTCAGGATCGGGTAGGACGGCGCCATCGTCGTCCTGGGAACTCCCCTCTGTCATCGGGCCTGAGAGCTTCGCCCTTCACTTCGACTCGCTGCCGCTCGCTCAAGACGAGCGAACGGCTCAGGGAGCCATCGATAGAGCTTTCACCGTCGGCGGATCTCTCTCGAGATCGCTTTTCAGAGCGGCCCGACGCGGGCGGTGGGGGTACCTGAGAGATTGGCGGGGAGGCTTGCTCCTTCGGTGCCCGGCTGCGTTCATCGGGCTCTCCCGCACACGTCGTACGGCCTGTATTCGGTTGGACCTCCAGCATAGCCGCACGCGCCGCGCACCTCGTCTAGGCTCGTCGATGTGAGTGGCCCGACAGGTGAGCAGGACGCGATCCGCGTCGCAGTGTCGACAGTCATCTTCTCGCTGCGCGGTGCACCGGAGGGCGACCGACTGATGCTGCCGCTGGTGCGCCGCACGCGCGAACCGCACCTGGGTGCGTGGGCGCTGCCCGGCGGGTGGCTGGATCCTGCGGAGAACCTGGATGCCGCGGCATCCCGCACCCTCGCCGAGACCACCGCCCTCAAGCCGAGCTACCTGGAGCAGCTCTACACGTTCGGGGACGTCGATCGCGCCCCGACCAGGGCGATCTCCATCGTGTACTGGGCGCTGCTGCGCTCGGACCTCGTCGACGCGCAGCGCTCCGCCCGCGACGCTCCGGAGAACGTCGAATGGTTCGATGTCGACGAGATCCCGCCACTCGCGTTCGATCACAACCTCATCGCGGAGTATGCCCTCGACCGGCTGCGCAACAAGGTCGCCTACAGCCGCATCGCCGCGGGCCTGCTGCCCGACGAGTTCACCCTCACCGAACTGCGCGAGGTGTACGAAGCCGTCCTCGGTCGCCGCCTGGACCCGTCGAACTTCCGCCGCCTGCTCGAGGGCTCCGACGAGCTCGTGCCGACCGAGTCGTTCCGCACCGGAAATCATCGCCCGGCACGCCTGTACCGCTACATCGCTGACTGACTCGGCATCCGTCCGTACCCTTCCTGCCACAGATGTCGGCGCAGAAGACACTTGTCGGCCGAAACGGGTGATCTGAGCCGACATCCGTCGTTTCGACCGACAGGTGCGCCGGTGCGTCACACCGGACGACCCGGATTGCACTTCTGGTCAGATCGACCTAACCTGGTCGAGGCACAGTAAGTGTCGAAGTGACCAGAAGGCGGCGCCCCGATGTCCACACTCCCCTGCTCGACCCTTCCGTCGATCACGCCCTGCAGGCGATCGTCGAGGGGCGTTCGACGGAATCCACCTGCACCACCGATCTCGCAGCGGGGCCCTGGGATTTCGACACCCGTCCCGGCTACGGGCCCGGCTCCTCGATGGGCGACGTCATCCCCACCGGCGCTCCGCGCCAGGGCGAGCTGCCCGTCGAGTACCGCGAGGCGAGTGAAGACGAGCTGCACGCCCGCATCGACGCGGCCAAGCTGGCCCTGGGCGAGCGCGTCGTCGTGCTCGGGCACTTCTATCAGCGCGAGGAGGTCGTCCGCCACGCCGACTACGTGGGCGACTCGTTCCAGCTCGCGAACGCGGCGTTGGAGCATCCGGAGGCCGAGGCGATCGTCTTCTGCGGAGTGCACTTCATGGCCGAGACCGCCGACCTGCTCTCGCAGCCCGATCAGTCGGTGATCCTGCCGAACCTCGCCGCCGGCTGCTCGATGGCCGATATGGCCGACATCGACCAGGTGGAGGACTGCTGGGAGCAGCTCGCCGACGTCTACGGACCTCTCGACGAGCCGGATGCCGATGGGCTCGTGCCGGTGATCCCGGTCACCTACATGAACTCCTCAGCCGCGATCAAGGGCTTCGTCGGTCGCCACGGCGGGATCGTGTGCACCTCGTCGAATGCGACCACCGTGCTGGAGTGGGCGTTCGCCCGCGGGCGCCGCGTGCTGTTCTTCCCCGACCAGCACCTGGGCCGCAACACCGCCAAGGCGATGGGGGTGCCGCTGGATCGGATGCCGATGTGGAACCCCCGCCAGCCCCTGGGCGGCTCGACGGTCGAGCAGCTGCAGGAGGGGCGGGTGATCCTGTGGCACGGCTTCTGCTCGGTGCACCGCCGTTTCACGGTCGATCAGATCGCCGAGGCCCGTGCCACGCACCCGGATGTGCGCGTGATCGTGCACCCGGAGTGCCCGGCCCCCGTGGTCGACGCCGCCGACGAGTCCGGCTCCACCGCCTACATCCGCCGTGCGATCGAGGAGGCCACCGAGCCGACCACGTTCGCGATCGGCACCGAGGTCAACCTGGTGCGCCGCCTGGCCGCGCAGAACCCGCAGCACACGGTCTTCTGCCTGGATCCGGTCGTCTGCCCGTGTTCGACGATGTATCGCATCCACCCCGGCTATCTCGCCTGGGTGCTCGAAGAGCTGGTGGCCGGTCACGTGCAGAACCGCATTCAGGTCTCGGATGATGTCGCGGCTCCGGCGCGTGTCGCGCTGGAGCGGATGCTGGCGGCGAAGCCCTGATGCACGTCCTCGTCGTCGGCGCGGGCATCGCGGGGCTCACCGCGGCGCTGCGCGCGGATGCCCTGGGGCACGACGTCGAGCTCCTGGTGAAGGGTCATCTCGGCGACGGCTGCACCGTGCGAGCGCAGGGCGGCATCGCTGGCGAGTACGGCCCGGGCGACTCACCGGCGCTGCACGCGCTGGACACCATGCACGCCGGGAACGGCCACGGCGATCCGGTCGCGATCGCCGCACTGGTCGATGGCGCTGCGGCCGCGATCGACGCCCTGGTGGACGCCGGCGTCAGGTTCGACCGCGCCGCTGACGGGTCGATAGCCCGGGGCCTGGAGGCGGCGCACAGCCTGCCGCGCATCGCGCACGCCGGAGGGGATGCCACCGGGAAGGCGATCTCGGATGCCCTGATCGCGCGCCTGCGGTCATCGACCGTACAGGTCAGCGAAGGCGTGTTCGCCGCGGATCTTCTCGTCGAGGAAGGCCGGGTGTGCGGCATCCGTACGCTGGATGGCACCGAGCACCGGGCGGATGCCGTGGTGCTCGCGACCGGCGGGGCCGGGCGGCTTTTCCCCCACACGACGAATCCGCCCGAGACGACCGGCGACGGGATCGCCATGGCGCTGCGCGCCGGCGCCGCGGTCGCCGACCTGGAGTTCATGCAGTTCCATCCCACCGTGCTGGCCGTGGGCGCGCCGTTCCTCATCTCCGAGGCGGTGCGCGGCGCAGGCGCGGTGCTGCGGGATGCCGACGGTCGCCGATTCATGCTGGTCGAGCATCCGGATGCCGAACTGGCGCCACGAGACGTGGTGGCGCGGGCCGTGGCGCGACGCGCCGACGAGCAGGGGTCCCCCGTGCTGCTGGACGCCACGTCCCTGGGCGCTGCGGATCTCGCCCGCCGCTTCCCCACCATCGATGCCGAGCTGCGCCGACGCGGGATCGAGTGGGCGCAGACGCCGGTGCCGATCACACCCGCTGCGCATTATCTGATGGGTGGCGTCGTCACCGACATCGACGGCCGCACCTCGTTGCCCGGGCTCTGGGCGGTCGGCGAGACGGCCCGCTCCGGCGTGCACGGCGCGAACCGCCTCGCGTCGAACTCCCTGCTCGAGGGCGTCGTCTTCGGCGCGCGCGTGGCCGACGCGCTCGCTTCTTCTGCGTTCGTATCGCTTGAATTGCTCGGTTCAGGTCCGAAATGCAGCAATTTGCGCGATATGAACGCAGAGGGCGGGTTCTCACGGGACGCACTCCAGCGGGTCATGTGGGAGCAGGTGGGACTGCGGCGGACGGACGCGGGACTGGCATCCGCCGTGGCGACACTCGACTCGTGGCGGGCACCGCAGCCACGCACGCCGCAGCCACGCACGCCGCAGCCACGCACGCCGGCGGAGCAGGAGGATGCGAATCTGCTCATCGTGGCGCATGCCATGGCATCCGCCGCTCTCGCCCGCACCGACTCGCTCGGCGCGCACTTCCGCGTCGCAGCCCCCGTTCCCGCCCTGATCGGAGCCCCATGATCACGCTCGCCACCCTGCGCCGCACCGTCTCGGCGGCTCTGGAGGAGGACGCGCCGTGGGGCGATATCACCAGCACGGCGCTGCTGCCCGCCGACGCACGCGCGACGGCCGACCTCATCGCCCGCGAACCGGGCGTGTTCAGCGGAGGCGATGTGTTCGCTGCGGCGTTCACCCTGACGGATGCCGACGTGCAGGTCGACCTGCATGTCGGCGACGGCGACCGGTTCGACACCGGCGATGTACTGGCCTCGGTCACCGGCCCCGCCCGCAGCCTGCTCACCGCCGAGCGCGTCGCCCTGAACTTCACACAGCGCATGAGCGGGATCGCCACGCTCACCGCCACGTACGTCGCCGCTGTCGAAGGCACCGGCGCGCGCATCGCCGACACGCGCAAGACCACGCCGGGGCTGCGGGAGTTCGAACGGCACGCGGTGGTCTCCGGAGGCGGCAGCAACCACCGCCGATCGCTGTCGGATGCGGTGATGGCCAAGGACAATCACCTCGCCGTGCTGCGTCAGGGCGGGCACGATCTCGCCACTGCGCTGCGCGAGGCCCTCGGTCGGCTGCCGCACACCACCCATGTCGTCGTCGAGGTCGACAGCCTGGAACAGATCCCCGCCGTGCTCGACGGCGGTGCCGACACCGTGCTGCTGGACAACTTCTCGCTCGACGATCTGCGTCAGGGGTGGCGCTCATCGGCGATCGTGCGACCGCCGAGGCATCCGGCGGGGTGAACCTCGACACCGTGCGCGGGATCGCCGAGACCGGGGTGCAGGTGATCTCGGTCGGTGCGCTGACGCACTCCGCGCGCGCCCTCGATCTGGGCCTGGACCTGCGGATCTCGAACGAGAGCTGATGCTCTACCTCGATCACGCCGCCACCTCCCCGTGCGCCCCGAGGTGCTCGAGGCGATGCGTCCGTATCTGACGGACGTGTTCGGCAACCCGTCGAGCCATCACACCGCGGGTGAGGCGGCGTCCCATGCCCTGGAGGACGCCCGGGCGCGGGTCGCCGCCGCCCTGGGGATGCGCGCGGGCGATGTGATCTTCACCTCGGGCGGCACCGAGGCCAACAACCTCGCGGTCAAGGGGATCGTGCTGGGCGCTCAGCAGACCTCCCCTCGCGGCGGCACCTGATCACCACGCCGATCGAGCACGAGTCCGTGCTGGAGTCCGCCAGCTATCTGCAGCGGCTGCACGGCGTCGAGGTCACGAAACTGCCGGTCGACGCACAGGGCGTCATCAATCCCGAGACCGTGGCGGCTGCGCTGCGCGACGACACCGCCCTGGTCAGCTTCGCGCATGCGAACAACGAGATCGGCACTGTGCAGGACGTCGCCGCCCTCGCGGCGGTCGCGCGGGAGCGTCGCGTGCCGGTGCACGTGGATGCCGTGCAGTCGGCCGGCTGGCTGGACCTGCGCCCCCTGGGCAGGGATGCCCGCGTCGACGCGATCTCGATCGCCGGTCACAAGCTCGGCGCGCCGAAGGGCACCGGCGCGCTTGCGGTGCGCTCCCGGGTGCCTCTCGAGCCGCTCCTGCACGGCGGCGGGCAGGAGCGCGGCCGGCGCAGCGGCACCGAGAACGTCGCGGGAGCGGTCGCACTGGCGACCGCGATCGCACTGGCCGAGACCGAGCGGGAGCGCACCGTCGAACAGGTCGCGGAGGCCACTTCCCGTTTCATCGCCGGCGTGCTGGCATCCGTGCCGCAGGCGCGGCTCACCGGGCATCCCACCCGCCGGCTGCCTGCGACCGCGGGGTTCACCTTCGCCGGGACGAGCGGCGAGGCGGTGCTGCTCGAGCTGGAACGGCGCGGGGTGATCACCTCCAGCGGTTCCGCCTGCGCCGCGGGCAGCGATGAGCCTTCGCACGTGCTGGTGGCGTGCGGTGTCGAGGATGCGGTCGCGCAGACCGCCGTACGGTTCACCTTCGATCGCGCTCCGCTGCCGGCGGACGCCCCCGAACGTCTCGCGGGGCTGCTGGCCGAGGCCGTCGCCGCCGTCGCCGAGTCGACGCTCCGGGAACCAGGCGACCATAGAATCAGTCCGTGAAACCGCTGGTGACCATGATCGTGCCCGGCCGCGACGTCGCAGGATTCGCGCCCGCCGCGATCGCCTCCCTGCAGGAGCAGAGCGAGCGACGCTGGCACGCGATACTCATCGACGACGGCTCCCGTGACGAGACGGGAGAGGTGTTCGCGGATGCCGCGGCATCCGACGACCGCTTCACCGTGCTGCGCAATGAGGAGTCGCGAGGCCTCGGGGCCGGCCGCAACCTCGGCCTCGACCGCGTCGACACGCCGTTCGTGGGGTTCCTGGATGCCGACGATGAGCTCACTCCGCACGCGCTGCACGCCTGGCTGCGCACACTCGACGAGTCCGGCAGCGATTTCGTCGCCGCCGCCTACGTGCGCTCCCGTCTGGTCGACGGCGCGTACCGACCAGGGCGGGTGCAGCCGTGGGTCTCGAAGAGCACCGACCCGCGTCGTCTCGGGGTCACACTGCGCGAGCATCCAGATGCTGCGGCGAACATCGTCGCGTGGTCCAAGCTCAGCCGCATCTCGGTGTGGGACCGGCTGCGTTTTCCCGAGGACGTCGTCTACGAAGATCAGATCGTCGCACAGCGGATGTATACCGAGGCTCAAGCCTTCGACGTGATCCCCGACGTCGCCGTGCGGTGGCGGCTGCGGGCGGACGGCACCTCCATCACACAGGGGAAGGCGCGTCTCGCGGTGCTGCGCGACTATCTCACGGCACTGCGCGGCGGCATCGACGTGCTGGCTGCGGCCGGGGTTCCGGATGCCGTGCGCACCCGCATCGAGCTGATCCTGGCGATGGATCTTCCCCGCTGCTGCGCATTGCCGCGCAGCATCCGGATCCCGCCTACCCGGCCGCGCTCGACACGTTCCAGGAGTGGTTGCGCGCCCTTCCCGAATACGCCTCCGTTCGCCCGGATCCTGCTCTCGCCGACGCTCTGGCCTGGTGATGAGGCGTTAGTCCGAGCCCTCTTCGAGAACCCGGGTCGCCGCCATCTGCTGCGCGGCCAGCGACGCATAGAGGCCGTTCGCGGCGAGCAGCTCGGCGTGGGTGCCGGATTCCACGATGCGCCCGGCCTCGACGACGTGGATCACGTCGGCACCGATCACCGTCGAGAGCCGGTGCGCGATCGACAGGGTGGTGCGGCCGTGTGCGGCAGCGTCCAGCGCCTGCTGGACGACGCGCTCCGACACGGTGTCGAGCGCCGAGGTCGCCTCGTCCAGCAGCAGCACGGGCGGATCCTTCAGCATCACCCGTGCGATGGCGATGCGCTGCTTCTCACCGCCGGACAGCCGGTAGCCGCGCTCGCCCACCACGGTGTCGTAGCCCTTCTCGAATCCGGCGATGATGTGGTGGATGTTCGCGGCGCGGCAAGCACGTTCCAGCTCCTCATCCGTGGCGTCCGGTTTCGCGTACCGCAGGTTCTCGCGGATCGTCGCGTGGAAGAGATACGTCTCCTGCGAGACGATGCCGATCTCATCGATCACCGTTTCGTGACGCAGCGACTTCACGTCGGCGCCGTCGAAGCGCACCACGCCGCCTGCTGCCTCGTAGAACCGCGGCGCCAGGTAGAGAATGGTCGTCTTGCCCGCGCCGGAAGGCCCGACGAAGGCGACGTGGCTGCCGGGCTCGGCCGTGAACGATATCCCGTCGAGGGTGGGGCGCGCGTCGGGGCCGGCATCCGGATACCGGAACACGACATTCTCGAACTCGATACGCCCGCGAGGCCCGGGTGCGTCCGACGCGTCGATCGCATCCGGTGCGTCGGTGATCTGCGGCACCATGTCGAGGTACTCGAAGATGCGCGCGAACAGTGCACCCGAGGTCTGCAGATCCAGGGCGACGCGCATCAGGCCCATCAAGGGCATGAGCAGCCGCGCCTGCACCGTGGTGAAGGCGACGATCGTCCCCGCGGTGATGTCCGGCGCTCCGCCGGTGAGGAAGAACCCGGAGACCAGGTAGATGACGGCGGGCACGCTGGACATCAGCACCTGCACGACGGCGAAGAACCCCTGGCCGCTCATCGCCCGTCTGACCTGCAGGCGCACCTGATTGACGTTCTCGCGCTGATACCTCACCGATTCGGTGCGCTGCCGGTTGAAGGACTTCGACAGCAGGATTCCCGAGACGCTCAGCGTCTCCTGCGTGATGCTGGTCAGCTCGGACAGCGACTCCTGTGTCTCGGCGGCGATGCGCGCCCGCACCTGACCGACCCGACGCTGGATGAGCACAAGGACGGGCATCATCACCACGGCGATCAGAGTCAGTCGCACGTCGATGAGGATCATCGCCACCAACGACGCGATGACGGTGACGGTGTTGCCGAGGATGCTGGTGACGGTGTTCGTCAGCACCCCCGACACGCCCCCGACATCGTTCTGCAGACGGGACTGGATGACTCCGGTCTTGGTGCGGGTGAAGAACCCGAGCTCCATCCCCTGCAGATGCTCGAAAAGCCGCACGCGCAGGTCTCCGGTGACCTCGTTGCCCACAGTGGAGGTGAGCCACGTCTGCGCCACACCCAGCACGGCCGAGAGCAGGAACAGCCCCACCATCACGCTGACGAGCAGGATGAGCAGCGGGATCTCGGGGCCGGCGCCACCCGCCGGGAACAGCGCGTCGTCGAAGATGCTCTGCACCAGCAGCGGGGGATGATCGCGACGCCGGCTCCCACCACGACCAGCAGCGCGGTGAGAATCAGACGTCCGCGGTATGGGGTGAACAGCGCCACCACACGGCGGCCGAGCCCGGGGACCTTCGGCGCCTCCGCATTGCGACGACGCTGGGCCTCCTCGTCGACCCCGCGAAAGCCGCCGCCGCGTCCGCCGCCCCCACCGCCCATGCTCATCCTCACAGGCTAGTCCGCGACGCCGACATCGTCGCCTCGCACGACCGCTCCGAGAAAAGTCGTCCTGGCGGGAATGGCCCCGGTCCGGAGCGGGTTATGATGAACGGCTGACCTCTGCATCCGCTTTGGGCGGCTGCGTTCCAGCCGTGTTCTCGCATCCGCTTCCGGCGACCGCGAATCGTCACCCACACCGCGCCCCTCCCACAGGAGACACATGTCTGCCGTTCACACCGGATCCACGATCATTCCTGAGACGTCCGGCACCATCCCGCGCAGGGACATGGCCGTCATCTGGGTGCTGCTGACGGCGGCGTTCGTCGCCATCCTCAACGAGACGACGATGGGGATGGCGATCCCGCACCTGATCTCCGACCTGCACATCACGCCGATCGCGGCGCAGTGGGTCACCAGCGCGTTCATGCTCACGATGGCGGTCGTCATCCCGACCACCGGTTTCCTGCTGCGCCGCTTCACCACGCGGCAGATGTTCCTCAGCGCCCTGACGCTGTTCTCCGGCGGCACGCTGATCGCGGCGTTGGCGACCGGGTTCCCCATGCTTCTGGTCGCCCGGGTCGTGCAGGCCTCTGGCACGGCGATCATGATGCCGCTGCTGATGACGACCGTGATGACCCTGGTGCCGCCCGCCTCCCGCGGGCGGATGATGGGGCGGGTCAGCGTGGTGATCTCACTGGCCCCGGCGATCGGGCCGACAATGTCGGGCTTCCTGCTCGATCACTTCGGCTGGCGCGCGATCTTCGTCGTCGTGCTGCCGATCGCTCTGGTGGCGATGTTCATCGGATGGCGCTGGCTGACCAACGTCGGCGAGACCATGCGCGCGCCGATCGACGCGCTCTCGATCGTGCTCTCGGCCTTCGGCTTCGGCGGGCTGGTCTATGGGCTGAGCCAGATCGGCGGACTCGGCAACGGCACCAGCTCGACGCCGCTGATCGTCGCCCTGGTCGTGGGCGTCGTCGGGCTCGGCCTGTTCCTGTGGCGCCAGGTCATCCTGCAGCGCAAGGACGACGCGCTGATGGATCTGCGCATCTTCCTCTCCAAGGACTTCTCGCTGGCGATGACGCAGATGTTCCTGCTGTCACTGGCGTTCTTCGGCAGCATCACCGTCATCCCGCTGTTCCTGCAGGATGGCCTCGGTCTGAAGGCGGTGGATGCCGGGCTCGTGGTCCTGCCCGGCGCGCTGGCCATGGGACTGCTGGGCCCGGTGATCGGGCGCATCTACGACAGCCACGGCACTCGAGTGCTGCTGATTCCCGGCTCGATCCTCGCGGCATCCATGCTGTGGGTGTTCACGACGCTCACCGTCGACAGCTCCGTCTGGCTGGTGCTCGCCGCGCAGACCCTGCTCTCGGTCGGACTCGCGCTGTCGTTCACGCCGCTGTTCACGGCCGCCCTGGCCTCGCTGAACCCGAAGTTCTACTCCTACGGCAGCGCGGTCATCGGCACGGTGCAGCAGGTGGCGGGCGCGGCCGGCATCGCGGTGATGATGGCGGTGTTCACGGTGATCACGACGGCGGGTGGCGGCACTGAGGTGCCCACCGCGGTCGCCGCCGGCACTCGGACGTCGATCACGATCGGCGCGGTCATCGCGACGGTCACGATCATCGGCGCGTTCCTGATCCGCAAGCCGGAGGATGCCGGAACCGAAGCACCCGCCCACGCGGGTCACTGACCCAGCGGCGCTCAGTCGGAGGAAGCGCTGCGCTCAGTCGGAGGAAGCGCTGCGCGCAGCACCCGCCGAGGGCAGCGTGCAGTATCCGTCGACGCACACGCCCGCTGCGGCTTCGCCCTGCAGCAGCGCAGCGATGCGGGCGCGCTGAGCCCCTCACCGGGCGCCGGTGTCTCGGGAACCTTCTGATCGGCCATCCCTCGATGGTACGCCGCTCTGGAGCGGCCGGCGCCGTTGTCGCCGCGGGTTCCGCGCGACTCTCCGTTCTTCCCATCCGGCGCGCCCGCGGGTACCGTTCCGGAGATGGAAGCAGCGCAACGGCGACCGGGCGAGACGCCCTCAGAGCGCGCCGACCGCAACTGGAACGAGCTGATGCAGGAGCTGCGGGTCATGCAGACCGGCACGCAGATCCTCACCGGCTTTCTGCTGGCCGTCGCCTTCCAGCCGCGGTTCGAGCATCTGGACGATGTGCAGCGGACGCTGTACATCGTGCTGGTGCTGCTCGCGGCCACAGCGACGGTGCTCGCGCTCACACCTGTGGGACTGCACCGGATGCTGTTCCACCAGCACCGCAAGGTGGATCTTGTGCGGATGGCGAATCGTCTGGTGAAGGCGAACCTCGTGGTCATCGGTGCGGTGACGGTCGGAGTGGTCGCGTTGATCCTCGATGTCACCGTCGACCGGCCGGTGGCGATCGTCGCGGTGTGCCTCGGCGTCGTCGTCATCCTGCTGCTGTGGGTGGCTCTTCCGCGGCACCTGCGGCGCGACGCGGACTGACCGACCCGCCTCCGAGATGTGAAATCCCTCAGAGTCGCCGTGCTCAACTTGCATGCGCGCAGCAGGTGCGGAATCGTGGCCCGGACACCGCGCTGGACGGTGCGGTGTCCGTGGCCGAAAGGAGAGCTGCATGCTCACCCTGACCGAGAACGCCAACACGATCGCGGCGACCATCGTCGCACAGCAGAGCACGACGCCGGATGCGGGGCTGCGCATCCACTCGTCAGGAACGGAAGCGGAGCCGCGCTTCGCGGTGACCATCGCTCCCACTCCTGAGCCCGGAGATGAGGTCATCGGCGATGACGAGATCCGTGTCTTCCTGGAGCACGCCGCCGCCGAGTTGCTGAACGACAAGGTGCTCGACGCCAGCGTCGACGAGCAGGGGGCGGTGTCGTTCACGCTGCTCCCCCAGCCGGTCTGACCGGCGGTGATCTGAAGGGCCGCCGTCTCTCCCTCGGACGGCGGCCCTTCGCATGCCAAGAACGGGCGGCCCTCAGGAGCAGTTGGCCGCTACGCCGCTGCGCTCGGCGCGGGCGCGCGCACCGACGACCACAGCACGTTCAGCAGGCGCACCAGCATCCAGCAGAACACCGCCGCCCACACGACGAAGGCGACGGTCAGCGCCACCTGGCCCACCGCGCCGGCTGCGGGCAGCGCATCCGCCTCGCCCAGTGAGAGCGATGCGACGGCGAACATGCCCATCGGGAACACCATCGACCACAGCGTCGGAACGTAGCGCAGCGGCACGCGGTGCAGGGCGTGCCGCCAGACGCCGGCGCCGACCAGCAACGGGATCAGCCACAGGCAGAACACCCAGAAGACCACCACGGTGGCGGCGATCAGCGGCCGCACGGCGTCGACGAGCGGCGTGCGCTCCATCTGCACGATGCCCGCTCCCGCCACTACGGCGATCGCCAGCGCCCCCATCGCCACCCAGTAGGCGGGGTCGAACTGCTGCGGGGTGACTCCGAAGTGCACCACGCGCAGCAGCACGAGCATCGCCATCGCCGCGTACAGGATCACCCCGACCGACCAGGCGAGCACGGCCAGCAGTCCCACCCACGGGGCGAATTCGGCATCCACCTGTGGACGCAGCTGCGTCATTCCGATCGCCAGCGATTGGCTGGCCACCGCCCAGATGAACCAGGTGCCGTTGGCCTGGCCGAGGATCGTCTTGCCATCGCGGGTCATCAGCACCTGCCATGGCAGCACGTACCCGAACACGAACCAGATCAGCGCGGCGAACAGGAACAGCGGGCCCGCCACGGCATGCATCCCGTCTTGGGCGAGACGCACCCCCAGCACGTCGGTGGCCGCGACCACCGTGAAATAGGCGAACGCGACCTCCGGGTCGCGCAGATCTGCGACGACGCGAGGCCAATGCGCGATCGCCCGCCAGAGGTACAGCACCCACAGGCCAAGGTACAGCGCGGCGGTGATCCACATCAGCACTGCCGACAGCGCGTGGATGTCCGCAGCGTGCAGTCCGATGGAGACGATGCCGGTGCCCATCACGGCGGCGAAGTAGCCCGGCGCCAGGTGCGCGATCGAGTCGCGAACAGGTGACGACGATGCGATGCCGGCCTCCGCCGCTGTGCTCATCGTCCGCTCGCATTCAGGTCGTCGCACGACGGCGATCGCCGTCCACTCCAGTATTCCGCATGCGTGTGCCACGCCACGTGCTTCGCGTACCCGGCTGCTCCGTGTCGAGTCGGAGCCGCGTCACGGGAGGTCGTCGTGGCGCGAGCGCACCATGCGATCGAGATCTGCCATGACGAGGTCGCCGTGCACCGCGGAGCCGGTGGTGACCCCAGATGCGCTGGAGACGCTCACCATCGCCGTCAGCTGGCCGCCACTGCCCGCCACCCAGACTCCCGGCACCGCCGTCTCGCCGCGCGGATCGGCGGGGATCTGCGTGCCGAACGGCGTCTGCTCGGCGGTTCCTCCGATCGATTCGAAGAGCCCGGTCCGAGCGTGGGTGTGAGGCGCCACGACGGCCGCGTCCATGTCGAAGCTCTCACCGCTTTCGAGCCGAACGGCGCGCATCTCCGCGCCCTCCACGACGAGTTTCTCGATGCGCCCGCGCACCACTGGTATGCCCGCTGCGGCAAGCATCGCCGACTGCTGCTCCGTAGGCTCTGGTGCCTCGTGCAGGAACAAGGTAACGCGGTTGCTGAGCTGACGGAACAGGATCGCCTGATGGATGCCGATCTCGTCACGGCAGACGACCCCGATGCGCTGGTCGCGAACCTCCCAGCCGTGGCAGAACGGGCAGTGCAGCACGGTCTTCCCCCATCCCTCGCGCACCCCGGGGATGTCGGGTAGCTCATCGACCAGGCCCGTGGCGAGGATGATACGGCGGGCGCGGATGCGGGGTCTGTCGTCGCCCAACCGCAGGGTGAAATCATCGACCGTGCCGGACAGCCCGGTCGCGCGACCGGCGACGACCCGGACGCCGTAGGACTCGGCCTCTGCGCGTCCCTTCGCGATCAGCTCGCGCGGAGAGATTCCCTCGTGACCCAGGAGGTTATGCACGCCGTCAGCGGATGCGTTGCGGGGTTGCCCCTCATCGATCATCACAACATCGCGCCGCGAACGGGCGAGGATGATCGCTGCTGCGAGCCCGGCATAGCTGCCGCCCACGACAGCGACCTCCGCGTCGATGTCCGCCGGCTGATCGACGGTGCCCTCGGCCTGCGGCCGGGCCGCGACCCAGACGGTGCGAGCTGACCGGTACGAGACCGGGGACGCACCGTCCCGGATCGAGACGAGGACCTCACCGAGGCTGGCCCGGTCTTCACCGGAGACATCGTCGGCGAGGTGATCACGGTGCGAGCGAACCTGATGCTCCAGATATCGAGCCCCGTCACTCGTGGAGGCATCCACGACGAGCTCTTGCTCACGCTGCTCCGATGGGACGAAGCCTGCGTCGGCGAGGAGCTCCGCCCAATCGGCGCCTGCGTACCCGGGCCCCGGCCGATCGTCCAGGATGCGCTCTCGCAGCCCGGCGCGTCCGCTTCCGAGATCGTCCGGGTCGAGGCTCGGGGCAGCCGCCAGTTCCGCCAGCACGAGCACCCCACCCGGGCGCAGCGCGGAGTATGCGCGACGCAGCGCCTTCGCGGGATTGTCGAGGTGATGCACAGACAGCGCGGCCCACACGAGGTCGGCACCGTCCGGGATCTCCACGGTCCAGTCGTCGTTCAGATCGACGCGGTGCGCATCCACCCGGTCCGCGACCTGGGCTGTCGTGGCGGCTGCTCGCACGCAGGCGAGCAGCTCGTCGGAGACGTCGAGGGCGTGCACGCGGGCCGTGGGGAAACGCTGGGCGAGCGCCACGGCATCCGCTCCGACGCCGGACCCGAGGTCGACGACGTGTGCGGGAGGCGTATCCAGTGCGGCCTGCGCGCGCTCGAGGCTCGAGTTCCTCAGTGAGGTGCTCAGTCGTGCTTCGAGCTCGAGGTGCTCGGCAAAGCCTGCGGGAAGGTCCTGCCACGGCGCCGGTGCGGCGTACTGTTCGGTGTGGGTCACGCGGACAACGCTAGGCGTCATTCTCTCTTTGCGCATAGCATCTTGCATATGTCGCAAGATGAGACGGAATCGATCGTCCGGCAGCGCATCCGCGGACTTCGCATCGCGCGAGGCTGGACGCTGGACACCCTCGCCGCACGCTGCCATCTCTCGCCCTCGACCCTGAGTCGAATCGAGACAGGTCGCCAGCGAATGGTGCTGGAGCAGCTGGTCGCGATCGCGAAGGCGCTGGGAACATCGCTCGACCAGCTCGTCGAACCGGAGGGCGACGAGGACGTCGTCATCCGACCCGAACCCGAGTCCATCGGCGGTGCCACATTCTGGCTGCTGTCCCGCGAACGGGATCGTCGCGGGGTGACCATCGGCAAGATGCGCCTCACAGAGAATCATGACTCACCGGCGCCGCAGGTGCATCCGGGCTACGAGTGGTTCACGGTCCTCAGCGGTGCCATCCGCCTCACGCTGGGCACCAGGACAGTTCTGGTGCTACCGGGACAGGCAGTCGAATTCTCCACCATGACCCCGCATCTCCTCGAGGCATACCGTGGCCCCGCGGAGGTGCTCACCATCTTCGACCACGACGGCGAGCAAGCGCACCTTCCCGGCCATCGTCATCAATGAGGGGTTCACCGCAATGCTGCGCCCACACCTCACGGAAGTGCCGCGCGGCAGCGGATCCTCCCTACGAGGAGCATAATAAACACGGGAATACCCGTGGTTAATCGTGAGGGGTGAAGACGTGGAACTCGAAGCAGGCGACGACGCGGCACTGGCCACGACGGTCGGCTTCCTGATCAAGGCGCTGCGGACGCTCGGCCACAGGGGCGACCCTGATGCGGCCAACCGACTGGCCGCGCAGACGTGGCTCGCTCTTCGCGATGTGCATCCCCGCCAGGCCGAGCGCCTCAACGGCGCCATGCACTACCTGGTCCGGCTGCCACAGGGACCGGAATCCGAATACCGCAGTTCACCCACCAATCAGGAGGACAGATGAGCAATGATCCGAAGCTCGACGTACGCAACGATGTGCCGCAGCGCCGTCACGAGTTGATTCTGCAGAACTACCACGAGCTGGAAGCCGGCAAGGGATTCGAGCTGATCAATGATCACGACCCGAAACCGCTGTGGTACCAGTTCGACGCCGAGTTCAAGGGCCAGTTCACCTGGGACTACCTCGAGGAGGGACCCGAGGTGTGGCGCGTGCGGATCGGCAAGCCCGCCGCCTGATCCTCTTGCCCTGACCGGGCCGGGTCCCCTCAGCCGGGGCCGACCCGGCGGCTGAGTCATCTCGCGTACTTGGTCAGCAGCTCCGCGGAGAGGTGACAGGAGTCCTCGGGGAATCGCGCGAGCCGGTCCTGGTGCTCCTCGGCACTTCGCACGTAGTTGCCCAGCGGCAGCACCTCCACGGCGACACGGTCCGCATCGCTTCTGCTGGCGATGAAGGCCCGCGCCCGCTCGAGGTGGGTGCGCTGTGTGGAATACACGCCGGTGCGGTACTTCTCCCCGACATCCGGGCCCTGTTCGTTGACGCTGTATGGATCGATGATCTCGAAGAGGTACGCCATCAGCTGTTCGACGCTCACGACCGCCGGGTCGAACCGTGTTCGCACGCATTCCGCGTAACCGTCGTATTCGCCGTCGATGCGTGCACTGGTGCCGTTGGCTCTGCCCGCCTCGGTGAATGTCACCCCGGGAAGTGTCGCGACGAACGCCTGCACTCCCCACAGGCACCCGCCAGCGAGATAGATCTCCTCGGACTCTCGCTCTGCATCCACCTTCCGATCGTACGGCTGATGTCGGGGAGCGCCGAGGTCCGCACCTCGATCGCGGAGCGCGTCCGTGCGGTGATGGCTCAGTCCCAGTCCAGGTACTCCTCGATCACGACCGCGGTCTCGATCGGGTGAGTCGCGGGGAAGAAGTGATCGGCGTTCGGGATGCGGGTCAGGCTGATCCGCTCCGGCGCCGTGCGCTGAAGCGCCTCGGCGTGCGCGGCGGGGGTGATCTCGTCGTCGGATGCCTGGATGATCAGGACGGGGATGCCGGGAGCCGGCGCGATGTCGGCATCCTCCACTCCGAGCAGCAGCAATCCGTTGATGCGATCGTGGTGCTCGGCGGCGAGAGTCCTCGCGATGGTTCCGCCGAAACCGTGTCCGCCGATCCAGGTGTCGGCGATGCCGAGGTGGTCGAGCACATCGACCGCATCCGCCGCTCGTTCGCTCGCGGTGAGCTCCTCGCTGCGGCACGGGCTCCGATCCTCACGACCCGGAAGCCGGCTTCTTCGGCGAGGTAGTGCGAGATGACACCGAGACCGTCGGCCGCGAGGTCGCGATGGGTGACCAGCGCGAGTGTGACGGGCCCCTCGCCCTCGTCGACGAACGGAACGGCGCGGTCGTCGGGCTCGAAGGTGTTCGTCTGGGTCACGGGCGCCTGCTCTCCTGGGTGATTCGCGGTGGCCGTCCGCACGGATCGCGCGTCGCCTCATTCACCGTATTCACGCAGCCGCCCGCAGACAAGTTCTCTGGGGATGAACCTGTCTGCGGGCGTCGCCGTGGGGATCGGCGACCCTGGGTCAGCGACCGGCGGGGGTGCGCGTCTCGGCGCTGACCATCCAGGCGAACTGCTCGAGCTTCTCGATGATCTCGTGCAGGATGTCGGCCGAGGTGGGATCCTCGTCATCGACCTGGTCGTGCACCTCGCGCATGGTGCCGACCGTCGCCTCCAGCCGCTGGGTGATCAGCCCGACGGTGTCTTCTGTGGAGACCTCGCCGGCGGGGAACGGCGGCAGAGAGGTGGTCTGCCCGAGGGTGGCGCTTCGCCCGTCTGCCGTGGCGTGCAGCGCCCGCATCCGCTCGGCGACCGTGTCGCTGAAGGCGCGCGCTGCGGCGATGATCTCGTCGAGCTGGCGGTGCATGTCGCGGAAGTTGCGGCCGACGACGTTCCAATGCGCCTGCTTGCCCTGCAGGGAGAGCTCGATCAGGTCGGCCAGCACCGCCTGGAGGTTGTCGGTGAGAGTGGCCGATGCGGTGAAGCCCTTCTCGGCGTTCTGCCTGCGAGTGGGCTTCGCAGCCGGCGCCTTCGCGCTCTTGCTCTCAGCGCTCCTGGTCGCTGACTTCTTCGCTTGTGCCATGGGCTGCCTCCTCTGCATCCTCGTCGTGAGCCGACGATCGAACATGGTGCGACGCTATCGCCGGAGCGATGCCCGGATGGAGGGGTTGACATCCGGCGTGAACTCGCTCGGTGCGAGCTCGCCCGGGCGGCCTGCAGTCGGCATGGGTCAGACTGGGGGCATGGACGATCTGCGCGTTCTGCCCGGTCCCGGGGCTCCCCACGGGCTGCTCATCCCGGCATCCGAGCTGGTCGAGCAGTTCTCCCGCGCGTCGGGCCCGGGCGGACAGGGCGTGAACACGACGGATTCACGCGTGCAGCTCAGCTTCGACATCGCCGCGACGGCCGCTCTGGATGATGTCCAGCGCGAACGAGTGCTCAGCCGACTGGACGGACGTCTGGTGGGAACGGTGCTGATCATCAGCGCCGCCGAGCATCGCTCGCAGCGCCAGAACCGCGTGGCGGCCAGAGAGCGCCTTGCGCAGCTGCTTCGCGCGTCGGTGAAGCCCAACATCGTGCGACGCTCGACCCGCCCGACGAAGGGCTCGCAGCGGCGTCGGCTGGAGGGCAAGCACCGCCGGTCGGAGACGAAGGCGGGCCGTCGGCGGCCGAAGCCTTCTGATTGAACATGCAACTCCCGCCCCATCGGTGATCGATCAGGAATCGAGAAGAACGGGCGCGAGCCGATCCGTAGCGTTTATGCAGATGCACTCGCGCATCACCATCGAGAAAGGTGCCAGACATGGCTGAGAAGACCACCGGGCTGTCGGCGGAGGAGCGTCAGGCCGTCAAGCAGCGTGCCGCAGAGGTTCGCGCGCAGGAGAAGGCAGGCAAGAACCGCGCTGCGGGCGCGAAGGCGGTCCGCGATGCGATCGCCGCCCTGCCGGACGACGATCGCGCACTCGCGGAGGGGATCGACCGGATCGTCGCCGAGGTGGCTCCGCAGCTGGTTCCGAAGACCTGGTACGGCTTCCCCTCATATGCGAACGAGAACGGGAAGATCGTGGTGTTCTTCAAGCCGGCGTCCAAGTTCACGACCCGATACGCGACTGTCGGCTTCGAAGAGGCCGCGCAGCTCGACGACGGAGACCTGTGGGTCACCTCATTCGCCCTGCTCGCGTTGACGCCGAAGACCGAGAAGGCCCTCACGGAGCACATCCGCAAGGCCGCGGGCTGAGCCCGCCCACGGTCCCTCCGGAATGCTGCGGAGGGACCGCTCGCCTCGGTTCGGATTGCGTGTCCCACGCCCAGAGGATCAGTTCGAGGACCGAGTTCGACCGAGTCTCAGCACAGGACAGCCTGATCGGTGATGCGCTACCCGTCTCCGCACGAGATGACATAGTCCCGCTTGATGCCAGCCGTGGCTCGACCCCAATCGCTCGCTCTCGCGCGCGCCTGGTGCGCCTCGAAGGCAGCCTGGCTACACCGGGAACCTCCTCGGCGGATTTATGGGCGGTGAAAGCTCTCGCGAAGTCCTCCGGTTTAGTAGCGCTGTGGCCACGGCACCCGAAGTGGAATTATATGTCAATCTGCATCTTGAAGCCCGGCGCGAAAGGCAGGAGGACTCTCGCTACTTCAAGCTCTGGGCCGTCCTCGAGACGATTGCGATCAACGAAGTCCCCGACGGTGCGAAGGTCTTTCTAGACGACGGCTCTCAATGGCCAGATGGGGGCACTACTAGCCAAGGGGCGGAACTCCACCGGATGGCGTCAGAACTCGGCATCACGACGCATGGCGCGATTGGTGTGACTGATCGCCCGGCCACGGGGTGTCTATCGTTCGGGATCTCACGCGGACTGCCCTGCTACCGTGACCTGATGTCGACAATCATCCTGATCAGACACGCGCAGGCTGCGGGGCATGAGACGGCGGACCCGCCGGGTCAGTGCCACCGGACGACGACAAGCCTCTCTGCTCGCCGCGCGGCTCGATCGCACGCGCGCTGACGCCATTCTGCACGGACCTCGTCGCCGGGCTCGCCAGACTGCCGAGATACTGGGCCATTCGCTTGACAGTCCGGTGCAGCTGACCAGCCTTCTGGACGACCGGACTCCCCATCCGTCGCCCGAGCGACTGGGTGAATATCCGCCCCATCGCAGGAACTTCCTCGACGAGACACCGGTTGAAGAGCGAGACATCGATGGTGACGGCATCGCCGTCGCGTGGCGTCAGCTCACCGAGATGAGCAGCGATCAGGTGATCATCGCCGTCACGCACGCGTTCGTCATCGGGTCGTTCGTCAGCCACGCGCTCGGCGCTCCGGCCGATGCCTGGCTGAAACTCCCGATCGCGAACGCCAGCATCACCGAGCTCCAGCCTCGCCCGGCCGGCGAGTGGGCGGTCGCGAGCGTGAGTGATACCGGCCACCTCACCGGCCTCTGAAGCCGATCAGACGTTGAATCGGAACTCCACCGCATTCCGGTGATTGCGGAATCTTTGGTGCTAAGGCTGCCCCATGGCTGCCGGGGAGCGGCTGCCGGGGAGCGGGCTTCTAAGCCTCTGACCTGGGGGTTCAGGGGTGTCGCCGCCTCGCAGGCACTCCATCGACGGCTGCCGACCGCGATAGCACCCGAGGTGACTGGCGGGCCGATGGAGAACTGGCTGGCGCAGGCTGTTGTACAGGCTGACCGTCACGCACGCCTACGCAGCTCTGCAAGCTGGAACTACAGGTTCGCCCTACCGCCAACGCTCGCCTGGTACGGGCACTCTCCGTCGTGGTTCCGCCAGTCGCACGCGTGGGGACCCTCATGGTGGTGCCAGCCGTAGTATCGACCAGCGTCTTCGGACCAGTGCTCACAGCGGATGACCTTCGGCGCGCGCTCGGCGTCATCAGTAGCCATGGGTCCATGATCCCACGCCGCATCGCCGGAACCGCCGGCGCAGGAGCGCCCCCAGGCTCCGCAACGACAGCCATCAGCAACGCTAGCGCTGATACGACGGGAGCGCCGGACTGATAGCGCTGGAGGGTCAGTGCCTAAACATATGATTGGGACAAGGTTACTCGCACCCGGCCTGCCGCCGCCGGCCGTCACTCAGGGAGGAGCAACGCCATGGCACGCGCACCCATCAACGGGGCCACACTGACTTGGGCGCGCTCCGTCATGCACCTGGATGCCCAGGACGTGGCCAGCGCCGCTGGCACGACCCTCGAACGGACACTTGCGTTTGAGTCTGGCGATGAGCAGCCGACCCTGAAGCAGCTAGAGAAGATTGCTAAGAAGTTGGACCGGACAATGGCCTTCTTCTTCGCTCCTCCGCCAACGTCCACGGACGTTCCACAGACCCCAGACTTTCGTGGGCGTGGAGCGGAACCCCTCCCACCCCTTCTGGCGCGCGAAATGCGTCGCGCGGAGCAGCACCGCGACACAGTGTTGGACCTCCAGGGAGCGCCGGAGCAGACAGCCCGAGTGGGTTCCATCAATTGGGACACGTACCGCAAGCGTGCCAGCGAGCTCCGTACCCATCTCGGTCTCCGCGAAGAGTTCGTCCCCCCGAGAATGGCCAGAACCAGGTACTGAACTTTTGGCGAGGACTGCTGGAGCACCATGGCTACCTAGTGTTCCAGACGACCAAGGTGCCTCTCATCACATTCCGAGGCCTGTCCATCCAGCACGATTCCTTGCCCGTTATCATCCTTAACGGATCCGATTCCAACAACGGCAAGGTGTTCACCCTCTTCCATGAGGTGGCACACCTTGCCAACAAAACCAGCGGGCTGTGCGATTTGGATGAGGACGTGAATGAAGAGGCCATCGCTAATGCG
Organism: Microbacterium suwonense; assembly: GCF_030296555.1. Classification (NCBI taxonomy): domain Bacteria; kingdom Bacillati; phylum Actinomycetota; class Actinomycetes; order Micrococcales; family Microbacteriaceae; genus Microbacterium; species Microbacterium suwonense. The sequence continues at coordinate 1,425,345 of NZ_AP027728.1, forward strand.
TTCGCAGCGAACTTCCTCATGCCCTACAAGCAGGTCACGGCGTTGGTACAGACCTTGGATGGAGAGCCCAGCGACCTAGCATCCAAGGTAGCGGCGCGCTTCAAGGTCAGCTTTCTGGCCGCCGGCATCCGCCTCCGGACATTGAATGTAATTGATGACGACGATTTGGAATTCATCTGGCGGGAGAGTGACGCAGTCTGGGCCAAGAGCCGAGCGGACCAGAAGGCAAAGACCGGCGGGCCTGCCCCCTGGCGCGTGCGTTACCGAGACCTTGGCAGCACATATATCGGCACCGTGGCGCGCGCCGTGGAGGACTCCCGAGTTGACTGGATGGATGCCAGTTACCTCCTGAACGCACGGATTCCCATGGTCAGACAGATGTTTGAGGAGTATTACCGGACCGAGGGGAGCAACCAGTGAGCTACACCCTCGATTCAAACATTCTCATCAACATGGAGCGGCTCTACCCCCGCGACATCTTCCCGTCCCTATGGACTTCAATCGAAGGCCTCGTGAGCCAGGGAGAGGCCTGCATCTGCGAAGCAGTCCTCCGCGAGTTGGAGCGAGGTGACGACGACCTCCACATCTGGGCAAAGAACCTCCACGGGTTCCTATGCGCCACGCATCAAGATGAGGTCCTGACGGTGGCCGCCATCACTCAGGCCCACCCCGGCTGGGTGAGCGGAACACAGAACGATGCCGACCCCTGGGTCATTGCCCATGGACTTCAAGAGCAGCGGGTAGTGGTTACCGAGGAAACCCTGAAGGGTCCCAATACCCCGGACCGGAAGCAGAAGATACCCAATGTTGCGTTGGAACACGGGGTACCCACCATGAAGTTTTTCGGATTCGTCAAGGCGCAAGGCTGGTCCTTCTAGCCGCTATGCAAGCCTGCGGCCGCCCGCTGCAGGTTTGCAATGGAGTAATCCGAGTGTCGAGACCAAGCTTTAACAGGCCACGTTTGCTGCCCGGTGGCACCGAGAGAAAGGGGCTCATCGCAGTTGAGGGTGTAGGTGGGGTCTGAATCCGCCGGCTTCGAGTAGTGATCTGGCGATGTAGTGGGTGAGGTTGCGGAAGCCGAGCGCGCTGCCGCGGAGGTGTTCGAGGCGGCCGTTGATGGCCTCGGTGGGTCCGTTGCTGGTGCCGGGTCGGTCGAAGAACGCGAGGATGTCGGTGGCGCGTTGTTTCAGCGTGCGGCCGAGCTTGCGGATCTCTTCGAGGCCGGTGGGGACTGCCGAGCTGGTGGCGTCGATGACGGACTGCATGAGGTATTTGCCGAGCTTGCGATCGGGCTCACGGTAGGCGGTGATCATGCGCTGGTAGATCCCCCAGGTCGCCTCGACTGCGGTGTGCTGCTCGTCAGCGAACAGGGTTTCCAGGCGTTGTGCCTGCCGGTCGGTGAGCAGACCAGCGCCGGTGTGCAGGGTGCGGCGGGACCTGTAGAGCGGGTCGTTGCGCCTGCCCCGTCGACCGAAGATGTCGTGCTGGACACGCCGTCGGCACACATCCAAAGCGTCGCCTGCGAGACGGACGACATGGAACGGGTCCATGACAGCGACCGCGTCGGGAAGCTCTTCCGCGGCGGCGGTCTTGAACCCTGTGAACCCATCCATCGCGACGATCTCGATCCCGCTCTGCCAGGCCTTCGGGCGGGCGGCGAGCCACTGCTTGAACACTGCCTTCGACCGGCCCTCGACCATGTCCAGCAGTCGTGCGGGGCCCGTCTTATCGCGGGCCGGGGTGAGGTCGATGATCACGGTGACGTACTTGTCGCCCTTGCGAGTGTGACGCCAGACATGTTCATCGACGCCGAGCACTCGGACACCGTCGAACCGGGACGGGTCATCGATCAGCAGCCGGCGGCCTTCAGCGAGAACAGCATCGTTGGCGGTGTGCCAGCCCACTCCGAGACCCGCGGCGATCCGGGAGACGGTGAGATGGTCCACAACGAGCGCTTCCAACGCCCACCGCATCCCGCCACGAGACAGCTTCGCCCGCCGAGGAGCCGCAGCCGTGGCGTCCTCTCGCCAGCGTCGCCCGCACCCCGTGCAGGCGTAGCGGCGGAGACGGACCAGGAGCGTCGTCGGCCGGTGTCCGAACGGCTCATGCGCGAGGCGACGAGCGATGCTCCCGCGCGAGAGAGCACGCGACCCGCAGCCCTGGCACCACGGGTCCGGATCCGTCACGCGACACTCGATCACCGCCCGTTCCGGGCCGATCAGCTGCCCGACGGCCACCAGGCCGAGTTCATCCAGACGGCAGAACTTCGTCAGGTCAGGGGTCGCGAAGGTAGCGTGGTGCACGTCGAGGTCTTTCAGCAGATGGGCAGTGTGAGAACTTCCATCCTGGAAGACCTCGACCCCTATCCGCGAACTGGCACACCTACACCCTCAACTGCGAAGAGCCGAGAAAGGCCTGCAGCACAGAAGTGCTCAAGCACTCTTTCTGTAAGTCGCGTTAAATACCGTGCTCGCGAGCCACTGCTTGAAGCTGGTGTTGTCCTGGAACTCCTTGAAGAGCTGAGTATCGTCGGAGATGAGGCGTAGCATGACCTGGTTGAGTGCACGGTCGCTCTCGACGCGGGCGTTAACTGGATCGTCGTTGGCCTGCGCGTTCTTGTAGGCCTCGTCCTCGGACACCATCCGCGGAATCTCTTCGGTGATGAACCGCTGCACGCGATCAGCATCGTTCCACTCGATGTTGCCGAAGTGATCGTTGAAGCTCCGCACAATCGCTGAGAGCCTCTCGAGCTCTGGGTCTGAGCGGTGCCCACCACCGGCGGCTGGCACCGGATCGAGAGTGCCATCCTCATCGTCAAGGACGATCTTCATGGCGCTGAGCTTCTCGGCCCGGTACGACTCCAGATCGATATTCTCCAGGATGCCGGCCGAGAGGTCCTCCTCCTTCGGCGCGGGCAGCTTAGGCACCAGGTGATCGAGGAAGATTGAACGCTTCTCCCACTCGCTGCTCCCGTACGGCAGCACAGTCGAGAGAAAGTTGTAGGTGCGCAAGAACGCCTTCGCACCGCCCTTGAACGCCACCTGATCGTCCTCGTCGGGCATCTCGATGTACTCCGCGACACTCACGTCGAGCAGCGGGTCGAGCTGGTCTCGGCTCTCGCCAGCCAGGTAGCGACTCACGAACTCGTCGATCTGTTCGATCGTGTAGACCGCGAAGGCGTCGAGATCGTTGACCAGGTCATGAAGCTTGTTGGCGTCGGTCTCCTCTGCCAGCACAGTCGTGCGGTAGTACGGCTCGAAAGCTCGCTGGATCTCGTCGGCATCGTTGGCGAAGTCGAGCACGAACGTATCGTGCTTGGCAGGGTGGGCACGATTGAGGCGCGACAGCGTCTGCACCGCCAGCACTCCGGAAAGTGCCTTGTCAACGTACATCGTGTGCAGCAGCGGTTCGTCGTATCCCGTCTGGAACTTATTGGCGACGACCAAGATCCGGTATGGATCGGTCTTAACCTGCTCAGCGATGGCGCTGGAGGGGAAGCCGTTCAGGCTGGCCTCGGTCACTTTCATGCCCTTGTACTCGTGCTCGCCGGAGAAGGCGACGACTGCTCGATACGGACTCTTCCGCGCGGCGAGTGCATCACGGATCGCGTGGAAGTACTCGATGCATCGCGCAATCGACGATGTCACTACCATGGCCCGGGCCTGCCCAGCGATCTTGCGCTTCGCCACCACCTGGCCGAGGAAGTGCTCGACCATGATGGCGGACTTCTGCGCAATGGCGTGCTCGTTGCCCTCGACGTACGCGCGGAGCTTCTTCGATGCGCGCTTCGCGTCGAACTCGGGGTCGTCCTCCACAGTCTTCATCAGCTTGTAGTAGCTGCCGACGGGGGTGTAGTTCGCGAGGACATCGACGATGAAGCCCTCCTGGATCGCCTGCTTCATCGTGTACGAGTGGAAGGGTCGGAATCCCGTGCCACCCTCGGCGTTCGGTACGGGCTCGCCGAACATCTCGAGCGTCTTGTTCTTCGGCGTCGCCGTGAACGCGAAGTAGCTCGCGTTCGGCAATAGCTTCTTGCCCTCGATGATGCGGTTGATCTGGTCCTCGACGGTGTCGTCTTCGATGTCGTCGACGCCGGCGAGAGCTCGGGAGACTGCCGCAGACGTCTTCGAGCCCTGCGACGAGTGTGCCTCGTCGATCACGATGGCGAACGTGCGGTCCCGATGGTCGGCTCCGATGTCATCCAGGATGTACGGGAACTTCTGCACCGTCGTGACGATGATCTTCTTGCCGGCCGAGATCGCGCGGCGCAGGTCCCCCGACCGGTCAGCGTGAACGACAGTTGAGCCCACCTGCAGGAATGACTTGATGGTCTGTGTGAGCTGGTTGTCGAGGATGATGCGGTCCGTGACGACGATGATCGAGTCGAAAGCGATGCGGCCGTCATGGGTCGTCTCGGTCAGCTGATGGGTCAACCAGGCGATCGAGTTCGACTTGCCGCTGCCTGCAGAGTGCTGGATCAGGTACCGGCGACCGGCTCCGTTCGCCTCGACATCGGCGAGCAGCTTTCGTACGACGTCGAGCTGGTGGTAGCGCGGGAAGATCGCCTTCGAGACTTTCTTGCCGGTCTTCTGGTTCTTCTCGACGACGATCTGTGCGTAGTTCTCGATGATTCCTGCGAGGCTGAGCGGAGCGAGCACCTGCCGCCAGAGGTAGTCGGTCATCACGCCGTCGGGGTTCGGCGGGTTGCCGGCCCCGTCGTTGAAGCCTCGGTCGAAGGGGAGGAACCAGGAGGAAGCACCCTTGAGCTGGGTGCAGAATCGGGCTCGCTGGTCGTCGAGGGCGAAGTGCGCGATGGTCCGGCCGAACGCGAACAGCGGCTCGCGGGGGTCCCGGTCGCGCTGATACTGCTTTACGGCGTCCTCGACCGTCTGGTTCGTGATGTTGTTCTTCAGCTCGAACGTGAAGACCGGAAGTCCATTCACGAACGCGACGAGGTCGACAGCGTCACCCGTGTTGCTCACGCTGTGATGCACCTGCCGTGAGACCACAAAGCGGTTCGCCTCGAAGAGAGCGGCAGCCTTCGGGTTCGCCGCGTCGGGCGTCGGATAGTAGAGATCAACATGCAGACCGAGGTGGTCGATGCCGTTGCGCAGCATATGCACAACGCCACGGCGCGTGATCTCCCCTGGAGCCGCGCCAGGAACTTGTGACGCGTGGGCGTGTCCGAGGTGAGTCCGAGCGGCTCAACGAGGTCGGGCTGGGTGGCCTCGATGAACTCGGTGAACTGGCCGAGATCGAGAGCGTAGGACGCGACGTAGTCGGCAGGCGCGCCCTCGGCCCATCCACCGTCAACCATCTGGTCGACGATGAGTGCTTCCAAGCTCGCTTCATTGAGACGTCGCATGCTCACTCCTCGCCTTGGCCCAGTACATCCTCAACGTCATCATCGGTTGCTGAGACCGTGTTGTCGAACGACTCGGGTGCGTCCGGCAACGTCGCTGCGATGGCACGGACGTCGACCTGGCCCGTCACCACGTCCGCGACGAGTCGTGTGCGGAACTCCTGGAGGAGCATGATCTCGCGCTCAGCCTTTCCCTGATCAAATCCACCCCAGCAGCAACCGCTTGATACTCGCGAACAATGCGCTTCTGCTCTGTGAGGGGAGGAAGAGGGATACGGAACTGAGCGATCTTCTCCGCATTGACGTTTGGCTGGCCGCCGCCGGCACCGAGCTCTTGGAGGGCTGGCCGCCCCACCAACATCGCGAGTTGAACGAAGGCCACGTTGACGTCAGACTTAGGGTCGCTCAGAACAGAACAAGCTTGGTTAGTCGATGCCGACATCTCCAAGATGCCAGTCCTACCGATCGTTGCACCGTACATCGCGATCACAAGAGATCCGGCGGGGTGCTCACGAAGACTGGATACCTCTTCTAATGCCAATGTTGTCACGGTGCGTGCGCTGGACGACACATGCGCATCATTCAGATCGCCGCTCATAATCCACGGACGCCCGCCCCCGTAATAACCCTCACCAGAGGGGGTAGTGCCACTACCTTGACGTGCAAACAGAGACCTGAGCTTACGTACTTCCCAGTCCGCAGGGAGCCCTCCAACCCAGTGCAAACCGGAGGACTTCCGCGCTCCCGGGTATTCCTCGCCAACAATCAAAGCCCGCAGGGTAGAAGTGTTCTGCTCAGCCAGGAGCGAGATGAGACGGCGCTTGGCGGAAATGGCCTTGTCGATGCGGGCGTTCGCGTGTGCGAGGTACTTGACAATCGCCGCCTGCTCCTCGATCGGCGGCAGAGGGAATCGAATCATTTTGAAGTGCTCGGGCCTCAGGCTCCACTGATCGGACGTGATCCCGTACGACCAACGCTCGGCTTCTTTCGCGAACTGCGGAGTGCGCACAACGTAGTGCATATACTCAGTGAGGGCTTCTCGCGGAGACATCACGACATAAGCAGGACTAACGATGCCGCGATAGTTTGATCCGCCTGCGGCTCCTTGCCATGCACGCATCTTGTTATAGACAACGTCGCCGGGGCCAACGAGCTTATACTTCGATTTATCGACGTTCGATGAGTCCTTTTTTGACGTAGACGACAGTAAGTCAGTTTGAGGAATCACTCCGCGGCCGATGGTCACCGAGAGCATCTGTTCCTCAACGTGCCCAGCATCCTTACGCTCACTGAAAATAGTCCGCGCTGGCTCCCAGCCCCATGAACGGGGCACCTCAACCACCCACTCGCCCGCGACTTTGTATGAGCCATATCGCGGTAGATCCCGAAACATCAACGCTCACCCGCAATATCAGCGATCAGATCGTCCGTTTCCGCCTCCAGCGCGCGGATGTCAGCCTGGATTTCGGCCAGGGTGCGCATCGGCACGGGCTTGTAGAAGTGACGGGTGAAGGAAATCTCGTAGCCAATCTTCGTCTTCGAGTCGTCGATCCAGGCATCAGTGGCGTATGGCTCGACTTCGCGACGGAAGAACGCTTCGATGCCGTCGGCATAGTCACCCGCGGGCTCGGTGAGCGGTACCTGTTCGGTGTCGCGCAGCTCGGTGTCGGGCTCGTACTCGACGACGCGGGTACGGCCGTCGATGACAGCTTCGTACCTCCCGTGCAGCGGGTCGGGCGTTGCCGCGTACGGCAGGGCCTTGCGGATGAGAGGCGGCGCGCTCTCGTCGCGCACGCCGTCCTCCTTCAGCTGCTTGATCTCCTTCGCCGTGTAGACACGGTGCGGGTCGACACCGGCGATGCGCAAGGGCCGTTCGACGGTGATCTTGTGGTACCCGAAGTCCACACCGTCGAACACCTTTGAGTGGTCGGCGTCTTCGTACTCGTCGAACGCCTTGAACGCTTCGAGAACCTTGTCGGCGTCGCTCGAGCTCACCTCGACGCCCTTCTCGCCCAGGTTTTTGCGCAGCGGCGTGAACCAGTTCGTGGCGTCGATGAGCTGGACCTTGCCCTTGCGGCGATCTTCCTTGCGGTTGGAGAGCACCCAGACGTACGTCGCGATGCCGGTGTTGTAGAACATCTTCAGCGGCAGCGCGACGATCGCTTCGAGCCAGTCGTTTTCGATGATCCACCGACGGATGTTACTCTCGCCCTGCCCTGCGTCACCGGTGAATAAAGAAGAGCCGTTGTGGACCGAGGCGATCCGGGAGCCCAGTTCGGTCTCCTGCTTCATCTTCGAGATCAGGTTCGCGAGGAACATCAGCTGCCCGTCGCTGCTGCGCGTGACGAGCGAGTATTCGCTGTCACCATCGTGAGTAACCACGAAGCGCGGATCGATGATCTTCTTCGCACCGCCGAGCCGATCCTGATCGGTCTTCCAACTCTTGCCGTACGGCGGGTTGGAGAGCATGAAGTCGAACTCCTGCCCTGCGAAGGCGTCGTTCGACAGGGTGGAGTACTCGGGACCGCCGACGATGTTGTCGGCCGCTTTGCCGTCGCCCTTGAGGATGAGGTCGGCCTTCGCGATCGCGTACGTCTCGGCGTTGATCTCCTGCCCATACAGATGTGTGGAGACCTTCTTGCCAGACGACTCCGTGAGGTGCTTCAGGGTCTCCTCGGCGACGGTGAGCATGCCACCGGTGCCCATCGCACCGTCGTAGAGCCGATAGGTGCCAGACGGGATCGCGCCCGCGATGGGTTCGAACATCAGCCGGGTCATCAGGCGCACAGCGTCACGCGGCGTCCAGTGCTCGCCGGCCTCTTCGTTGTTCTCCTCGTTGAAGCGGCGCACCAGCTCTTCGAAGACGGTGCCCATCCCGTGGTTGTCCATGCCCGCTGGGGAGAGGTCGAGGTCTGGAGCGAGGAACTTCTCGATCAACGCGCCGAGCGCGTCGGCCTTCGTAAGCCGAGGGAGTTGGTTACGGAACTCGAAGTTGTCGATGATCTCCTGCACGTTGGGCGAGAAGCCATCGAGGTACGCCTCGAAGTTCTGCCGCAGACGGGTGGAGTTCGAGATATGCCGCAGATCCTGCAGCGAGAAACCAGACGTGTTGTAGAAGTCCTGCTTGGCCGCATCGCGCAGCGGTGCATCCTGGTCAGCGACGCCCGCCTCGTCCAGCATCTTCTTCATCGCCATCACCGCATCGCGCGTCGGGCCAAGGACGCTGTCCAGGCGACGCAGGACCGTGAAGGGAAGGATCACGTCCCGATACTTGCCTCGGACATAGAGGTCGCGGAGGACATCGTCAGCGATATTCCAGATGAGCGCCGCGATTCGCGCGTGGTTGATGGAGCTGTGTGGCACGGGGATCCTTCACTGGTGACTAGACAACCTGCCAAGCGGCGGGGCGACGAGACTGGTACTAGTGGTGCCGCCAAACCAATACGAAAGGTAGACGGCACCACTGACATTCTCTCAGCTCGCGTGAAGTCTTGCCTGCCCGGTCAGGCATCCACGATGCCCAACCCGTTCGCCATGCAGGACCAGCTCACGAAGCGGGCATCAAGGCAGAATGATCAGCGAACGCGCCTCGACGCCGAGTTGCTCGGCGAGGGCGTCGACCGAATCCAGGGTGAGGTTGCGCTCTCCACGCTCGATCCCCGCGAGGTACCGAGTCGAGACACCGAGCTCCTCGGCAAGACCTTCCTGCGACAGATGGCGCGCAAGACGCAGATCGCGCACCTGCGCTCCGAGCACCTTTTTCAGTGGATCTGTCACACAACCAGCCTCAGGTCTGGTAGTCATGACTTCCAGGAAGTTATCGCTTCCAGTCGCGGTCAAGGCAGGGTCTCGCTCGCGACTCGAAGTGGGCCGCATCAGACCTCGAAGGAGAGCACGGCCATGCCCGATTCACAACGGTCCCCCGAGGGCGACTCGAGCGCACTCCCCCGCGTCCTGCACACACCGCGTAGCCACGCGTTGCTCTCGGAATCGTGGGCCCAAGCAGAGGAAGCGAAGCGGATGGAGCGGGCAGGCGACGACCTCCAGCTTCCGCATGAAGCCTATGCAGCCGGCGCACCCTGCCGCGCTTGTGGGCGCGCCCTTCTCGGCGAGCCGACCCTGGGCACGGACGAAGAGAGCCTTGCGCGGATCGACGCCGACAATGCCGAGTTCCGAGCCGAACACACGGCATGCAACATGGGTGTTTGGCGTATCGAGAACAACCGGGCAGAGCACTGCCATCTCTGCTGCCCGTTCCCGCCACTCTCGCCGACTCAGCGCGATGAGCTCCGGCAGCTCCTGTACCCGTCCTCATTGCGCATCGACCGCAGCGCCACCTGGCGAGTGGAACTGACCTGTCAGCACGTCGAGACCTTGACCGGGCATTCCCCTCGCTACGTTGAGCCAACCGTCCAATGCACCGAATGCTCCGTCATCCGCGGCGTGGTCAAAGCCGTGCGAATCGATGATCAGGCGAAGGATGGTGACGACAGCAGCGACATCGAGGGCCTCCAGTCGGACTATCAACGACTCACAGATGAGCAATGGAGCTGGATCAAGCACATCGTTCACACACAAGATGGCCCTCGCCGCGGGCGGCCGCGCACTGACATACGCACGATCGTCGACGCCGCTCTCTACAAGACCCGCACAGGCATCCCGTGGCGCGAGCTCCCAGCAGAGTTCGGGTCATGGCAGACCGCCGTGCGCCGGCACAACCAATTGATCGCGAGCTCCCAGTGGGACGAGATCACTCGCACTCTGGCCGAACGAGACCTGCCCCAGTGAACCGCGGCGTCGTTGAGGCGACCGACTTTTGAGTCAGACTGCTTATTGAGTCAGCGCACCTGCCGAGAGATCGCGCGTCGAACGGCTTGAACCCAACCCGGAGCTGGCCAGCCGAGACTACGTCCCAGAGACGCTCCCGCACCGCAGAAAGCAGAATCGGCCTCTGCAGGAGCTCCGCAGAGGCCGATCAAAGTCCCAGGTCAGCGTGGCAAACGCTTAGCAACTGATGTTAAATCGGAACCCGTCCGCCGAGCCAGATCGGAAGCTGCGAAGGTAAAACCCCTGGTCAGAAGGCTTTTTTAGACATTGAATCTGAATTCAACCACGTCGCCGTCCTGCATGACGTAGTCCTTGCCCTCCAGTCGTGCCTTGCCCTTCGCGCGGGCCTCGGCAACGGAGCCGGCCTCGACCAGGTCCTCGAACGAGATCACCTCGGCCTTGATGAAGCCCTTCTCGAAGTCGGTGTGGATCACGCCGGCGGCCTGAGGCGCCTTCCAGCCCTTGCCGATCGTCCAGGCGCGCGACTCCTTGGGCCCGGCGGTCAGGTAGGTCTGCAGCCCGAGGGTGTCAAAGCCGATCCGAGCCAGCTGGTCCAGGCCCGACTCGGTCTGCCCGGTCGAGGCGAGCAACTCGGCGGCGTCCTCGGGGTCGAGGTCGATGAGCTCCGATTCGATCTTCGCGTCGAGGAAGACCGCCTTGGCCGGGGCGACGAGAGCCTCCAGCTCGGTCTTGCGATCAGCATCCGTGAGCACGGACTCGTCGACGTTGAACACATAGATGTACGGCTTGGCGGTCAGCAGCCCGAGCTCGCGCACCGGCGTCAGGTCGATGCCGGAGGTCGACAGCAGCTGGCCTCGCTCCAGAGCATCCTTCGCCGCGTTGGCTGTCTCGAGGACCGCGCCGTCGAGCTTCTTCTGCTTGGTCTCCTTCTCGAGCCGAGGCAGCGCCTTCTCGATCGTCTGCAGATCGGCGAGCATCAGCTCGGCGTTGATCGTCTCCAGGTCGTTCTGCGGGTTAACCGCGCCCTCGACGTGCACGACGTCGTCGTCGACGAACCCGCGGACGACCTGCGCGATCGCATCCGCCTCACGGATGTTCGCGAGGAACTGGTTACCGAGTCCCTCCCCTCGCTCGCACCGCGCACGATTCCGGCGATGTCGACGAACGACACCGTCGCCGGCAGCAGACGTTCGCTGCCGAAGATCCCGGCGAGCACAGCGAGGCGCGGGTCCGGCAGGCTGACCACGCCGATGTTCGGCTCGATCGTCGCGAACGGATAGTTCGCCGCGAGCACGTCGTTCTTGGTCAGCGCGTTGAAGAGGGTGGACTTGCCGACGTTGGGCAGACCGACGATTCCGATAGTGAGAGCCACGGGGTACGAGTCTACCGGTGACGGATGCCGCAGCAGAGCGGCCCGATACGCCACGCACGATGGGGAGTTGTCCCCGGGCCGGATCGGCACAGCGCGCCATAGCATGGACCCAAACGAGCAGAGGAGCCCGCGTGTCCGATCCGATCGACGCCGACCCGTTCTGGTCGGTCGTGCGGCGACGGCATCCGAATCTCGACATCGCGCTGCTCCCGCCGACGCCGCCCGCTCCGACCCTGTCGGGACTGCCACCGCGCTCCCCCGAGCCGTTCGCTCGGTCCCACCTCGCCGATTCGGATGCCGTGTGGGCACGGCTCGTCGGACACGGGATGCCACAGACCGCGACACGCTGGATCCCGGGACCGACCCGCGACTCCGTGCGGCACCTCGTCACCCTGACTCTCGATGGAGTGGACAGCGCCCTCGGGCTGGGCCATCTGCGTGGTACGGCGGATCTGCTGGTCACGGACGGATGGCGGGTGTTCACTCCCCCGACGGGGATGCCACGCGTCACCGCCGATCATGATGGCGAGCTCGGCGACGAGCATCTGCTTATCGGCTACGCCCCAGAGACGCGGCGCCTGTTCCTGCGCCTCACCTCCACCGGACTCCCCGTCGATGAACGACGCGCGCAGGAGCTGATCGGCGGCACGGTATGAGCGGCATGTTCTACTACGACCCGATGAATGCTGGCCAGCTCGTCGACCGCTGGACCACGCAGGCTTCGCAAATGCGCTCGGCGACGAAGCAGCTGGCCGATGCATCGACGCGGGGGCTGCCGGAGTCGGCGACCGGCGCCGCGCAGACGTTCCTGAACATGTGGGAGAGCACGGCCCGCGAGGCCTCGGTCGCCGCCGACGTGTACGCCGACGAGCTGCGGTCCACCGGAGTGTCGTACAAGGATCTGGATGCTGAGATCGCCCGGCGGATGCAGGGGCTGGGCGGCACTGCACGATGACCGCGACCATCCGCATCCCTGCCTCCGTCGACTATCCCGACCGTCCCGCTGGCAGTCCATCGGCAGCGGAATCGCTGGCGACCACGCTGCTGCACGGTGCGGCGAGCATCATCGAGTTCGCGGACGAGGCCGCAGCGCTCTCCGACATCGATACGTTCTGGCAGGGCGCTGCGTCGGACGCCTACGCCGGCCACGCCCGGGGATTCGCGAAGTCCCACCAGCCGATGGGTGAGACCCTCAAGCGCGTCTCTCGCGGGGTGGACCTGTTCGCCGAACAGCTGCGCGATCTGCAGAGCGAGCACACCACTCTCAGCAGCATCATCACCTCGTACGAGCGCGACCGGGTGGCGCTGATCGTCGCCGTCGACATCGCCGATGACACCGACAGCGCTGAACTCCAGGTGCTTCAGGAGCGCGCACGCACACTGTCCGGCCACCGTTCGCAGATCATCGCCGACGTCACTGACTTCCGCTCACGCACCACCGCGAACGAGGAGTTCCTGGTGCGCCTGTTCACCAGTGCCGACACGGCCGCCGAGGCGGAAGCGCCCGCCGGCGGCGTCGACCCGATCGCCGCGCTCGCCATCCTGGGTATGCCCCTGCTCTTCTCGGATCCGAAGGCGATGGCGAAGTGGTGGAACGGGCTGTCCGAAGCGGCGCAGAACGCCGTCATCGCCGCCTACCCGAAACGGATCGGCAGTGCAGACGGACTGCCCGCCTGGGCACGGGACAAGGCGAATCGTCAGCTGCTCGGCGACGACATCGCCGAGCTGACGCAGAAGGAGGCCGACGGCCTGCTCAGCGACGAAGAGAAGAAGCGGCTCGAGAACGCCCGGGCTACGCAGAAGGCGCTGAAGACGGCCGACGACTACGTGATGCCCGGCACCGACGACCACCCCGGCGGCACGCTCTGGCTCTACGACCCCGATGCCTTCGACGGGGATGGGCGTGTGGCCATCGCTGTGGGAGACCTCGACACCGCCGATGACGTCTCGATACAGGTTCCCGGCATCACGACCGAGATGGCGGATGCTCCCGGTTACGTGCAGGACGCCGCCGACCTCTATGAGAGTGCGCGCTACAACGGCGACGGATCGAGCGTGGCGACGATGTTCTGGCTCGGCTACGACACCCCCGAGGGCGCTGTCGACTGGGACACCATCACCGAGGGACGAGCGAAAGACGGCGGTGAGCGACTGGCCACGGCCGTCGACGGGCTCCGCGCCTCCCGTCCGGACTCCCCCGCGCACATGACGGCGATCGGGCACAGCTACGGCTCCACCACCACCTCGTACGCCGCCGCCGATCACGACCTCGCGGTGGACGAGGTCGCGCTGATCGGAAGCCCGGGAGCGGGTCCGGCCGACAGCGCAGCGGACTTCAGCGTCGGCAAGGATCACGTGTACGTGGGGCGGAACAGCAGGGATGCGGTCGCCTTCTTCGGCGATGAGGGCTGGGCGCGCAAGGACTGGGTGGAGGCGGGTCTGGGCATGGATCCGTCCTCGGAGAACTTCGACGCGCATCGTTTCGAGGCGGAGGCCGTCAATCGGGGCGACCACCGCAATTTTGACGATCACAGCCGGTACTACGATCGCGACAGCGAGTCGCTGTACAACCTGGGGCGCATCGTCGACGGGCATGGCAGTGACACGAACAGCGCCGCGCAGAGCTACGATCCATGGTGGCGGGCCGCGGTGGACCCGGAGAGCGATCGCACTCCGACGGCCGATGTGCCGGGCCGTTCCGACACGGGAATGAATCGATGAGACGCAGATTGGCCGTGGTGGCGATCGTGGGACTGTTCAGCTTCCTCTCCGCCGGATGCTCGCCGACATCCTCCGCCCCGCGGGTCGAGCTCGAGCAGAAGGCCGCAGCGATCGACTCCGCCACCCAGGATCTGCTCGAAGCACTCGACGTCGCAGGTCTGCACGAGTCCTCTGCGCGCGGGGTGGTCGACGTGTGCCAGAGCGAGCCCGCGCCGGGAGTGTCGTACCGCGCGGGGATCGGCGTGAAGGTCGGCGACGATCCTGTCGCCGGTTTCGACGCCTTGGTGAAGCAGCTCGATGCCACCGGCTGGCAGCCGACCGACGCGTACCGCGACGTCGAGATCGATCCCGGGGCTCCCGCCGGACGTTTCACCCGAGACGACATCACGCTCGACATCAAGACCGGTGGTGCAGTCGTCGGGGGCGAATCCCAGGGTGCCGACGAGATGGCTCTCGGCATCACCATCGCCGACGACTGCGTGCGTGTGCCCGACGGCGGCTACGTGACCGAGGTCAAGGATCTCGAGAAGGACATCCTTCCCCGCGAGTGATCAGCCGGCGCGCGCGGAGTTCGTCGGGCTGCGGCGAGTCTGCGACCCCTCGTGCGGTGACAGGGGAAGAGTGAAGGTGTGCCACTGGACTTCACCGCGATCGACTTCGAGACGGCGAACTCCAGCCCCGCCTCAGCATGCTCCGTCGGACTCGTCCGCGTCCGCAGCGGCAGGGTCGTCGCGCAGACGGGCTGGCTCATCCGTCCGCCCGCCGGCCACGACGAGTTCAACGAGTGGAACACGAAGATCCACGGCATCCGTGCGCACGACGTCGCGAACGCGACGACGTGGACGCAGCAGCTCGACCGGCTGTGCGGCTTCGCCGGTGCCGACGTGCTCGTGGCGCACAACGCGGGATTCGACATGAACGTGCTGCGCCGTGCCTGTGAGGCGACCGGCATCGATGCTCCGCCGTATCGCTCGCTGTGCTCGCTGGCCGTGGCGCGCAAGACCTATGACCTGGACTCCTACCGGCTGCCGAAGGCGGCCGCAGCCGCCGGGTTCGGGGATTTCTCGCATCACGACGCACTGGCGGATGCCCGTGCCTGCGCGCAGATCGTGATCGATGCCGCGTTCCGCGCCGCCGTGGACGATGTGGATGCGCTGGGCTCTGCACTCAGCATCCGGTTGACGGACCCGATGGCGTCCGTCCCCGCGCGCGCCGTAGCCTGACCCGCAGGCGGACTCGCGGCTCAGGCGGATTCCGTGACGCTCATGGATGCGTCCGGCTCAGGCGCCCCCGGGAACTCCGGACAGCAGAGCGATGACGACACCGGAGACGAGGACGAACGCTCCGATCATCCACCACGAGCTGATCTCGTGCCCCTCCTCGCGACGCACGCGGAAGAGCACGTCCTCGCGACGGGCAGGATCCAGTGCGGGCTTGGTGGCGGCGGGCGAGGGCTGCGCGGCGGCCGCCAGCTGGGCCTCGGTGACGCGCAGAATGCGTCCGGTCTTCGTCGTGATGTGCTGAGCGCGGCTCGGCTTCTCAGACTGCTCGTTCGCGGGCATCCCGAGCTCTCCTGTTCTGGCCATGCCGGCGCACTGAACGCACCGGATCCGCATCCATTCTGCCAGCAGAGGCTGGGAAACGCGGGAGGTGGAGGCTCAGCCGGGCCGGGACGGGTCGCTCAGAACCGCATCGACACGATCAGAGCCACTTCGAGACGAGGTGATCCGACACGATCCGGCGCAGCGTTCCCGAGGCGCTGCGCAGCACGATGCTCTCGGTATAGAGGTACTTGCCCTCGCGCCGCACCCCGCGCACGAGCTGACCGTCGGTGACCCCGGTGGCCACGAAGATGGTGTTGTTGCCCTCGACGAGGTCATCGGCTTCGTACACCTTGTCCATCTCCAGGCCCGCATCGATGCCGCGCTGACGCTCCTCGTCGTCACGCGGCCACAGGATTCCCTGGATGTGACCGCCGAGCGCCTTGATCGCACAAGCGGTGACGATGCCCTCGGGACTGCCGCCGATGCCCACGCACATGTCGGTACGCGCCCCGTGGCGCGCCGCATTGATGCCGCCGGCGACATCACCGTCGCTCATCAGTCGGGTGCCGGCCCCGGCATCCCGGATCTCCTGGATCAGCTGCTCGTGTCGCGGGCGGTGCAGCACCGAGATGACCATCTCGTCGACGGGTTTGTCGAGCGCTTTTGCCAGACGACGGATGTTCTCGCCGATGGGCAGTCGGATGTCGACCACGCCGACGCCCGCGGGGCCGGTGACGAGCTTGTCCATATAGAAGACACTGGAGGCGTCGAGCATCGAGCCGCGGTCCGAGACGGCGAGCACGGAGAGAGCGTTCTGCCTGCCGGCAGCCGTCAGCGAGGTGCCGTCGATCGGGTCGACCGCGATGTCGCACTCCGGGCCGCGCCCGGTGCCGACCTCCTCGCCGTTGAACAGCATGGGCGCGTTGTCCTTCTCACCCTCGCCGATCACCACGCGGCCCTGGAAGTCGACCGTGCCGAGGAAGGCACGCATCGCATCGACGGCCGCACCGTCGGCCGCCTCCTTGGCTCCTCGCCCGATGAACGGAACCGCGCGGATCGCAGCCGCCTCCGTGGCTCGCACCAGCTCCATTGCCAGGTTGCGGTCGGGACGGAGCGGGCTGAGATCGGCTGTAAGGCTCACCATGGGGTCAGCCTAGCGACCGGCCGCGACGAAACACGGGACTTTTCCCGATTTCCAAACGAAGGAAATCAGGTTCTTAACATCTCCTCAAGAACGGCGGTCAGCCTCCCCGCAACAGCTGAGAAGAACCGGCATCCACGCGGCTAAAGTGAGCATGACCCCCGCACATCAGAAGCAGGAGATTTCATGCCCGTCGCCACACCGGAACAGTACGCAGAGATGCTCGACCGCGCGAAAGCCGGCGGCTTCGCGTACCCCGCCTTCAACGTCTCCAGCTCGCAGACGATCAACTCCGTACTGCAGGGCCTGACCGAGGCCGGCTCGGACGGCATCATCCAGGTGACCACCGGCGGTGCCGACTACTTCGCCGGCCACACGGTGAAGGCTCGCGCGACCGGCGCCCTCGCCTTCGCCCGCTACGCGACCGAGGTCGCGAAGAACTACCCGGTCACCGTCGCGCTGCACACCGACCACTGCCCGAAGGATGCTCTCGCCGGCTTCGTCGAGCCGCTCATCGCGGCATCCGAGGAAGAGGTCAAGGCCGGCCGCAACCCGATCTTCCAGTCCCACATGTGGGACGGCTCGGCGGTTCCCCTGGCCGAGAACATCCAGATCGCCAGCGAGCTCCTCCCCCGTATGAAGGCCATCAACGCCATCCTCGAGGTGGAGATCGGCGTCGTCGGCGGCGAAGAGGACGGCGTGCGCCACGAGGGCTCGAACGACGCCCTCTACACCACCTTCGCCGACGTCGACCAGGCCGTGCAGGCACTGGGCATGGGCGAGCAGGGCCGCTACATCGCCGCGCTCACCTTCGGCAACGTGCACGGGGTGTACAAGCCGGGCGGCGTCAAGCTGCGCCCCGAGCTGCTGGGCGAGATCCAGGCGCAGGTGGCCGAGAAGTACGGCACCGGCAAGAACCCGCTCGACCTGGTCTTCCACGGCGGCTCCGGTTCATCGGATGCCGAGATCGCCACGGCCGTCGCCAACGGCGTGATCAAGATGAACGTCGACACCGACACCCAGTACGCCTACACTCGTGCGATCGCCGACTACATGTTCAAGAACTACGACGGCGTGCTGAAGGTGGACGGCGAGGTCGGCAACAAGAAACAGTACGACCCGCGCGCCTGGGGCAAGATCGCCGAGACCGCGATGGCAGCCCGCGTGGTCGAGTCGACCCGCCAGCTCGGCTCGCACGGCCAGTCCAAGAGCTGACCGCAGTCTCGCATCACCCGCGCCGAGACTTCACTTCCAGCATGAGACAGCACGTCTGCCGTCATGTCTCGTGCTGAAAGAGAAGTCTCGCTGGACGTAGGACATGCGGATGCCCCGGATCGCTGCGATCCGGGGCATCCGTCGTCTCTGGCAGGTCACGACGTTGCCCCGGGTGCGGAGACGCCGGCCGCCGACGTCAGCGCGGGACGTCGTGTGCGGCAGCCGCGTCGATGGGTTGGAAGACCTGGGTGTCCTCGGTGACGTCGACCTCGACGATGTCGACGGAATGGTCGTCACCGCGCAGCCGCGACACGGCATCGGCGAACTGCCGCTCGAGGGCGGCGACAGCAGCATCCGGATCCCCCGCGGCGAGTGCGTCGAGCAGCCGCCGGTACGTGGGCGAGACGGAACGGCGAACCGAATATCCCTCGGGCACGCTGAAGCTGACGATCCGCGTCTGCATGATCAGCGATGCCATGGCCCGGCTGAGACGTTCGCTGCCGGCAGCATCGACCAGCACCTGGTGCAGCTCCAGGTCGGCATCACCGATTGCACGCGCGTCCTCCCCTCGCTCGCCGCGACGAGCTCCTCGAAGGCCGCTGTGATCCGTTCGAGCACCGCCGGGTCGTTGCGGCTGGCGATGCGGCGTGCCGCCTGCGCCTCGATCGCCAGACGCATCTCATAGACATCGGCGATCTGGTCTCCCTCGATCACGGCGACGCTCATGCCACGGCCGGGGATCGCCACCAGGATGCCCTCCTGCACCAGCCGCTGTGCGGCCTCGCGCAGTGGACTGCGGCTGACGCCGAGCTGCGCGGCGATCTCGACCTCGCCGAGCTGCGCGCCGACAGCGAGCGCGCCCGAGAAGATCGCCTTGCGCAGCTCGATCGCGATGAGATCGACGGTCGACAGTCGAGACACGCGCGGAACGGAGGCACGGCCGACGGAGCGTGGAAGGTCACGGCGCATTCAGGTCTCCTCATCTATGGAACGCATCGCGTTCCACATCTCATTGTCGCGCCCCACGCGTCACATTCGCGGTGCGACTCTGCGACAACAGTTCTGTCTCATTGTCGACAATCTGCATGTGTGATTGTACGTGAGTCGACAAATTCCCGTATGGTGTTCTGCGGTCGCCACTCACCCGACGCGTCCAGACGACACCAAGAGGAGCATCATGAGCAAGCGCACAGCCCGAACCGCACTCGCCGCCCTGGGGGTGCTCACCCTCGCCCTCGCCGGATGCGCGTCCGGCGACAACAGTGACAACGGCAGCAGCAGCGGCAGCGATGACAGCGCCCAGACCACCCTGGAGAAGGCTCAGGAGTCCGGCACCATCACGCTCGCCGTGGCATCCGAGCGGCCGTACTCGTGGGTCGACAACGGCGAGCCGACTGGCGCCACGATCGCGTTGCACAAAGAGATCTTCGGCAACCTCGGAATCGACGACATCAAGGTCGAAGAGGTCGACTGGAACTCACTCATCCCCGGCCTGAACGCCGGGCGCTGGGACGTCATCAGCGCTGGCATGTCGATCCTGCCGGAGCGCTGCGAGCAGGCAGCCTTCAGCGACCCCGAGATCATGTACACCACGACTCTCGCCGTGCCCGCAGGCAACCCGCTGGGACTCAGCGACCTCGACTCCGTCGCAGCCGCTGACGACGTGACCCTGGCCGTGCAGTCCAGCGCCATCGAAGAGGGGTACGCCAAGGATCTCGGCATCACCGACGTCATCAAGGTCGACAGCGCGACTGCGGGCCTCGAGGTCGTGGAGTCGGGCCGCGCCGATGCGTTCGCCCTCACCGCGGTCTCACTGAACTGGATGACCAAGGACAACGACAAGCTCGAGACCACCGGCGCATTCGTGCAGGTCATCGACGGCGTCGAGCAGATCGGCGCCGGTGCCACCGTGTTCCGCAAGGAGGACAAGGATCTGCTCGAGGCCTACAACGACGAGCTCGCGAAGATCACCGGCGACGAGCAGGCCTACCTCGACCTGGTCGAGCCGTTCGGCTTCACCGCCGAGAACCTGCCGCCGGCAGACCTGACCACTGCGCAGCTGTGCAGCGGCGACCTCGGCTGAGGCTGCCACTGACGTGATCGAGAATCTCGAAGGACTCCAGCGGGCGCTGCCGCACCTGCTCGAGGGGCTGTACATCACCCTCGTGCTCACCGTGTGCGGCGCCCTGCTGGCGTTCGTCATCGCGATCGGTCTGGGCCTGCTCGCCCGGTTCGAGAACGTGCTGCTGCGCGGCTTCGCCCGCCTGGTGATCGAGGTGTTCCGCGGCACCTCGCTGCTCGTGCAGCTGTTCTTCCTGTTCTTCGTCCTGCCGCTGCCGCCGTTCAACCTCGAGCTGCCACCGGTGCTCGTCGGCGTGGTCGGCCTCGGCCTGAACTACGGAGCGTACGGTGCCGAGGTTGTGCGCGGATCGATCAACTCCGTGCCCCGAGGTCAGTGGGAGGCCACCACGGCGCTCAGCCTGTCTCGCCTCCAGCGGATGTGGCGTGTCATCTTCCCGCAGGCCTGGGCACTCATGCTGCCCTCGCTCGCCAATCTTCTGATCCAGCTGCTGAAGGGCACCGCGGTGGTGTACCTCATCACGATCGTCGACCTCACCGCCGAGCTGAACAAGCTCCGCATCGACACCGATGTGTTCTTCGCCTACTCGCTCGGGCTGGTCGTCTATTTCGTGATCGCCTATCTGCTGACACTCGTGATGAATGCGCTCGAAGCCCGCGCGAAGCACCGCCTCGGCCAGGGCACACGGCTGCGCGAGGCCGTCGCCGCCCCCACGGTCGAGACCTCGGGAGGTGCACTGTGAACGACGATCGAGTGATCTGGAACTGGGAGCACGTCGCCGCTGCATTGCCCGACATGCTGTGGACCTTCCTCACCGTCACACTCCTGGTGACCGTGCTCGGCAGCGCCATCGCCGCCGTGCTGGGCCTGGTCATCGCACTCGCCCGCAGGAGCGCACCGCGGCCGATCGCTGCCGTGCTGACGTTCGCGATGAACTTCGTCCGCATGACTCCGCTGATCGTGCAGCTGCTGTTCGTCTACCACGCGTTCACGAAGGTTCCGCCGCTCACACTGGGTGTGATCATCTTCGGCATCCACTATGCGACCTACATGGCCGAGGTGTACCGGGCCGGCATCGACTCGGTGCCGCGCGGGCAGTGGGAGGCGACCACGGCGCTGTCGATGTCGCCGGGGCGCACCTGGACTGCGGTGATCATCCCGCAGGCGCTGCGTTCGACCGTGCCCGCCCTGGGCAACTACGTCATCTCGATGTTCAAGGAGACGCCGTTCCTGGCGGTCATCACCGTGACCGACATGGTGCGCGCCGCTCAGGAATACGGCGGATCGCATTTCCGGTTCATCGAAGTCATCACCATGGCGGGGATCCTCTTCCTCCTCGCCAGCTACCCGACTTCCCTGCTCATCGGGCGATTGGAGAAGCGTCTTGTCTATGCAACCTGACACTCACACCGGCGCAGTCACGCTGAACGACGGGGATGTCCCCGCCATCCGATTCGACAAGGTCGAGAAGCGCTTCGGCGACCACGTCGTGCTGCACGACCTGGACTTCACCGTGCGCAAGGGCGACCGCGTGACCCTGATCGGACCCAGCGGTTCCGGAAAGACCACGATCCTGCGCCTGGTCATGACCCTCGAGGAGGCGAACAGCGGGTACATCATCGTCGACGGCGAGCCCCTCACCCACTTCGAGCGCGACGGCAAGCGGGTCGAGCTGAAGGAGAAGCACAAGAATGAGATGCGCAAGCGCATCGGCATGGTGTTTCAGCAGTTCAACCTGTTCCCGAACATGACGGTGCTCGAGAACATCATCGAGGCGCCCGTGCACGTGCTGAGGCAGCCGAGAGACAAGGCGATCGCCCGTGCGCACGAGCTGCTGCAGATGGTCGGCCTGCCCGACAAGGCGCAGGCGCACCCCACCCAGCTCTCCGGCGGTCAGCAGCAGCGTGTCGCGATCGCCCGAGCCCTGGCGATGGAACCCGAGATCCTGCTGCTGGACGAGGTGACCAGCGCACTGGATCCCGAGGTGGTCGGCGAGGTGCTCAACATCCTGCGCGACGTCGCACGCAACACCGACGTGACGATGCTGATCGTCACGCACGAGATGCAGTTCGCGCGCGACGTCTCGAATCGGGTGCTGATGTTCGACGGCGGACGGATCGTCGAAGAGGGCTCACCCGAGCAGATCTTCACAGCGCCGCAGGAGCAGCGCACCCGGGACTTCCTCGCAGCGGTGCTCTGATCTGACGAGGCTCTGAGCCGACGGAGGCTCTGAGCCGACGGAGGCTCTGAGCCGAGCCGTGCCGTGACCCGAATCGAGTTCTGAGCCGAGCCGTGCGCTTAGCGCCGCAGCAGACGGATGGCGAGGATCGCGAGGTCGGCGAGCGCATCGATGACGAGCAGGATGCCGACGCCTCGCCCGAGCCGGGACCTGCCCCGCCCAAGTGCGACGCCGACGGAGAGCTCCCCGACGCTGAGAGCGGCGCCGAGCAGCGGACGTTTGCGCAGCAGCCGACTCCACCGTGCCACTGGACGGTCGCGGCGGGTGAGTGGGACGGTCTCGGTGATCCCCGCCATCACCACGTCGCCGATCACCGGCATCCATCCGCGGGGTGCGAAGCGCCGCGCCGCTCCCCGTCTTCCAGACCGGCATCGTTCAGCCCAGCGTCGACCAGTGCTGCCGGCACCCCGAAAGCGGCGACGAAAGCGCGCAGCCGCTCCGGCTCGCCGACGATCCCGCCGAGTGCTTCCGGCAGGCACGCCCTCAGCACCGCATCCGCGTCGATGGCATCGCCCAGGTCGAGCTCTGCCAGCTCATCCCGCGTGCCGTCGGCCTCGCTCAGCATCCGCCGGTAGAGCTCGGCACTCTCGGACACCCCGATCTGGTCGATCTCCAGCACCGGACGGGTGAGCCGCTCGGCATTCGGCCAGAACATCGCCGTCCGCCCGCGCGAACCGTCCACCTCGATCCAGGCATCGCCCTGCACAGGCACATTGACCTCGATGATCGGCCGGTCCGCCGAACTGCCCGAGATCGCCCCATGTGCACGGTCGGTGCGATAGCGATACACCGACCAGCCGGCATCCTCCAGATAGTCGACCGGAGTGGCCAGCAGCTGTGCGGTCACCCGGGCCGCCCACGGCCCGCGCCGGGAGAACTCCGCCACGTGCACCGGATCGGGTGCGAACAACGTGCCATCGTCCCGCTCCGACACCGCGAGCCCGATCAGATCGTCCGGCGCTTCGTCGAGCTGCTCGAACACCTCGCCGAACTCCTGCTCCAGCTCCGCGTCGACCTCGTCCAGCGCGTGGTCGGCGTACCCCAGGTGCAAGGTGAGCCCCGCGTCGGCGAACAGCGTCTGCAGGCCGACGGCGCTCAGATCGAAGCGAAGTCGCCCTTCGGCATCCAGAGCCACGACGTTCCCCTGCTCGGTGATCGGGAGCAGCACCGTCGTCGCCTCGCCGTCGAAGCCGCGGATCGCGGCGAGCACGCGCTCCCGGCGCAGAATGCGCTCGGCCCGCTCGCCGCAGTCGCCGCCGTCGCCGGAGTCGACGGAGGCGAAGGCGACCTGGAAGGCGATCTGCTCTGCTGACACCCCTTGAGGCTACCCGGCGGGCGGAGTCACCAGAATCTGGTTGAAGGCGGGGTCGCCCATCATCGGCACCGAGATGCAGATCGACACGGCGATCATCGTCACGACGAAGCCCACCAACGGTAGCCACCACGAGGATCGCCCGCGCTTGATCCTGTGCACCGACAGCCACAGCGTCAGCGCGTAGCCGGCGAACAGCACGATCAGCGCGATGACACCCCAGGTCCTCGCCGCGGCATAGTTCGAGAAGGATCCCTCAGCACCCAGCATCGTCAACGTCTGATCGAGCGTGGCCGACAGATCGAGGAACCCGGGTATCGACATGAGCACGTTCACGAGCCCGATACCCAGCAGCACGGCCGTGATCATGCGCCCCGCCCCGTTCGCCGGCCGCGCAGCGCGCACGGCTGCGCCGGGTGAGGGTGCGGCAGGAGCGGATGCCGACGGAGCCTGCTCCACGGGCGGAAGGCCCGCACGCAGCCGCTGCTCTTCCGGCGACGCGTATTCGCCGTACTGCGGCTGATCGACACTCATGCCATCAACGGTACCCGTCGTGCCTTGGTCGCGGCCGTGAAGCCGTGGTGCATCCGGGCACCATCCGGACTGTCAGCGGCTGGAGCGTCCGCCCAGGGCGCGCTCGTCGCGCTTGCCGCTGGCATCATGACGCAACTCCTTGGGCAGGGAGAACATCAGATCCTCCTCGGCCGTGCGCACCTCTTCGACGTCGCGATAGCCCGCCTCGCCGAGCGCCTCGAGCACCTCGCGCACGAGAACTTCGGGCACCGAGGCGCCGCTGGTGACGCCCACCGTGCGCACGCCGTCCAGCCAGTCCTGCTCCACCTCGTCGGCGTAGTCGACGCGGTAGGCGGCCTTCGCCCCGTACTCCAGCGCGACCTCGACCAGGCGCACGCTGTTCGAGGAGTTCGCCGATCCGACCACGATCACCAGGTCTGCCTCCTTGGCGACCTTCTTGATCGCAACCTGACGGTTCTGGGTTGCGTAGCAGATGTCATCCGACGGCGGATTGTGCAGCTCCGGGAATCGCGTGCGCAGGCGGTTCACGGTCTCCATCGTCTCGTCGACCGAGAGCGTAGTCTGCGACAGCCACACCACCTTCGAAGGATCCTTCACCTGCACGGTGTCGGCCTCTTCGGGCGAGTTCACGATCGTGACGCGGTCGGGCGCATGACCGGCCGTTCCCTCGACCTCTTCGTGCCCGTCGTGGCCGATCAGCAGGATCTCGTAGTCGTCGCGCGCGAAGCGCACGGCCTCACGATGCACCTTGGTCACCAGCGGGCAAGTCGCATCGATCGCATGCAGCTGACGATCGGATGCTGCCTGCACGACCATCGGCGAGACGCCGTGCGCGCTGAAGACGATGTGCGCCCCTTCGGGCACCTCATCGACCTCGTCGACGAAGATCGCGCCCTTCTGCTCGAGCTCGGTGACGACGTGGATGTTGTGCACGATCTGCTTGCGCACGTACACCGGCGAGCCGTAGCGCTCCAGCGCCTTCTCGACGGCCACGACCGCACGGTCGACACCGGCGCAGTACCCGCGCGGAGCCGCCAGCAGCACCCGCTTCGCGCCGTCCACGGGACGGTTCTCCAACGGCGCGGAACGGCGGGCTGGGCGCGGCGGCTCAGGGAGCCTGACGACGGTTGCACTCACACCTCGAGTCTACCGAGACTGCCTGTTCGAAGGCCGGGAGCCCCAATCCCGTTCATGTAGCGCAAGTTGCTGCGATTCCGCGCCAATCGGAGCCATTTGCGCTACACGAACGCAGCTGGGCGCTCGACTGAGCAGAATGGAGGGATGACCGCCTTCGAAGCATCCGCGATCCCGGGTGAGCCACCGCCGGCCGATTCCGTCGCCCCGCGCGATTCGACGGCCGATGCGCCCACCTCGGTCGCGCGGCTGAACGGCACAATCCGCGACTTCATCGCCCGGTGGAACACTGTGTGGGTGGAGGGCGAGATCACGTCCTGGAACCTGCGTGGCGGCAACGTGTTTGCACGCCTGAAGGACGTGCGCTCGGATGCGCAGATCTCGATCCGGGTGTG
Organism: Microbacterium suwonense; assembly: GCF_030296555.1. Taxonomy (NCBI): domain Bacteria; kingdom Bacillati; phylum Actinomycetota; class Actinomycetes; order Micrococcales; family Microbacteriaceae; genus Microbacterium; species Microbacterium suwonense. The sequence continues at coordinate 1,451,182 of NZ_AP027728.1, forward strand.
GTCGAGCGTGCGCGCGCGCATCCCCGCCGACCTCGCCGTCGGAGACCACGTCGTCGCGGCGGTGAAGGCCGACTACTTCGTCAAGGGCGGCGACTTCAGCTTCATCGTCTCGACGATGAAACACGTGGGCCTCGGCGACCAGCTGGAGAAGCTGGAGAAGCTGCGCGCGCAGCTGCGGCAGGAGGGCCTGTTCGAGTCCGCTCGCAAGAAGCCGCTGCCGTTCCTGCCGCGCCGCATCGGCCTGATCACGGGCGAGAGATCGGATGCCGAGAAGGACGTGCTGCGCAACGCCGAGCTGCGCTGGCCGCAGGTGCGCTTCCGCACCGAGTACGCCGCCGTGCAGGGGGATCGCTGCGTTCCGGAGACGCTGGTCGCTCTGCAGCGGCTGGATGCCGATCCCGAAGTCGATGTGATCATCATCGCCCGCGGCGGTGGCGACCCGCAGACGCTGCTCGGCTTCAGCGATGAGCGCCTGGTGCGGGCGGTCGCCGCGGCATCCACCCCCGTCGTCAGTGCCATCGGCCACGAGAACGACCACCCCCTGCTGGACGACGTCGCTGACCTGCGCGCGTCGACGCCGACGGATGCCGCAAAGCGGGTCGTCCCGGATGTCGGCGAGCAGCGCGCCCTGATCGCCCAGCTTCGGGCCCGCGCGACCTCGCGGCTGACGCAGCGCATCGCGCACGACATCAGCCAGCTCGAGCAGTTGCGCTCACGCCCGGTGCTGCGCACCCCCGACCCGATCATCGAAGACCGCGCGCACGAGATCTGGCTTCTGGCCTCCCGCGGCCGCGACACCCTCACCCGCCGTCTGGATGCCGCCGGCCGCACCACCGCCGAGCTGCGCGCCTCGCTGCGCGCCCTCTCCCCCGCGGCCACCCTGGCGCGCGGATACGCGATCGCACACCTCGACGACGGCCGCATCCTCAGCGATGCCGCCGACGCCCCGTCTGGCACGCCGATGACGGTCACGGTCGACCGGGGCTCGCTCCGCGCACGCTCGGAGGGACAGATCGCCGAAGCGGAGTGACGCGGCATCCGCAGCTTCGAGCCTCCGGAGCCCGCAGGTGACGGCTGCGACGCGCCGGTAGGATGGATGCTGTGACTGCGTCCAACGAGCTCCCTGTGGAGTCGCTGTCGTTCGAGGCCGCCCGCGACGAACTCGTGCGCGTGGTCGCCGAGCTCGAACAGGGCTCTCCCACCCTCGAGCACTCCCTGGCCCTCTGGGAGCGCGGCGAGGCGCTCGCGGCTCGCTGCGAGGAGTGGCTGCTGGGCGCGAAGCGCCGCCTCGAGGCCGCCCGCGATGCGGCATCCGCCGGAGAAGCCGAATGAGCCGCAAACCGGGGATCGTCGCAGAGCTCGGACGGCCCGAGACCCCGCAGGAGACCGCCGACCGCAAGGCGGAGTCCAGCCGTGTCTACCGGTCGAGTCAGAGCTTCAGGAACCTGATCGCCGCGCTGCTGGTCACCGTCGCCGTGGTCGCCGTCATCGTGCTGGCCGTCCCGCGCGGCGAGCCGACCACGACGCCACCGATCGACGTGGCGAAGATCGCCGCCGATGTCGCGTCGACCTCGGAGCGGCCAGTGATCGTGCCCGAGACCGGGGACTTCTGGCGTGTCAACGCGGCCAGGCTCGAAGGAGGCGCCACCCGGGTGTGGAGCGTGACGCTCGCACCCGCCGGCGAGAAGGAGCGCGGCTTCATCAAGCTGGGACAGGCCTTCGACGCCGATGTCACCTGGGCTCCGCAGGTCACCGGTGGCATGGCTCCCACCGGCACCGAGGACATCGACGGCATCACCTGGGACGTCTTCGACCTCGGTGATCGCGGCTCCGCCAACGTCACCTACGCGCTCGGCACCCAGGCCGGCCACGACTACGTGCTGATCTACGGATCCCGCTCCGCGGACTCGACGAAGAAGCTTGCTGAATCCCTGACCGCACAGTTGAGCGACCTGAAGGAGGCCGGATGACCACGACACTCACCCCTGTCGAGGCCTGGACGAAGTTGATCGAGGGGAACAGGCGATTCGTCGCCGGCGAGTCCCGTCATCCGAACCAGGACGCGCACCGCCGAGCCGAGATCGCGAACGGTCAGAATCCGTTCGCCACCTTCTTGGGCTGCTCCGACTCGCGCGTCGCCGCGGAGACCCTCTTCGACGTGGGCCTCGGCGACCTGTTCACCACACGCAACGCCGGCCAGATGGTGACGGACTCAGCCGTCGCGAGCATCGAGTTCGCTGTCGCGCTGCTCGACGTGCCGCTTCTGATCGTCCTCGCGCACGACTCGTGCGGTGCGGTCGGCGCAGCGGTGCGCGGAACGGCTATCGACGCCGACCCGATCCCGCCGAAGATCTGGAAGCTGATCGCACCGATCGTCCCGGCAGCACGCCGCGTGCTGAAGGCCTCCGGCGGCACCTCGGTCGATGACATCGACCCCGAAGAGGTCGGACGAGAGCACCTCCGCAGCACCATCCTGGGGTTGCTCGCCTCGTCCGAGATCATCAGCGACGCCGTTGCCGAGGGTCGCCTCGCCATCGTCGGCGCCAAGTACCGCTTGACCGATGGCAGCGCCGTCCCGATCGCCCAGGTCGGCCTCGCCGACTCTGACATCCCCTCTCTCGCAAAGGAGCAGAAGTGACTGAGTCCGAATTCCGCATCGAGCACGACACCATGGGTGAAGTGCGTGTTCCCGTGAACGCGCTGTACAGCGCGCAGACGCAGCGTGCCGTGGAGAACTTCCCGATCTCGGGAAGCGGCCTCGAGTCTGCGCAGATCGCGGCGCTCGCCCGTATCAAGAAGGCGGCGGCGCTCGCGAACAAGGAGCTCGGCACGCTCGACGGCGCCATCGCCGATGCGATCGCACAGGCCGCCGACGAGGTCGTCACCGGCAAGCACGACGGCGAGTTCCCGATCGATGTCTACCAGACCGGGTCGGGTACCTCATCGAACATGAACATGAACGAGGTGCTGGCGAACCTGGCATCCTCGATCCTCGGCTCCGCCGTGCACCCGAACGACCACGTCAACGCCTCGCAGTCGTCGAACGATGTGTTCCCCACGTCGGTGCACGTCGCCGTCACCCAGGCTCTGATCGACGACCTCATCCCCTCACTCGACCACCTCGCCGTCGCCTTCGAGGCCAAGGCCGAGGAGTGGAAGACCGTCGTCAAGTCCGGCCGTACGCACCTGATGGACGCCACCCCGGTCACGCTCGGCCAGGAGTTCGGCGGCTACGCCCGCCAGATGCGCCTCGGCATCGAGCGCGTGCAGGCGGCGCTCCCCCGCGTGGCTGAAGTCCCGCTCGGCGGCACCGCCGTGGGCACCGGCATCAACACGCCCCTCGGCTTCCCGCAGAAGGTCATCGCGCTGCTTGCCGCCGAGACCGAGCTGCCGGTCACCGAGGCGAAGGATCACTTCGAGGCTCAGGCCAACCGCGACGGCCTGGTCGAGGCATCCGGCGCGCTGCGCACCATCGCCGTCTCGCTGACGAAGATCAACAACGACCTGCGGTGGATGGGTTCGGGACCGAACACGGGTCTCGCCGAGATCCACCTGCCCGATCTCCAGCCGGGTTCGTCGATCATGCCAGGCAAGGTCAACCCGGTCATCCCGGAGGCCGTGCTGATGGTGTGCGCGCGCGTGATCGGCAACGACGCCACGATCGCCTGGGGCGGCGCCTCGGGTGCATTCGAGCTGAATGTCGCCATTCCCGTGATGGGCACGGCACTGCTGGAGTCGATCCGCCTACTCGCCAACGCGACGCGCGTGCTGGCGGACAAGACCGTCGACGGCCTGGTGGCCAACGTCGAGCGCGCGGCCGCGCTGGCGGGCATGAGCCCGTCGACCGTCACCCCGCTGAACAAGCTCATCGGCTACGAGGCCGCGGCGAAGATCGCCAAGCACGCCGTGGCGAAGGGCATCACCGTGCGCGATGCCGTGATCGAGCTCGGCTACGTGGAGCGCAGCGAGATCACCGAGGCCCAGCTGGACGAGAAGCTCGACCTGCTGAGCATGACCCACGCCGGCTGAGCACCGGCCCCGCGGCTGGTTGCTGGTTGCTGGTTGCACTTTGGGGGCCGACACGCCAGATGTCGGACGTTTTCCGCGAATCCGTCCGACATCTGGCGTGTCGGCCCCCGATTCGTATCTCTCCACAATCAGGTGCACCGGGTGAGTTGTCCACAGACGCCGGGTTTTCGAGGGTCACCACTCATCGGATGTCGGATGCTGGCGGCATGATCGATCCACAGTTGCTCATCGACCGGCTCGGCGGCGTCGCACCGGGAACCTCGTTGCAGGAGTTCGGTGTCAGCCGCATGCGGCTCACCAAATCGGTCCGCGCCGGCGACATCCAGCGGCTGCGCCCCGGGGTGTTCGCCACCAACGTCGCGCATCCTTCGGAACGTGAAGCCGCACTCCATGGGGGTCCGCTGACCTGCTCGTCGGCCCTTCAGCGACACGGCGTGTGGGTGATGGCTGGAGATGGACCGCCACATGTGTGGGTCGGTCGCCGCGGGCGCGCCCATCCTCACGCAGGATGCCGATGCATCAGCCACTATTTTCGCGGGGCGTCCACATTCGGCAAGGTCGACGTCGTGACGGCTCTCATTCACCTGCATCGCTGCGAGGGCGAGGAGTCGTTCTTCGCATCGATGGAGTCCGCGCTGCGGCTCCGGCTGATCTCCGACGCGTCACGCCGTCGCATCCGAGCCGCGCTCCCCCAGCATGCCCGTTGGCTCGTCGATCTGGCACGCACCGACGCCGACAGCGGACTGGAATCGCTTCTCCGACTGCGGATGCACCAACTCGGCATCCGTTTAGACACTCAGATCGTGATCGACGGAGTCGGCAGAGTGGACTTCGTCATCGGCGGGCGGCTGATCATCGAGGTCGACGGCAAAGAGAATCATGATGGCCGATCGAACCGGCACAAGGATCTTGCGCGCGATGCTGCAGCATCTGCTGCGGGGTACGAGACCCTGCGCTTCGACTACGCCCAGATCGTCTATGACTGGCCGGTGGTCCAGTCCGCGATACTCGCTGCCCTGACCCGCATGGCAGAGCGCGCGTAGCCCATCCCTCCCTCCATCCGGCTTCGACTCGGATGCGAAATGGGGGCCGACACGCCAGATGTCGGACAGATTCGCTGGAAACGTCCGCCATCTGGCGTGTCGGCCCGCAAAGTGCAACGTACGCGACCAGGAACGGATGCCGTCAGCTGAGCTCCTCGGCCTCCAGCAGCTCGGTGACCAGCGCCGCGATGGCGGAGCGCTCGGAGCGGGTGAGGGTGACGTGCCCGAACAGGTCGTGCCCCTTCAGGGTCTCGATCACGCTGGCCACACCGTCGTGGCGGCCGACCCGCAGGTTGTCGCGCTGACCGACGTCATGGGTGAGCACGACCCGGGAGTTCTGACCCATCCGGCTGAGTACCGTCAGGAGCACGTTTCGCTCCAGCGACTGAGCCTCATCGACGATCACGAAGGCGTCGTGCAGCGACCGTCCGCGGATGTGCGTGAGCGGCAGCACCTCCAGCATCCCCCGCTCCACGACCTCCTCCAGGACGTTGCCGGAGACGACCGAGCCGAGCGTGTCGAACACCGCCTGACCCCAGGGATTCATCTTCTCGCCCTGGTCGCCGGGCAGGTAGCCGAGCTCCTGCCCGCCCACGGCAAACAGCGGGCGGAACACGATGATCTTCTTCTGCTGCTGGCGCTCCAGCACCGCCTCCAGCCCCGCGCACAGCGCCAGGGCGGACTTTCCCGTGCCTGCACGTCCGCCGAGCGAGACGATGCCGACCTCGGGATCCATCAGCAGGTCGATGGCGATGCGCTGCTCGGCCGAGCGCCCGTGCAGTCCGAACACCTCGCGATCCCCCCGCACGAGCCGGTACTCGCCCTCGCCGGTGACGCGCCCGAGCGCGGATCCCCGCTCGGAGTGGATGATCAGGCCGGTGTTCACGGGCACCCCACGCACCTGATCGCTGAGTCCGACCTCGCTCTCGTAGAGGTCGCTCATCTCGTCGCCGGAGAGGTCGAGAGAGGCGATCCCGGTCCATCCCGAGTCGACCGCCTGCTCGGCGAGGTACTCCTCGGCGGCCAGCCCGAGGGAGGCGGCCTTCACCCGCATCGGCAGGTCCTTGGAGACGATGGTGACGGCCTGACCGTCCTGCGCCAGCTGCGCGGCCGTCGCCAGGATGCGGCTGTCGTTGTCGCTGAGCCGGATACCTGCGGGCAGCACCGACAGATCGGCGGCTCCGAGCTCGACCCGCAGCGTGCCGCCGTCGCCGACCTCGACCGGGAAGTCGAGCCGCCCGTGCTCTATGCGCAGATCGTCGAGATGCCGCAGCGCTCGACGCGCGAAGTAGCCGAGTTCGGGGTCGTGCCGCTTGGCCTCGAGCTCCGTGATCACGACGACCGGAAGCACGATGGAGTGCTCGGCGAAGCGGAAAAGCGCCTGCGGGTCGCTGAGCAGCACCGAGGTGTCGAGCACATATGTGCGAAGAGCCGTGTCATCTTTCGACACGGCTCGGGTTCCGACGATCTTGCGGGTGGACAGCTGCGAGGTGCGAGTGGTCACGATCGATCCCCCGATCCGGGTTTTCCCGGCTCTGTGGCGAGTCGACCAGGGGCCACGAGTCGCGATCCGGAAGGCCGACCCGATCGGGCACGGTGCCCGATGTCTGTACCGTACGTCGCCGGATCAAGGGGGCCGGATGCGACACGCTGACGCGCGGGTTACGCCGCCGTGAACATCTGTCAGCGCCCGAAGCGGCGGTCGCGGTCGGCGTAGTCGCGGATCGCACGCAGGAAGTCGACCTGGCGCAGATCGGGGCCGAGCGCCTCGACGAAGTAGAACTCGCTGTGCGCGCTCTGCCAGAGCAGGAAGTCGCTCAGCCGCTGCTCGCCGCTGGTGCGGATGACCAGATCGGGGTCGGGCTGCCCGCCGGTGTACAGGTGCTCGCCGATCATCTCGGGGGTCAGCTGGGCCGCGAGGTCTTCCATGGTGCCGCCGGAGGCGTTGTGCTGGCCGATGATGCTGCGCACCGCATCGACGATCTCATTGCGTCCGCCGTAGCCGACGGCCAGGTTCACGTGCAGACCCGTGTGGTCGCGGGTGCGCTCCTGGGCCTCTTCGAGCACTCGTGACAGCTCCGCTGGGAGGATGTCGGACCGCCCGACGTGCTGCACGCACCAGCTACCGTGCTGCGACAGCGTGTCGGCCAGTTCAGCGATGATCTCGATGAGGTCGTCGATCTCTTTGGAGTCGCGCTTGTGCAGGTTGTCGGCGGACAGCAGGTACAGCGAGACCACGCTGACCCCGAGCTCGTCGCACCAGCCGAGGAACTCGCGCATCTTCGCGGCGCCGGCGCGATGCCCGTCGGCCGCGGAGTCGTAGCCGAGCTGGCGCGCCCAGCGGCGGTTGCCGTCGATCATCATGGCGACATGGTGCGGAACGGATGCCGGGTCGATCCGGCGTCGCAGGCGGTTGCCGTACAGCCGGTAGAGGGGTCCTCGCCCTGAGCTCTCGCGTGCACTCACGTCCCTACGCTACCGCCAAGGATCGGATGCCGACGGCGCAGGGCACGCGATGCGAGAACCGCACGAGCGTCGGGCACCGCGTCGCCGGGACATGTGCTGCTCGCGGAATGCGGGCGCGCCTAGAGTGGGGACGTGAGCACTCCAGCCGACGAAGGCCTCGAAGTCCCTCAGCTGCCGCTGCTCGACGCTGCAGCGAAGGATGCCGACGTCGAGATCAAGCCGAGCTGGCGAGGGTGGATCCATGCCGGCACGTTCCCGGTCGCGATCGTCACCGGCATCGTGCTGATCGCGCTGGCGCACGGAGCGCCGGCGAAATGGGCAGCCGCCGTCTTCATGGCCAGCTCGCTGCTGCTGTTCGGCAACTCCGCGCTGTATCACCGCTTCACCTGGAGCCCCAAGGTGAAGGGCGTCCTCAAGCGCATCGACCACGCCAACATCCTGCTGCTGATCGCCGGCACCTACACACCGATCGCAACGCTCGCGCTGGCGCCGCAGAAGGGCGCGCTGCTGCTGTTCCTGGTGTGGGGCGGGGCGATCCTCGGCATCCTGTTCCGCGTCTTCTGGATCAACGCGCCGCGCTGGCTGTACGTCGCGCTGTATCTCGTGCTCGGCTGGGCGGCGGTGATGTACATGGTCGACCTGGCGGTCGCGAACGTGGCGATGATGGTGCTGGTGTGCGTCGGCGGCGTGCTCTACACCGCCGGGGCCGTCGTGTACGCGATGAAGAAGCCGAATCCCTGGCCGGGGCACTTCGGATTCCACGAGATCTTCCATGTGTGCACCGTGCTGGCCTTCCTGTGCCACTGGACGGCGTGCCTGCTCATCTCGCTGGCCCCCCACGCGCCCTCGCTCGGGCTCGCCTGACATCCGCCGTCATCCCCCGCCGTGCGTGCAGGCGCGCGTGGCATCCTGGCAGCAGAACGATCTGGAGGACCATCATGGCCGACGTGGAGAGCTTCACCCTCGATCACACCGCCGTCATCGCGCCCTATGTGCGTCTGATCGGCGTCGAGCACGGTCCGAAGGGCGACGCGATCTCGAACTTCGACGTGCGCTTCGTGCAGCCCAATGAGGGCGAGATCCCCACTGCGGGGCTGCACACCATCGAGCACACCCTGGCGAGCGTGCTGCGCGACCACATCGACGGCGTGATCGACATCTCGCCGTTCGGATGCCGCACCGGCTTCCACCTGATCATGTGGGGCGAGCCCGCGGTCGCCGACGTGGTGGCGGCCGTGCGCGCGGGACTGGAGTTCATCGCGGGCCCAGCCGAATGGAGCGATGTGCCCGGCGTCTCGGCCGTCGAATGCGGCAACTACCGCGACCACAGTCTGCACAGCGCCAAGGAGTGGGCGAAGCGCATCCTCGCGCAGGGCATCAGCCTCGACGCGTTCTCCCGCGTCGGCGTCTGAGCCGCCGGACGACGTCAGTCCGTCCCGCCGGCACCAGGGGTGCCGTCCTCGGCATCCGTTCCGGCCTGCTCGGCATCCAGCTCGGCGCGCACCTCGTCGCGATACCGCACCCGGCGGATGCGGCGATTCATGTCCCAGATCAGCAGGATCACGGCGACGACCACCACGATCACGGCGGCGAAACCGGCGAAACCCGGGGTCACCAGCTCGGGCGGAACGGTCGAGGTCGGCGTCGGCATCGGGGTGTTCTCGCCGAACAGGATCATGAGTCCGCCTTTCCTCCTCAGGTCGCATAACCTGGGAGTACCAGCCTATCCGCCGACAGAGAGCCAGGAGACCCGTGACCACCGCCCGCGAGCTCGATGAGCGCTACGGTCGCACCGGTCGCCGCCGCCTGCCCTGGATCATCGCGGGCGTGCTCACCGCCGCCGTGGTGGTGGCGTTCGGCTGGATGATCGTGGTCAGCGAGATGAGCACCGTCACCGCAGACGACGTGGGCTTCACCGTCACGGATGAGCACAGCGTGGATCTGCGCTTCCAGTACACGGCTCCACGGGGATCCGACGTCACCTGCGTGGTGCAGGCGCTGGACGCGGAGTTCGGCGTGGTGGGCTGGAAGATCGTCGATATCCCGGCCGCAGAAGCGCACACCTCCGCCTTCGATGTGACCATCCCGACGGTCGCTGCGGCGACCACCGGTTTGGTGAAGTCCTGCTGGGTCGCTTAGACTCGATCGCAAGAGACCTGCGCCCTGGCCTACGCCGGGGCGTTTTGGCATATCCCCCGGGCCGCAGATGACGGTCCGGCATCCTCCCAGCCCCTGAAGGGGCCCGCATCGAAGGAGCACGCTGTGTCCACAGACGCTCAGGTACCTTTCCTCACGCAGGAGGCCTACGATCGGCTCGTCGACGAGCTCGAACAGCTCTCCACTGTCGGCCGCGACGAGATCGCGGCCCGCATCGAGGCCGCTCGCGAAGAGGGCGACCTCAAGGAGAACGGCGGGTATCACGCCGCGAAGGACGAGCAGGGCAAACAGGAGGCGCGCATCCGCACGCTGCAGCAGCTTCTGAAGACCGCGAAGGTCGGCGAGGCGCCCACCAGCCGCGGCATCGTCGAGCCCGGCACGGTCGTCACGGCGATCGTCGCCGGCGACGAAGAGGTGTTCCTGCTCGGAAGCCGTGAGATCGCCGCAGACGGCGACCTGGACGTCTACAGCGAGGCGAGCCCGCTCGGCCAGGCCATCCTCGGCCTGAAGGTCGGCGAGAAGACGAGCTACGAGGCCCCCAACGGTCGCGCGATCTCGGTCGAGGTCACCGGCGTGGAGACCTACACCGGCTGACCGTCGCAGACGCAGCCGAAGGCTCGAGCAGCGCGCTCCGAGCCTTCGGCGTCTCAGTCCTCGACGACGAGCGGATCGAAGCCGGCGGCACGCAGTGTGTCCAGCGCCAGCTGGGTGTGCTCGGGTCCGCGTGTCTCGATCGAGAGCTGCAGGATCATGTCGCTGATCTGCAGTCCATGGCCGTGCCGGGTGTGCAGCACCTCCATGACGTTCGCGCCGACCTGCGCGAGCGCCTCGGAGACCTTGGCCAGCTGGCCGGGACGATCGGGCAGCGGGATGCTCACGGTCGCGTAGCGGCCGGATGCTGCCAGTCCGTGCGAGACGACCCGCTGCAGCAGCATGGGGTCGATGTTCCCGCCGGAGAGGATCGGAACTGTCGTGCCTGCCGACGTCACCTTTCCAGCGAGGATGGCGGCGACGCCGACCGCACCTGCGGGCTCGACGACGATCTTGGCGTGCTCCAGCAGCATCAGGATGGCACGGGCGATGTCGTCCTCAGAGACGGTGACGACGTCGTCCACCAGATCGCGGATGATCTCGAAGGGCACATCGCCGGGGCGCGCGACGAGGATGCCGTCTGCGATGGTCGGCTGCGTGGTGATCTCGACCGGATGGCCCGCGGCGAGGGACGGGGGAACAGCCGCGGCGTGCTCGGACTGTACGCCAATGATGCGCACGGTGCGTCCATCTGCGGCGGCCGCCTGCTTGATGGCTGCCGCGACTCCCGCGATCAGTCCGCCGCCGCCGATCCCCATGATCACCGTGTCGACCTCGGGGACGTCCTGGTAGATCTCCAGGCCCAGCGTGCCCTGGCCGATGATCACGTCACGATGGTTGAAGGGCGGGATCAGCACTGCCCCGGTGCGCTCCGCGAACTCCGCAGCCAGCCGCAGCGACGTCGCGACCGTCTCCCCTTCCAGCACCACCTCGGCACCGTACCCGCGCGTGGCCAGCAACTTCGGCACGGGCACGCCGAGCGGCATGAAGATCGTGGCGGGGATGCCGAGGGCCTGGGCGGCGAGCGCCACACCCTGTGCGTGGTTCCCTGCGGAGGCCGCGACGACGCCGCGTGCACGCTCCGAGTCCGACAGCTGGGCAAGCCGGTACGATGCCCCGCGGATCTTGAACGACCCGGTGCGCTGAAGGTTCTCCATCTTCAGCAGTACGGGAGATCCCAGTATGTCGCTGAGCGCCCGGGAGAGCTCGGTCGGCGTGTGCGAGATCACTCCCGCGAGGCTCTCGGCCGCCGACGTGAACTCGGTCAGGCTGGGGACTGCTGTCAGGCTCGGGACTGCGGTCATCGATTCCTCCTCGGCCGCTCCCGCGGCACTGTGCTCCAGATGAGATCGGCGTCGGGCTCCTCCCCCGTCCGCCAGGCGCCGGTGCTGATGGTCACCGCAGCCACGTTGATGAATGCGGCCAGCGGAACGGCGAACAGGGCCCCGGGAATGCGTGCGATCATCGCTCCGCCCGCGACCACCAGCACGACCGCCAGCGGGTGCACCTTGACCGCCGATCCCATCAGGATGGGCTGCAGGATGTGCCCCTCGAGCTGCTGCACGAGCAGCACGACGCCCAGCATCGCGACGGCGATCCAGATGCCGTTGTAGACCAGGGCGAGGAACACGGCGACCGCTCCGGTGACCACGGCTCCGACGATCGGCACGAACGAACCCAGGAAGACCAGCACGGCGACCGGGATCGCCATCGGCACGCCGAGAAGTGCTGCGCCCGCTCCGATGCCGACGGCATCGATCGCCGCGACGAGCATCTGGGTGCGCGCGTAGTTGATCACCGTGTCCCAGCCGTTGCGCGCGGCGGCGTCGGCGGCGGGCGCGCCTTGCGCGGGAAGAGCTTGAGCGTCCACCGCCAGATGCCGGCGCCGTCGGCCAGCAGGCAGACGAGGATGAACAGCGACAGCAGGGCGCCGGTGACCACCTCGGCCGCCGTCCCGGTGACGGCTCCGGCCGCGCTGAGCAGCCAATCCTGCTGTTCGGTGAGGAACTCCTGAGCCTGTGCGATGTACGCGTCGATGTCGCCGGCGGTGAGGTGGAGCGGGCTGTCCAGCAGGAACGCCTTGAACTGCTCGAAGGCGAGTGCGGTCCTGGTCTGCACGTCGTCGAGCTGGGCCCGGACCTGCCACACGACCAGCCAGATCAGCCCCGTCACGATGCCGATCGCGCCGATCACCGTCGTGGCGATGGCCAGCCAGCGCGGGAATCGCGCCCGCAGCATGAGCTGGAACCCGGGCCACAGCAGTGCGGCGATCAGGATGCCGACCATCATCGGGATGATCAGCGCCTTCAGCAGCATCACCAGCCAGATGAACAGGGCGATGACGCCGGCGATCACGAGCAGACGCCAGGAGTAGGCGGCCGTCACTCGCAGCGGTGCGGGCACCGCCTCATCGACCTTGGTGGTGACCGTGCGGTCGGTGACGGGCGGATAGTGGCGGAACGGATTGCGGAACCTCGGTGTGGGGTCGTCGCTCATCGTCCAATTCTACGTACCGCCCCGACCGGCGCCGGAATGCATGTCGGAGGTGACCGTTACCCTGAACGGATGATGACCGCTCCCCTGCCGTGCTGAGCTCCAGCGAGGCCCGCCGGATCATGCTGGCCGCGCAGGGCTTCTCACGACGGATGCCGGCTGCTGTGGCTCCCCGGCACCTGCACCGCACGATGGATCGCCTGGGCGTGCTGCAGATCGATTCCGTGAATGTGTTCGCCCGTTCGCACTACATGCCGATGTTCTCCCGCCTCGGCTCCTACGATCCGGCTCTGCTGGATCGTACCGTCGTCTCGCGGACGACCCACTACGTCGAGTACCTGGCGCACGAGGCCGCCTTCATGCCGGTGGAGGACTGGTCGCTCTGGGATTTCCGGATGCAGGCGTGGCGACGCCGTGAAGCCGAGCCGGGCAGCTGGATGCACGCGAATGCGAGGACGCTGGACTGGGTGCGCGCACAGCTGCGCGAGCGCGGCCCGCTGCGCCCGGTGGATCTGCGGGACGACGCTCCCCGATCACGGGGGCCGTGGTGGGACTGGGACACCGCGAAATCCGCTCTCGAGCATCTATGGCGCTGCGGCGAGGTGGCGATCGCGGGCCGGGCCGGGTTCGAGCGGCAGTACGGTCTGGCCGAGCAGATCGTTCCCGCCGACGTGCTGGCATCCCCCGTTCCCGAGCCCGAGGCCGTGCGCGAGCTGGTGCGGCGCGCGGCGCGGTCGTCCGGGGTCGCGACGATCGCCGACCTCAATGATTACTACCGGCTGCGGAACCAGTCCGCCGTCCGCACTGCTGTCGGCGACCTCGTCGACGCCGGAGAGCTGGAGCCGGTCACCGTGCGCGGCTGGGAGCGTGCGGGCCGGCCTGTGCCCGCGTGGAGGCATCGGGATGCGGTGCTTCCCCGCCGCATCCCGCGTGCGGCGCTGCTGACGCCGTTCGATCCGGTCGTGTGGTTCCGCGACCGGGCTCTGCGGGCGTTCGATCTCGACTATCGGATCGAGATCTACGTGCCCGCCGACAGACGTCGCTACGGGTACTACTCGCTGCCAGTGCTGGTGGAAGATCGCATCGTGGCACGCGTCGATCTCAAGGCGGATCGCGCCGCCTCGGTCCTGCGGGTGCAGTCGGCCTGGTGGGAGCCCCATGCCCGCCGGCAGACGGATGCCGATCGCATCGCGGAAGAGATCATCCGTGCCGCCGCGTGGCAGGGGCTGGAGCGCATCAGCGTCTCGGGGTGGGGCGATGCTGCGGATGCCATCGCATCCGCGCTCAGCGGCCACGATACGGCCGTCGAGCGGCACGTACACCCGAGGGAATGAGAGACCGTCCAACAGGACTCTCGAGGCTCAGGAAGCTTCGACTCGCTGCGCCGGCTCAACCTGGATACGCGGACGACTCAAGGCGACGTCGTCGCCTAGAGTCGTATCGCGTTGAGTCGTTCGGGGTCAGAACTGCACGCGCGGGGGCTCCGAGATCGCGCTGTCGTCGGCGACCTCGAAGAACTCGCGCTCGGTGAAGCCGAGCCCGCGTGCGAACAGGTTGTTCGGGAAGACCTTGATCTTCGTGTTCAGCTCGCGCACGCCGCCGTTGTAGAAGCGACGGGCCGCCTGGATCTTGTCCTCGGTGTCGACCAGAGAGTGCTGCAGCTGCAGATAGTTCTGGCTGGCCTGCAGCTGCGGATACGCCTCGGCGACCGCGAACAGGCTGCGCAGCGCCTGCTGCAGGTGGCCCTCTGCCACGCCGGCCTCTGCAGGCCCCGACGCCGACAGGGTTTCGGCCCTGGCGCGTGTGACGCCTTCGAACACGGATTTCTCATGCGCCGCATAGCCGCGCACCGTCTCGATGAGATTCGGGATGAGGTCGGCTCGACGCTTCAGCTGGACGGTGATGCCACTCCACGCCTCGTCCACCCGCACGTTCAGCTGCACGAGCGAGTTGTACGTCGACCACAGGTAGATTCCGACGAGCACGAGCACGCCGACGACGATCAGTACCGGCCACAGCCATTCCATGCGAAGCCCCCTCTTGGATCGAACTCCATCCTATGCGTGCCACTCTGCACATCGGCTGGACGACAGGCGCGATTCACGCACCGAGAATGCGCTCGAGGTGACGGTTGCCGAACAGCCGCTGCGGATCGAGCTGATCGCGCAACGCCACGAAGTCGTCGAAATGCGGGTAGCGCTCGCGCAGCTGGTCGGCGGTCAGGCTGTGCAGCTTGCCCCAGTGCGGGCGACCGCCATGACGCAGCATGATCTGCTCGACCGCTCCGAAGTACTCCCGGGGGTCGACGCGCCAGTAACGATGCACGGCGATGTACGCACTGTCGCGACCCGTGGCCGTCGACAGCCACAGATCATCGGACGCCGCGAAGCGCACCTCCACGGGGAACTCGACGCGCCAACCGCGCTCGTCGATGAGCCGGCGCAGCTCCTGGAAGGCGGGGACCAGGTGCTCGGCGGGCAGCGCGTACTCCATCTCGCGGAATCGGACGTTGCGGTGGTGGATGAGCACCCGGTGCGACTCGTCGGCGTATTCGCCGTCACCGGTGAGCTGCACGGCCAGCCGGTTGAACGGCGGGATGATCGCCGGCACCACGCGGCTGGCCGCGCAGAAGACGCCGAAGACGCCGTTGCTGAGCACGCTCTCATCGATCCAGCGCTGGAAGGCGGGGATCGGATGCCGCTTCGCGGACTCCGGCAGTCGCTGCTGCGTCTTCAGCAGTGCGACGTCCGTGTGCGGGTGCCAGTAGAACTCGAGGTGATCGGCTGCGTCGGCCTGGGCGTGCACCGTGTCGAGGGTTGCGTCGAGCGGGGCCGGGGCATCCACCGCGCTGAGCACGAACGCGGGCACGCACTGGAGCGTGACCTCGACGACGACGCCCAGCGCGCCGAGTCCCACCACGGCCCCGGGCAGCATCTCGCTGTTGTGCGTCTCGTCGATGCGCAGGAACTCGCCATCGGCGGTGATCAGGGTCAGGCCCCGCACCTGGGTCGCGATGCCCCCGAAGCCGGTTCCCGTGCCGTGCGTTCCAGTCGATATGGCACCCGAGATCGACTGGCGATCGATGTCGCCGAGGTTCTCCATCGCGAGTCCGTGGGGGCGCAGCAGCGCGGGGATCCGATGCAGGCGCGTGCCAGCCAGGAGCGTGACGCGCCCGGTCTCGACATCCGCGCTCACCAGGCCCTGCATGTCGTCAAGTTCCAGCAGCACGCCCGGAGCGACCCCGATGCCGGTGAAGCTGTGACCGGCGCCGATCGCCTTCACTGTGAGCCCCTGAGCGGCGGCGGCCCTGACCGCGCGCTGCACGCCCTCCGGAGTGCGCGGTCGCTCCACCCGCACGGGTCGCACCGCCGCCGACCGTCCCCAGTTGTGCCAGGTTCCGCCCGGGCGCGTCACAGGAACGCCTTCCCTTCGCCACGATAGGTGGGCAGCTGATCCACGACCTCGCCGTCGGCGACGAGCTGGTAGGCGTCGATGCGCTCGGCGGGCTCACCGCTCTTCGCGTGCCGGAACCAGACCCGGTCTCCGACCCGCAGCTCGCGCGCGGCATCGCCCTGCAGGGGCGTCTGCACCTCACCGGCCGCCTCGCGTGGAAGGGTGCGCAGTCTCGGCGGCCAGACCGGGGCGGGCTGGCGCGACTTCACTGCCGGGCCGGAGGCGATCCAGCCCCCGCCGAGGACGGTCGCGATATCGGGGGCGGGCTTGCGCACCACGTCGAACGCGAAGGCGGTCGCGGGCGCCGGCCGGAAGGAGCGGTAGCCGTCGAACAGGTGCCCGGCGAGCAGGCCGCTTCCCGCCGTCGCCTCGGTGAGGGACTCATCGCTGCCGGTGAACTCCAGTGAGCCGGTCCCGCCGCCGTTGAGGAACTCCAGGGGTGCGACATCGAGCATGGCATCCGCGATCTCGGCGCGACGGCGGCGCAGCTCGTCACGCGACCGCGCCTGCACCATCCGGATGACCGGAGCATCCGCACCCGCGGCGTCGCCCTGACCGGCGATCTGCGCCTCGTACATCTGCAGGCCGACCAGCCGGAACCCGGGGCGGCGCACGACCTGCCGTGCGAACCCGGCGACCTCCGCTGCGGTGAACAGCGAGGAGCGACGTACGCCGATGTGGCCGAGGCCGGGGGCGCGCAGGGACGCGTCGACATCGATCGCGACCCGCACCTCCGGTCGGCTGCCGGGAGGCGCGATCGCATCGATCAGGTCGAGGTGGGCGAGATCGTCGATCATCAGGGTGATGCGCGAGGCGAGCAGTTCGTCGGCGAGCAGTGTGGTCAGACCGGCGCGGTCGACCGTCGGGTAGCCGAGGACGATGTCGTCGTGGTCCTTCGCCAGCCAGAGCGCTTCGGCGAGTGTGAACGACAGGATGCCGCGGAATCCGGGGATCGCGAGCACCGCGTCGAGCACAGCGCGCACACGCACCGATTTGGTGGCGACGCGGATCGGGATGCCGCCGGCGCGCACCAGCAGATCCATCGCGTTGTGCCGCAGGGCGTCGCGCTCGATGACGGCGACCGGAGCCGGCAGATGTGCGGTGGCATCGGTCAGAGAGCGCCAGTAGCGTGCCGGGTCCCGCCAGGCCTCGTTGTCGGCGCGAGAAGTCACGCCCTGTTCGGCGATACGGCCATGTTCGGCGAGGCCCTGGTCAGCAGTGAGGTCGAGCACACCCCCACACTACGACGTCAGGGACCGAGATTCATCTCCTCCGATACTCCGTCGCATTCGGGCGGATGGATAGGCTGGGCGTGCGGCCCCCATAGCCCAACGGCAGAGGCAGGCGACTTAAAATCGCTTCAGTCTGGGTTCGAATCCCAGTGGGGGCACCTGTCGTCTGCAGCCCGTGGTGACACCACGCGGCCACAACGGCGAAGAGCCCGCCGGAGATCACCTCTCGGACGGGCTCTTCACGATGCTGGCTCAGGCGTCGGCATCCACCTTCTTCTTGGCGGGTGCCTTCTTCTTCGCCGCAGCGGGCTTCTCGGCCTTCGCCACAGCGGACTTCTCGGCCTTCGGCTTCTCTGCGACCGGAGCAGCCTTCTCCGCCGGCGCGGCCTTCTCCGCCGGTGCAGCGGGAGCAGCCTTCTCGGCGGGGGCAGCGGGTGCGGCAGCCGCCGGACGCGGGCGGGCGGCGAACTCCTCGAACACGTCACGCGGCTGCTGCACAGCCTCGAGGTTCACGATGTCGCGGCCGAGCCACAGGTTGTTCCACCAGCCCCACAGCACGCGCCACTTGCGCTCCCACGTGGGCATCGCCAGTCCGTGGTAGCCGCGGTGCGCAACCCAGGCGACGAAGCCCTTCAGAGCGAGGTTGCCGGACTGGAACACGCCGTCGTAGAGGCCGAGGCCCGCCACGGCTCCGAGATTCTTGTGGACGTAGTCCTTGGTGGTCTCGCCCCGCAGAACGGCCACGAGGTTCTTGGCCAGACGCTTGGCCTGGCGCACCGCGTGCTGCGCATTCGGCACGCAGTAGCCGCCGACGCCGCCGCCGGACAGATCGGGAACGGCCGAGACGTCACCGGCGGCCCAGGCGCCCTCGACGGGCTCCTCGGCGGTGCCGACGCGCAGGTCGGCGCGGGTCTGGATGCGTCCACGCTCCTCGACAGGCAGGTCGCCGCCGCGCACGACGGTCGGGTTGGCCATCACGCCAGCGGTCCAGACGATCAGGTCGGTGGGGATCACCTCGCCGGTGGAAAGCTCGACGTTCCCGTCGACGGCGCCGGTGACCTGCGTGTCGAGGTGTACGTTCGCACCGCGCTTGGCGAGGTCCTTCAGCACCCATTCACTGGTCTTGAGCGAGACCTCGGGCATGATGCGCCCCATCGCCTCGATGAGGTGGAAGTGCGTGTCCTCGAAGGAGATCTGAGGGTACTTGGCGACCAGCGCCGAAGCCAGCGACCGCAGTTCGGCGAATGCCTCGATGCCGGCGAAGCCACCGCCGACGACCACCACGCTCAGCAGACGGTCGCGCTCGGGGCCTGCCGGGATCGAGGCGGCCTTGTCGAAGTTCGACAACAGCTTGTCGCGCACCGCGACGGCCTCTTCGATGGTCTTCAGCCCGATCGCGTTGTCGGCGATGCCCGGGATCGGGAACGTACGCGAGACGGCACCGGCGGTGACGACGATCTGGTCGTACGCGAACTCATAGGGCTCACCCGCTGACGGGGAGATCGTCGCGACCTTGTTCGCATGGTCGATTCCGGTCACCTTCGCCGTGATCACGGTGGTGCGCTTGAGGTGGCGGCGGTGTGCGACCACTGCGTGGCGCGGCTCGATGGAGCCGGCCGCGACCTCGGGCAGGAACGGCTGGTACGTCATGTAGGGCAGCGGATCGACCATCGTCACGTCAGCCTCACCCTTGCGAAGGTGCTTCTCGAGCTTCCATGCGGTGTAGAAACCTGCGTAGCCTCCACCGACAATCAGAATGCGGGGTGCAGTGCTGTTCTGAGGCACAGGGGGACAACTCCTCGTCGTCAGGGTGTGGGAGTGCGTCGACCGCGCTCCGTTCGGATGCGCCGGGCAGCTGCGGTGACGCCAAGCGCTATCACAATACCAGGCACCGTGAGCGCGAGAAGCGGCAAGGTACCGTACCGCAATGTCTCTGCCGAGGGGAGCAGCGGGGAACCCGGTTCGCTCGGAGCATCCGCGGCGGGCAGCGGCTGCACTTCGACCGCAGGCTTCGTCACCTCGGGCTCGGGCTGATCCGGTGAGGTGGCCCGGCGGTGCACGCGGATCCACTCCTTCAGATCTCCCATCGGGTTCGCGCTGACCTTCGGAACGGATGCCGTCACCGCGGCCGCTGCATCCAGCAGTCCGTAGCCGTAGAGCACGTCGGGCGCTCCGCGCATCTCGGGGACGCGGATGGCCGTCCGGATCAGCCTGTTGATGACGTTCGCCGCGTCGAGCTCCGGATGCGCCGCACGCACCAGCGCGGCAGCACCGGCCACGATCGGCGCGGCGCCGCTGGTGCCCTCCCATCTGCCCACGGAGCCGTCGGCGGTGATCCCGAGCAGGAACTCACTGGGTGCCATGACTCCGATCGTGATGCCCTGCGTGGACGCCTCACGGCTGGCGGTGCCGGTCTGGTCGACGCCTCCGACCGTGAGCACGCCGGGAATCGTCGCGGGCGCGCCGACGATGTCGGTGCCGTTGCCCCGGTTGCCCGCGGCGACGATCACGACCACATCATGTGCGGCGGCGTACAGGAAGGCGTCATCCCAGCTCTTGTCCCAGTCCAGGGTGTTGGTCGTGAAGGACAGATTGATGATGTCGGCGCCGTGGTCGACGGCCCACCTCATCCCGTCGGCCACCTGCTGGCTGAACGGCACAGTGGCCGATGAGCCGGGGAAGCCGAGCGAGACCGAGAGCAGTTTCGCGCGCGGCGCCACGCCGATGAATCCGGTGCCGTCCGCACTGCCGGGCGCGGCCGCGGTCGATGCCACGAGAGTGCCGTGGTCGCCCTGCACCACACCCACCGGTGTGCGGCCGTCTGCGCTTCCCGCACCCGAGACGTCGGTGCCGCCCACCACCGAGTCGCCGAAGGCTCCTCCTGCCGCGCTGATGCCGGTGTCGAGGACGGCGATGGTGACGCCCTCACCGAGCGTGGTGTTCCAGGCATCCCGGATGTGCGCGCCGTCCAGCCAATACTCCTGTGCGCGCACAGGATCGCTCGGGTCGTCGGGGACGGGCGGAGTGGGGGTGGGTTCCGGAGTCTCCGCCTGCACGGGGCTGAGCGCGAAGGAGCCGGCTGCGGCCGCCGGGGACGCCGCGAGAAGCACGGATGCCGCCATCGCCGTCGACACGACGATGGCCGAGAGCACGCGGCGAGCGCTCATCCCGCCGTGCTCGTTCCCTGCGCCGCTCCCGGCTGGGCGCAGACGCATCGGTCCGGCGACCAGCTCGAGCGCGCGAGAGCCGCGTCGCCGATGGGGTTGACTCCCGGCCCTGCGGCCAGTGCGTGCCCGGCGAGGGCGTGCAGGCATTTCACGCGAGTGGGCATGCCCCCGGCGGAGATGCCGTCGATCTCGGGCACGTCGCCGTATCGGGCACGATCCGCGAGATACGACCGGTGGGCGGCCTGGTAGGCGGCGGCGACATCGTCATCCTCATCCAGCAGCGCCGTCAGCTCGGGCATCACCTGCGTCGCCTCGAGCGTCGACATGGCCGCGGTCGCGGCCGGATGGGTGAGGTAGTAGAAGGTCGGGAACGGCGTTCCGTCGTCCAAACGCGGAGCAGTCGCTACGACAGTGGGGTTCCCGCACACGCAGCGCGCGGCGATGCCGACGACGCCACGTGCCGCGCGGCCGAGCTGGCTGGAGACCACGTCGATCTCGGCGGCGGTCGGCGTCTCGTACGGCGGGGTCGTCACCGCTCCAGAATACGTGCCCCGACCTGTGTGCGGACTCAGCGCACGAGGTCAGTCGGCCGGCGCCTGGACGGCCGTCTTGGCGAGTCCCGCGGCGGTCAGGCTGCGCAGCAGCTGCGGCATCCAGTCGGAGGGCCGTTCCTGGATGGTGGCGCTGACGGCCTTCTGCTCGGGCGGGATGTCGGCGGGGTCCAGATCGTTGTCGACGAGGTAGACGACCTCTCCCGGCCTGACGTAGTACAGGCGTTCACGCGCCTGGGTGGTGATGTACGCCGGATCGTCCCACCGGGCGCGTTCCCGCTCCAGGTCTGCGATCTGATCCTTGGTCAGCTGCACCGACTGCTCGAGGGAGGCGATCTTCTGCCGCTGATCCAGGTACGTGCCGATGGACGGCACCAGCACCCAGGTTCCGAGCACGACGAGGGAGAGCATGATCACCGCGAAGCCCGAGAGCCGGATGCCGCCGGCCCACTCGCGCACATCGACGGCGCGCGCTGATCCGCGTGCCGGCCGCTCACCCCGCGAGGCGGGGCGCCGGGCATCCTTCTCTGCGCGAGCCGGCGAAGACGGCGAAGGGAGAGCCGGACGTCGTGCCATGGCTCTCCCCTCGTCGTACGTGCTCTGCGGTCAGGATCCCTGATCAGGCCTGAAAGCGCGGGAAGGCCGAGCTGCCGGCGAACACCGCGGCGTCTCCCAGCTCCTCCTCGATGCGCAGAAGCTGATTGTACTTCGCGACGCGCTCGCTGCGGGCGGGCGCACCGGTCTTGATCTGACCAGCGTTGGTCGCGACCGCCAGGTCGGCGATCGTGGTGTCCTCCGTCTCGCCGGAACGGTGCGAGAGCATCGCCGTGTAGCCCGAGCGCTGGGCAAGGCTGACAGCGTCGAAGGTCTCGGTGAGGGTGCCGATCTGGTTGACCTTGACCAGCAGCGAGTTGGCGACGCCGCGCTGGATGCCGTCGGCCAGACGCGCCGGGTTGGTGACGAACAGGTCGTCGCCGACCAGCTGGACCTTGGTGCCGACCGCGTCGGTGAGCGCCTTCCAGTTGTCCCAGTCGTCCTCGGCGAGCGCGTCCTCGATGGTGACGATCGGGAAGTCGCGCACGAGCCCCTCGTAGTACTCGATGAGCTTCTCGGCCGACCATTCCTGGTTCTCCAGGCGGTAGACGCCGTTCTCGAAGAACTCGGTGGCGGCGACGTCGAGACCGACGGCGATGTCCTTGCCGGGGGTGAAGCCGGCCTTCTCGATCGCCTTGAGCAGGAAGTCCAGTCCCTCGCGGTTGCTGGGCAGGTCGGGGGCGAAGCCGCCCTCGTCGCCGAGACCGGTGTTGAAGCCGGCGGCCTTCAGCTCGGACTTGAGCACGTGGTAGGTCTCCACGCCCCAGCGCAGCGACTCGGAGTAGGTGTCGGCGCCGATCGGGGCGAGGAAGTACTCCTGGAAGTCGATGCCGTTGTCGGCGTGCTCGCCACCGTTGATGACGTTGAACAGCGGCACGGGCAGCAGGTGGGCGTTCGGCCCGCCCAGGTACCGGAACAGCGGCAGGTCGGCGGAGTCGGCGGCGGCCTTGGCGACCGCGAGGCTGACGCCGAGGATGGCGTTCGCGCCGACGCGCTTCTTGTTCTCGGTGCCGTCGACGTCGATCAGGATCTCGTCGACGATGCGCTGCTCGCTGGCCTCGATGCCTTCGAGCGCGGGGCCGAGCTCGTCGATGACGGCCTCCACCGCCTTCAGCACGCCCTTGCCTCCGTAGCGGCCCTTGTCGCCGTCGCGCAGTTCGTACGCTTCGAAGGCGCCGGTGGAGGCGCCGGAGGGAACGGCCGCGCGCTGCACGACGCCGTCGTCGAGGAGGACTTCGACCTCGACGGTGGGGTTTCCGCGCGAGTCCAGGATCTCGCGTGCGCCTACTGCCTCGATAAGTGCCACAGGTGTACTCCTTTTCAGGGAGGGAAGGGTGGTGTGGAGCGACGTCGATCCGCCGTTCAGTCTAGTCATGCGGCATCCGGCGGCTGAAGGGATGTCGGCGCGCGGCGTCACACCACCACGGCGATGGCGAAGCCGTCCCAGCCTTTGACCCCTACGGTCTGCAGGGCGGTGGCATCGAAGCGAGGGTCCTCTCCCAGCATCCGAAGTCCGTCCCTGGTGCCGATCACGCGCGGGTCGGTCGTGGCGTCGTTCGCGATCTCGCCCTCACGGCCGATGTTGTCGACGACCACCACCGTGCCCGGGTGTCCGAGCTTCGCCGCCCAGTCCAGGTAGATCGTGTTCGACTCCTTGTCGGCATCGATGAAGACCAGGTCGAACCCGCCGACCAGGGTGGGCAGCACATCCGCGCCACGGCCCACGCGGATGTCCACCCGCTCCCCCAGGCCCGCCGCCTCGATGCTCGCTCGTGCGACGGCGGCGTGAGCGGCCTCGGCCTCGATCGTCACGACGCGACCCTGATCGCCGACGGCGCGAGCCATCCAGATCGTCGAGTACCCGCCCAGCGTCCCGATCTCGAGCACTCGGCGTGCTCCGGAGATGCGCACCAGCAGGTTCAGCAGCTTCCCGGCGACCGGAGCCACCTCGATCTCCGGCAGTCCGGCATCGTGCTGCGCGGCGAGCACGGCCTCCAGCTGCGGGTCGCGCCCGACGAGAGTGTCGGCGAGGAAGTCGTCTGCGGCGCGCCACGCGCGTGGTGTGGAGTCCATGGCTTCACTCAACCCCGGCACCGGCGGCCGGTCAAGGGGCTACGAGGGTCAGGATGCCGCAGGGCCGGGCTGCGCGGGCGTGCGCGGCTCCGCGAGCGCGGGCTGCTTCCGGAACTGGCCGGTCAGCAGCAGGATCACGATCACGACGGCGCCGACGATCCAGCCTGAGACGCCCAGTCCGTAGCCGAGCGCGGGGTCGAAGTTCGTCCCTGCCGCGATGAAGATGACGGGCATCCCCATCGCCGCGTTCATCGCACCGTGCGCGAAGACGGCCGGCCACATCGATCCGCTGCGCAGTCGCAGCCAGCCCAGCAGCACGCCCCAGACGATGCATCCACCGGTCATCAGCAGCACGCCGGTGATGTCGGTGCGGGCGAAGTTGTAGCCGAGCAGGATGACCGGCGCGTGCCACAGACCCCAGATCGCGCCGCTGATCAGCAGGGCGGGCCAGGTGCCGTACTGACGCAGCGCGGGGACGAGGAATCCTCGCCAGCCGACCTCTTCACCGAACGCGGCGAGGGCGTTGATCGTGACGGCGGCGAACGGGATCGCGATGAGCTGTCCGGCCACGAGCAGTCCGGCAGGCGGCAGCTCCGTCCCGGCGGGAAGCAGCCCCTCCAGCGACTGCTGGAAGCCGGACAGACCGGCGAAGTCGGCCTGGAACCAGCCCAGCGCGGCAGCCAGCAGCATCGCGACGACGATCACGGCGACGGCCCCGAACAGTCCGATCACGCTCATCCAGATCACTCGCCTGGCAGGACGCAATGGCCACATTCCCAGGAACCTCAGCCGCTGCCCCTTCGGCACGGGCCTGAGAGCGAGCATGACGATGAGCACCGCGGCGGCGGGCGTGTACATCATCACCGGCAGCAGCAGGGCGGCGCCCGGCGTCGCCAGCCCGTCCCCCAGCCACAGCGGCAGGGCGATGAGCCAGGCGAGCGCGAACGCCAGCACGACGTAGACGATGGTGGCGAGCGGTCGGATGCGGATCATGAGCGTCTCCTCCGGTTGTCAGTCGATTCAGTCGTGTGTGGATCTCAGCCATGTCGGGTGTGAGCGCGCAGCGTATCGAGGGTGGCCGCTGCGGCGGATGCGCCGTCGACGGTGACGACGAAGACCCGGCCGTCGGTCCGCGTGACCTGCAGTGCTTCTCCGGCGCGCAGCACCACACCCCGGCGCCCGTCCAGTGCGAGGCGCCACCCCCAGCCGCCGAACTCGCGGAACGGGTCGAGCTGCACGGTCTCGACCTTCTCGATGCGATCCAGGGGGATGCGACTGTTCGGCCACCCCAGCAGGGAGCGCACGCGCAGACCCTCTCCGTTCACTCGCACCCGGAACACGACCATGGTCCCGATGAGCACCGCCATCACCGCGGTCACGATCAGGAGAATCCATGAGCCGTCCTCACCCGCCGCGAGGAAGAACACGGTCATGGCCGCCAGCAGCGTGAGCGCCGAGATGAGCACGATCACCCCGCTGCGCGCCATCGTCGCCGTGCCGAACCAGGCCGCGCGCTCCGTGGTGGCCAGCGGGATGCTGCCCGCCGGAGCAGGCTGCTCCGCCTCGGTCTCGGGACTCCGCGGCTGCAGGAACCAGCCGAGCGCAGTGAGCACCGCCATCAGGACGAAGCCGATCAGGGTCGGGATGCCGATGCCGGGCGCGTCTGCGGCATCCGACAGTCCGCGCTGGATCCAGGCGCCGGCGACTGCGATGGTCGCGATCAAGGCACCCAAACCCAGGTTGAGCGCTCCCATGAACCGGGCTGTCGGCGACCACGGGCCGACGGCCGGTCTCACGCTGCTCTGCGGCAGACGGTGCGCCACCATCGCGAACACGGCGGTCAGGACGACCACCGCGACGCCGATTCCGAGCCCCAGGGCGATATACGCCCACTTCGGCGCGTAGCCGTTGACGCCCTCCTCACCCCAGTGGATGGCCATCGGGTCGGGCAGCTCGGGCATCCAGGCGACGATCACGACGGCGGCCGCGACGAGAAGCGCCAGCGGCGCGATCAGCCCCACCCGAAGGAAGGCGGTGCGGGAGCGGCGGACGTCTGGGTTCATGGCGTGGTGTCCTTCACGAGAGAGGCGAGGGTGGCGGGGCTGACACCGAGGGCTGACGCACGGGCGACGAGCGCATGGATGTCGTGCGCGAGGTCGACCAGCGGACCGGCGGATGCCGAGATCACCGCTCCCCTGCCGCGACGCAGGTCGACCAGGCCCTCGTCGCGCAGCTGCTGATAGGCACGCAGCACGGTGTGCACGTTGATGTCGAGTGCGGTGGCCACCTCGCGGGCGGGCGGCAGGCGGTCGCCGGGGATGAGATGGCCGGTCAGGATGTCGGAGCGCACGGAGGCCGCGACCTGGTCGAAGATCGCAGTGGCGCTGTCGCCGTCGATCCTGATGAGCATGTCACCTCCGCTAGTTATAGATCAACTATAACAAGTTGTGGGACTTCTTCAATCGGTTTCGTCTCGACGGATGCCGTCGATCACACTGACGGCATGAAGATCACCCCACGCCGGCTGGCGATCGGAATGAGCCTGTGGGCTCCGAACCTGTTCAGCGGCATCCGCGTGCGACGGTTCAGCGACGACTGGACGCATGCGACGGTCGAACTGCACGTGAACCTCATCACCCGCAACTACGTGAAGACCGCGTTCGGCGGTTCGATGTCGGCGATGACCGACCCGTACTTCTTCATGCTGGTCATGCATCAGCTCGGTCGCGACTACGTCGTGTGGGACACCCGCGGCGAGATCGAGTTCGTCAAGCCGGGCCGGGGCGTGCTGACCGCGGAGTTCTCGGTGCCGAAGACGCGCGCGCAGGAGCTGCGCGAGCGCGCACGCGGCGGCGTCAAGGTCCTGGAGTGGTTCGAGACCGTGATCACGGATGCCGACGGCGACGTCGTAGCGCGCGTGCGGCGCGAGGTGTACGTGCGAGAGAAGAAGCGCGTCACCGCCGCGCGCACCGAGTGACGACCCCGATCGCTCACGCCGGCGGATTGGCCGGGATGCCGGTGTCGCGATGCGAATAGCGGGCCGACACGCCAGATGCAGGACGTTTTTCGCGAATCGATCCGACATCTGGCGTGTCGGCCCCCGAAGTGCAACCCGCTCAGGACAGCGGCTTGACCTCGATCGAGCCCGACTCCTGGCCCGCACGCACGGAGGAGAAGCCGGTGTAGCCGTCGGCCGCCGAGCGCTCCAGCAGCGCCTTCAGGTTCTTCGGGCGGCGCTCCACGCGCACCCTCGCCACGGCACCGTCCCGCAGCAGCGCTGCCTTGTGCGCGAGCAGCTCAGTGACGGGGACATCCGCGTCGTGCACGAGCACCACGGCCTGCGCAGCATCCGTCTCCTGCTCGGCGACCAGATCGACGATGCGCTCGAAGCCGATCGAGAACCCGACCGCAGGCACCTGCTGGCCCAGGAACCGGCCGATCATGCCGTCATAGCGGCCGCCGCCACCCAGGGAATAGCCGACCGAGGGGTGCGCGAGCTCGAAGATCGTGCCCGTGTAGTAGCCCATGCCGCGCACCAGGAACGGGTCGTACTGCAGGGGCGGCTCCCCGGCATCCGGTCGGGCGGCGACGACGGCGTCCCCCAGACCGACCAGGTGGGCGACGATGTCATCGGGCGCACCCGCAGGCAGTGCCTTGCGGATCTGCCGTTCTCCGTATGCGTTGTACTCCAGAGTCTGCGGGCGCGTCAGGAAAGCCTCGAACGCGTCGACGGCAGATGCCGTGACCCCTCGCTCGCGCAGCTCGGCGGCCACGCCGTCGGGGCCGATCTTGTCGAGCTTGTCGATCGTGATCAGCACGCCGGGGCGCTCCTGCTCGGTGAACCCGAAGGAGTCCAGCATCCACTCCAGTGCGCGCCGATCATTGACGCGCACGATGCCGCCGGAGAGCCCGAGTGCATCGATGGTGTCGAGCGACGCGACGATCAGCTCGGCCTCGGCGCGCGCACTCTCGTCGCCGATGATGTCGATGTCGCACTGCACGAACTGGCGGTAGCGGCCCTTCTGCGGACGCTCGGCACGCCAGACCGGGCCGATCTGGATCGCCCGGAACACCGTCGGAAGGTGCCCGCGGTTGGTCGCGTAGAACCGGGCGAGCGGCACGGTCAGGTCGTAGCGCAGGCCGAGATCACTGAGAGCGGCCGGATCGTCGGCTGCGGCGCGGATGGCATCGGCATCCATACCGCGACGAAGGATGCTGTACGAGAGCTTCTCGTTGTCCCCGCCGATGCCGGCGTGCAGGCGGCCGTGCTCCTCGACGACGGGTGTCTCGATCTCGTCGAAGCCGTGGGCGCGGTAGCGCTCGCGGATGACGGCGAGCACGCGCTCGCGGCGGACCTTGTCAGCGGGGAGGAAGTCGCGCATTCCGCGCGGCGGGTTCACAGTTGCCACCCCTCCATCTTCCCAGGTCGCAACGTGCGCCGCGGAGTTTCGGTCAGGCCTCGGCTGGCATAGTGGAGGACATGCCCGAGAAAGACGTGCGCCCGATCATCGCGGCGCTCGCGAACCCCGTGGCGCGGGAGGCGTTCGCGCGGGTCGTACTGGGCACCGCATCCGACTCTCCCGCTCGTCGCGAAGAGCGCGCACTCGACCAGCTCGCGTCTGCAGGTCTGATCACAGCGACCGAGGGCGGCTGGACCGTCGACGAGACGCACCTCCGCTCACTTCTGCAGCAGGGCGCGAAGCGCCGGCCGAAGGACGGGCCCGAGCGGTTCCTCACTGCCGGGCGCATCGATCGCTACCCGTCACAGCACGGCGAGCGCGACGCCTTCCTGCGATTCCTCGCACCTCGGGTGATCGGCGCGGACGAAACGCTCAGCGAGACCGCGCTCGGTGCGCGGCTCGAAGCGCTCACCGCAGATATCGCCCTCCTGCGCCGGATGCTCGTCGACCACGGCATCCTGGATCGCGATCCCGCCGGCACGCAGTACCGGCTCGCCGGCTGACCGGTTTCGAATCGCGCAAATTGCGGCTGCGAGCCCTGATTCACGACAATTTGCGCGATATGAATCAGCCGACCTCGGCGGCGCGGACGTCGGCTTCGATCCGGCGGAGACGCTCGCGGAGGGCGCGCTCGGCATCCCACCCCTGGGCGCGTGCCTGAGCGACGAGCGCAAGCAGAGCATCGCCGAGTTCGGCTTCGGATGCCGGCCCCTCGACGGGCTCAGGGACCGGTTCCGCAGGCCGATCCCCCAGGATCTTCACGGCTCGGCCCAGCACCTTCTGCGCGCGGGCGAGCGCGGGCATCCCCGCCGGCACGCCATCGAGCACGCTGCGGCGCTCACGCTTCTCTGCGGCCTTCGCCGCGTTCCAGTGCACGAGTACCTCCTCCGGCGTCGTCGCGACGGCATCCCCGAACACGTGCGGATGCCGGCGCACCATCTTCTCGGTCAGCCCACGCGCCACATCGTCGATGTCGAAGGGATCGTCCGGATGCTGCGCGGCGACGGCGGAATGGAACAGCACCTGCCAGAGCAGGTCGCCGAGCTCCTCGCGCAGCTCCGCACGATCGCCGGTCTCGACGGCGTCGATCACCTCGTGCGACTCCTCGATGAGATACGGCACCAGGTCACGGTGCGTGATCCGCTGCGACCACACGCAGCGCTCGCGCACCTGTCGCATCGTCTCGGCCGCCGCGCGCAGCGGGTCGGGGACGTCCTGCAGCGGATCGGTCACACCACCCTCCTCAGGCGGCCTTCGCCAGCATCCGATAATGCCGTGCGCGCATCGAGACGAATGCGCCCGACAGTGCCAGTGCGATCAGCGAGCCGCCGAGCACGCCGAGGATCGCCTCGTCGCGCACCGCCGAGTCGCCCGCGAAGGCGAGATTGGCCAGCAGCAGCGAAACGGTGAACCCGATGCCGCCGAGCACGCCCGCCGCGAGGACGTCGGGCAGCACCAGGGCGGCAGCGGTGCCTCGCGGCCGCAGCTGCAGGCTCAGCCATCCGAACAGCGTGATTCCGATGATCTTCCCGACGGGAAGGGCGATCAGGATCGCCCAGAACGCCGGCGACAGCTCGGAGGGCGCCACGTGCGGGATCACGACGAATGCCGCCACGAAGGCGAACACGGGCAGGATCGCGCCGTTCACTGTGGGCTCCAGCCCGTGCCGCGTCTTCTCAGCGGGCGCGGGCGACATGAACAGGCCCAGCAGCACGCCGGCGATGGTGGCATGGATGCCCGAGACTGCCATGAGCCCCCAGGCGATCACGCCGATGACGCCCATCAGCACCGCGAGCATCGCCGAGCCGCTCTTGGCCAGCACGCGACTCAGCACAGCGAACACCGTCACGGCGACCACGGCCAGGGCGAAGTTCAGCCAGTTCACGTCGTGTGCGAACAGCACCGCGATGAAGACGATGCCGATGATGTCGTCGAGGATCGCCAGCGCCAGCAGGAACACCCGCACGGCTGCCGGCAGCCCCTTGCCGAACATGGCCAGCACGCCGAGGGCGAAGGCGATGTCGGTCGCGGTGGGGATCGGCCAGCCGACCGCGGTCAAAGTGCCCGAGGGCGAGGACGGCCCGGCGATCAGCAGGTAGATGAGGATCGGCACCAGCACACCGCCGCCGGCCGCGATCGCCGGCTGCACGGCCTTGTGCAGTGAGTTCAGCTCGCCGTGCGTCAGCTCGTACCGCAGCTCGATCGCGACGACGAGGAAGAAGATCGCGAGCAGCCCGTCGGCCACCCACTCGTGCACCGACAGATCCAGGGCGGTGCCGGGGATGGCGATGTGCGCGTCGAGGACGGCCGCGATCGCGTCGTGGGTCGGCAGGTTCGCGAACAGCAGGCCGATGGCCGCCGCGGCGAGCAGGAGGCCTGCGGGGAACTGCTGCCCTCTGAGGGGATTGGCCGAGATGCGCATTGCGTCCATCGTAGGTCGTCGCGGCAGGACACCTCCAGAACTGCAGGCCGTCACGATGTGAAAGCCGATTGCGGCCGCCGGTTAGTCTCGAAAGTATGACCCTCGAGCCGACCAATACCGAAGCCATCCGCGTCATCACCCGCTTCGAGGCGTCCAACGGCATTCCCGAGAGCATGCGCGCGGATGTGCGCATGCTCGGCGGTCTGCTCGGCCAGGTGCTGCGGGAATCGGGCTCGCCGGGCCTGTTCGAAGACGTCGAGCGGCTGCGTCTGGCGACGATCCAGGCGGCGGATGCCGATGATGGGGCGTTCACGCGTGCCGCGTCGATCGCGGATTCCTTCACGATCGAACGGGCCGATGAGGTGGCGCGGGCGTTCACGTGCTATTTCCACCTGGTGAATCTCGCCGAGGAGCACCAGCGGGTGCGGGTGCTGCGCGAGCGGGCCGGCAAGCCCGGACGCGAGGACTCCACAGACACCATCGCCACCGCCTACGCGCAGCTGCGTCGCGAGGTGGGCGACGACGAGGCACGCGAGCGTCTGGCCGAGCTGCGCTTCCACCCCGTCTTCACCGCACACCCGACCGAGGCGCGTCGTCGAGCGGTCTCCAGCAGCATCCGCCGTCTGGCCGACCTGCTCACCCAGCACGACGCGGCGAGCGCGGGCGGTGCGGAGCAGAAGCGGGCGCACCGACGGATGCTGGAGGAGATCGACACGCTGTGGCGCACCGCTCCGCTGCGCGCACAGAAGCCGTCGCCCACCGACGAGGTGCGCACGGTGATGAGCGTGTTCGACGAGACGCTGTTCACCACCGTCCCGCATGTGTACCGGCGGATCGACGACGCACTCCGTGGCGAGGAGTCGGGCAACGGCGCCCCCTCGTCCCGGCCTTCGTGCGAGTGGGTTCCTGGGTGGGCGGCGACCGCGACGGCAATCCGTTCGTGACCGCGGAAGTCACCCGTGAGGCGGCCGAGATCGCGGCCGATCACGTGCTGCGGGGCCTGGAGCGCTCGATCGAACGGATCGGGCGCACGCTCACCCTGGATGCCGAGGACACGCCGCCCAGCGCGGCCGTCGTCGAGCTCTGGACGCGCTTCGAGGGCGCCGAGCCCGAGCTCGCGGCCGAGATCGCCAAGCGCTCACCCGATGAACCTCATCGTCGAGTCGCGCTCTCGCTCGGGCACCGTGTGCACGCGACGAGGATCGGAGCGGCCGATGCCTACGGCTCACCCGAAGAGCTGCTCGCCGACCTGCGTGCACTGCAGACCTCGCTGGCGGATGCCGGTGCCACCCGGCACGCGTTCGGCGGCATCCAGCACCTGATCTGGCAGGTGGAGACCTATGGGTTCCACCTGACCGAGCTCGAGGTGCGCCAGCACTCCCAGGTGCACGCCGAGGCGCTGGCCGAGCTGGATGCCGGTGGTGAGCTCAGCGAGCGCACGCAGGAGGTGCTGGAGGTGTTCCGCGCCGTCGCGGACATCCAGCGCCGCTACGGGAAGCGCGCCGCCGGCCGCTACGTCGTCTCTTTCACCCGCTCAGCTGAGGACCTGGCCGCCGTCTACCGGCTGGCAGAATATGCGCTGGGCGCGGACGCCCCCACGCTCGACGTGGTCCCGCTGTTCGAGACCTTCGCCGACCTACAGGCGGCGCCAGGCATCCTCGCCGAGGTCGTGCAGACGGCCCCGTTCCGCGCGCGCCTGGAAGCCACCGGGAACCGGCTGGAGGTCATGCTCGGCTACTCCGACTCGTCCAAGGACGTCGGGCCCGTCGCCGCCACGCTCGCGCTGTACGACGCGCAGCGCGACATCGCGCAGTGGGCGGTGGATGCCGGTATCCGTCTCACTCTCTTCCACGGCCGTGGCGGTGCGCTCGGCCGTGGCGGCGGACCCGCCAACTCCGCGATCCTCGCTCAGCCGCCGCACTCGGTGGAAGGCCGCTTCAAGCTCACCGAGCAGGGCGAGGTGATCTTCGCCCGCTACGGTGAGCCTGCGATCGCCATGCGGCACATCGACCAGGTCGCAGCCGCCACGCTGCTGGCGTCCTCCCCCACGGTCGAGCAGCGCACCAGCGGTGCCGCCGAGCGCTTCGCATCGATCGCACGCGTCATGGATGTCGCCTCGCGCGAGCGGTTCTTCTCCCTGGTCGGCGCCGACGGCTTCGCCCCGTGGTTCGCGACCGTCACGCCGATGGAGGAGATCGGCCTGCTCGCTCTCGGCTCCCGGCCGGCGCGGCGCGGCCTGTCCGTCGAGTCGCTGGAGGATCTCCGCGCCATCCCTTGGGTGTTTGCGTGGACGCAGGCGCGCATCAACCTGGCCGGCTGGTTCGGGCTGGGATCGGCGCTGGAGGCGGTAGGCGACGAGCAGACGCTGCGCGAGGCGTACCGCGAGTGGCCGCTGCTGCACACGATGATCGACAACGTCGCGATGAGCCTGGCGAAGACCGACGAGCGCATCGCTCGCGAATACCTGGCCCTCGGCGACCGCGACGACCTCGCGCAGATCGTGCTCGAGGAGCTGCGACTGACGCGTGACTGGGTCATCCGGCTCACCGACGGCGACAGGCTGCTGCAGAACAAGCCGATCCTGCAGCGGGCCGTGCAGCTGCGCACCCCGTATGTCGACGCGCTCTCGCTGCTGCAACTGCGGGCGCTGCGCGCCCTGCGCACCTCTGCGACGACCGAACCCGTGCAGACCCCCGATCTGCAACGCCTGCTGCTGCTCTCGGTCAGCGGTGTCGCCGCAGGTCTGCAGAACACCGGGTGACACGAGTAGTAGGGCCCCCTAGTGATCGTTGTAAGGTGAAAACTCAGCCTGATCCGGCGAAGCATCATGCGACACGATCGCTCGCATCCCCCCATCCATCTTTGAGAAAGCTTCCCGCGTGACCGATACCACTGCCGATTTCCACCCGCTCAGCACTGCCGCACAGCCCATCTTCGACACTGTGCGCGCGCTCAACCCGAACGAGCCGGAGTTCCACCAGGCGGTTCATGAAGTGCTGCACTCCATCGGCCCGGTCCTCGAGCGCCACCCCGAGTACGTCGAGAACGGCGTGCTCGAGCGACTGGTCGAGCCCGAACGGCAGATCATCTTCCGTGTGCCGTGGATCGACGACTCGGGCCGGCTGCAGGTGAACCGTGGCTACCGTGTGCAGTACAACTCCGCTCTCGGCCCGTACAAGGGCGGCCTGCGCTTCCACCCCTCGGTGAACATCTCCATCATCAAGTTCCTCGGCTTCGAGCAGATCTTCAAGAACGCGCTCACCGGCCAGGGCATCGGCGGTGGCAAGGGCGGCTCGAACTTCGACCCGCACGGCAAGAGCGAGGCCGAGGTGATGCGCTTCTGCCAGTCGTTCATGAACGAGCTGTACCGCCACATCGGTGAGCACACCGACGTGCCTGCGGGCGACATCGGCGTGGGTGGGCGCGAGATCGGCTACATGTTCGGCATGTACCGCAAGATCACGAACCGCCACGAATCCGGCATCCTCACCGGCAAGGGCATCGGCTGGGGCGGTGCGCAGGTGCGCACCGAGGCGACCGGCTACGGCGCGGTGTTCTTCGTGCAGGAGATGCTGGCCGTGCACGGCGAGACCCTCGAGGGCAAGCGGGTCGCGGTGTCCGGCTCCGGCAACGTCGCCATCTACGCGATCGAGAAGGCCACCCAGCTCGGCGCCCGCGCCGTGACGGCATCCGATTCCTCCGGGTACATCATCGACGACTCCGGCATCGATCTGAGTCTGCTGCGCCAGATCAAGGAGGTCGAGCGCGGCCGCATCGTCGAGTACGCGAACCGTCGCCCCGGCGCCCGTTTCGTCGAGGGTGGCAACGTCTGGGAGGTTCCGGTCGACATCGCCGTGCCCTCCGCCACGCAGAACGAGCTGAACCTCGAATCGGCCGAGATGCTCATCGCCAATGGCGTGCGCGCGGTCGCCGAGGGCGCCAACATGCCCTCCACTCCCGAGGCCGTGGGCGCGTTCCAGGACTCCGAGGTGCTGTTCGCACCGGGTAAGGCGGCGAACGCAGGCGGCGTGGCGACCTCGGCGCTGGAGATGAGCCAGAACGCCTCGCGTCAGCGCTGGAACTTCGCGAACAGCGAGCAGAAGCTGCGCGACATCATGGCCGACATCCACGATGCGTCGTTCCGCGCCGCTGAGCGCTACGGCACTCCCGGCGACTATGTCGCTGGCGCGAACATCGCCGGCTTCGAGCGCGTCGCCGACGCGATGCTCGCCCAGGGCGTGATCTGACCTTCGCCGAGACCCCTCACCATCGCCGAGACCCCTCCTGAATCACCGGAATCAGGAGGGGTTTCGGCGCGCTGGAGGGGTTTCGGCGGATGGTGGGGTGGATGCCTCAGACCTGGCGGTCGTGGGCGTGGCGGGCCAGGGAACTGGCGTAGCGCTCGGTGAGCTGCACCATCAGGTCGGGGGTGTCTCGGTCCACCCCGAAGACGTGGCCGGGGAAGTCGAGCTCGGGCATGGCCTCGGCGATCTCCTCGGCCTGGTCGGGCGAGAACATCCGCACCGGATCCCCCGCGGCGATCCAGCCGATCGGCACGACGGTGCCCTCAGGAAGAACGGCCCTGCGCTGCACGATCGCATTGACGCGGATCTCGCAGTGCGGCCCCACCAGCGCGCCGTTGAACACCCGGGCACCGGATGCGAAGAACACCTCGTCACCCACGGTGGCCCCGGCGATGCTCGCAAGCGTGCCGACGAGCGTGTGATCGCCGATGCGCACCGCGTTGGCCGCGGTCGCGCGGATGAGCGCGTTCTCCATCACGATGACATGCTCGCCCAGGACGATCGGCCCACCCTCGGCGGTGATCACGGCGCCGTGCAGCACCTGGCAGTTCGGGCCGATCTCCACATCGCCCGAGATCACAGCGGTCGGCGCCACGACGGCGGTGTCGTGGATGCGGGGCCGAGCCCCGAGGTGCTCGTACATCATGCGGCCAGACTAGCCGTCCGCCGGGCTCAGCGGGCGCGCAGCACCGCCGGCAGCACGATGTGCACCTCGGGGATCATGCCCGGAGTCACGCGCTTGCGGAAGATCCAGTAGCTCCAGGCCTGGTAGAGCAGGATCACCGGCAGCGACAGCCCCGCGACCACCGTCATCACGCCCAGCGTGTACGGACCGTTGGCCGCATTCCACACGGTCAGATCGAAAGCAGCATCCACCGTCGAGGGCAGCACCAGCGGGAACATCCCGGTGAAGATCGCTGCGGCGCCGAACAGCCCGAAACCGGCATACCCAGTGAAGGCGATGCCCTCACGGCGTGCGCGTGCGGCGAACCAGCCCACCGCCACTGCGACCACGGCCAGCGCGATGAGCACCCACGCCACCACGCTCCCGCCGTGCTCGAGCTGCACCCAGATCGCCCACACCGCCGCCGGCGCGAGGCACACTGGGGCCCAGCGCGCGGCGAAGCGCCCCGCCCGATCCCGCACCGGACCGTCGGCCTTGAGCCCGAGGAAGGTCGCCCCGTGCACCAGTGCGAAGCCGACCACGGCGAGCCCGCCCAGCACGGCCGGCAGGGTCAGCCAGACGAACGGCCCGCCGACGCGGTCGCCGTTGGCATCGATCGGAAGTCCGGTCGAGGTCAGCGCCAGCGCCGCCCCGATGCAGAAGGCGGCGATCAGCGAACCGAGCCCGATCATCCACGTCCACACGGTGCGCCAGCGCTCGGTGTGGATCTTGCCGCGGTACTCGATGCCGACGGCCCGCACGATCAGCCCGACCAGCGTGATCGTCAGCGGGACGTACAGGGTGGAGAACAGCGCGGCGTACCACGCGGGGAAGGCCGCGAACATCGCCGCTCCTGCGGTGATCAGCCACACCTCGTTGCCGTCCCAGACGGGGCCGATGGTGTTCAGCATGACCCGGCGATCGCGCTCGGACCGGGTGGAGAACACCATGTGCATGCCGACTCCGAGATCGAAGCCCTCCAGCAGCAGGTATCCGATCCAGAGCACGGCGATGGCGATGAACCAGACGACGGGAAGCGGTTCCATTTTCGTTGTTCCTCTCGAATCGGCCGGTCAGTAGGCGAACGCGAGCACGTCGTCGCGGTGGCCGTCAGGATGGTCGTCGGTGTCGTCGGATGCCGAGAGCTCAGGCATGGATGCCGCCACTCCCCCGCGCACGTACTTCACCAGCAGGTACAGCTCGATCACGAGCATCACCCCGTACACGACGCTGAGGGTGATCACCGAGAACAGCACTTCTCCGGCGGTGACCCCGGGCGAGACCGCGGCGGCGGTGAACATGAACACGCCGTCCACGCCGGTGGCGTCGGGGTTGGGCGCCACGACGAAGGGCTGCCTTCCGAGTTCGGTGAAGATCCAGCCGGCGATGTTCGCCGCGAACGGGGCGATGATGCCCAGCAGCGCCAGGCGCATGATCCACGGAGATCGGGGCACGGTGCCCTTGCGGGTCAGCCACAGCGCGACGACACCGCCGAAGGCGACCACGCCGCCCAGGCCGATCATCAGCCGGAAGCCCCAGTACGTCACCCACATCACCGGCACGTACTTCACGTCGGTGCCGGCCCGCTCGCCGTACAGCGCGTCGTCGGGGATCGTCTTGCCGTACTGGTCGACGTACTGCGGCTCCAGGTCACGGATGCCGGGCATGTCGGCGCCCCATTCGCCCGTGCCGAGGAACCCCAGGGCGCCGGGGATCTCGATCAGGGTGACGACGTCGGCGCAGTCCGTCGAGCCGGGGTCTCCCAGCGAGAGCACCGAGAACGAGGAGCCGGTATGGCAGGCGGCTTCCGCGGCCGCCATCTTCATGGGCTGCTGCTCGTACATGAGCTTGCCCTGAATGTCTCCGGATGCCACGGTCCCTGCGAACGCGAGGATTGCGACGACGGCGCCGAACCGCAGCGACCAGATCCACACGCCGTGGTCGGTGCGGTCGCGCCCGGGCGCGGCATCCGTCTGCCCGACGATGACCCGACCGGCGTCGTCGACTGAGTCGATGCCGTCATGGCGGCGGCGCCAGAGGTGGTACCAGGAGATGCCGAGCAGGAACATACCCGCCACGACCAGCGCGCCGAGGATGGTGTGACTGTAGGCGGCGAGCGCAGTGCTGTTGGTGAGCACCGCCCAGACGTCGGTCATCACAGGTCGTCCGTCGGCGCCGAGTTCGACACCGACCGGATGCTGCATCCAGGAGTTGGCGGCGATGATGAAGAACGCCGAGATCCACGAGCCGATCACGGCGCACCACAGCGCCGCCAGGTGCAGACCCTTGCGCAGGCGCCCCCAGCCGAAGATCCAGATGCCGAGGAAGGTCGACTCGACGAAGAACGCCAGCAGTCCCTCCATCGCGAGCGGCGCTCCGAAGACGTCGCCGACGAAGCGGGAGTACTCGCTCCATGCCATGCCGAACTGGAACTCCTGAACCAGACCGGTGGCGACGCCGATGATGAAGTTGATCAGATAGACCTTGCCCCAGAACTTCGTCATGCGCAGGAACTTCTCATCCCCAGTGCGCACCCAGCGGGTCTGCATGATTGCCACGCACATGCCCAGTCCCAGGGTGAGGGGCACCATCAGGAAGTGGTACACCGTCACGATGCCGAACTGCCATCTGGCGATGTCGAGCACGTCCATGCGGTTCTCCTTCTCGGTCCGGATGCCGGCGACCGGCGCCTCTTGAATTCTACGCTACGTAGAACTTCTTCGACACACAATAGAACACTTTCTACGAGGGGTAGAATCACTGTGACGGATTCGATCGACGGGAGGCGACGATGACAACGCTCGGAGAGCTGGAGCGCGCGGTGATGGAGGCGCTCTGGGATGCCGACGGCTCCCGCAGCGCCTATGACGTGCAGCACCGCCTTGAGGCCGAGGGCCGTTCTCTCGCCGTCACGACGCTGCTCACCGTGCTGTCCCGGCTGGAGAAGAAGGGCTTCGTCTCCTCCGATCGCTCGGCGCGCCCGCACCAGTACACGGCGGTCTCCTCGCGCGCCGATCACGTGGCCGAGCTGATGCACACCGTCCTCGGCGATGCCGGTGACCGCACCGCGGTACTCGAGCGCTTCGTCGGCGGGGTGTCGAACGAAGACGCCGCGATCCTGCGCCGACTGCTCGGGCACTCCGACTAGGTCACCCCATGCTGGTGTCCGAGGCCGATGCGGCGCTGACCGGCGCGCTGGTGATCCCGCATGGCGTGGTCATCGCCGCCGCCGGCGTGCTGGGTGCCGTCGCCATCGCGCTCGCCTGGCCCGTTCCCGTCGCGCTCTCAAGGGCGTCCTGGCCCATGCGCACGCCGATCATGGCGCTGCTCCTGTGGCAGGCGGTCGGTCTCGCCGGCGGCTTCTCGATGATCGGCGCGCTCGCTCTGGCCGGTTTCGCGGCACTGCCCGCGCACCCTGGCTCGCGCTCATCCCCGCCGCCGGTTTCACGCTCTACCTGCTCACACACCTCGCGATCACGATCGTGCAGGTCACGCGGCTGCGCCACCGCCATCTCGCCCTGCTCGAGATGCTCACCTCTCCGCATCCGACCCGCGCCCGCACCCGGGTGATCGACGATGCCGTGCCGGTCGCGTACTGCCTGCCGCGCGGCGCCCGGTCGGTCACGGTGCTGTCGCAGGGGCTGCTCGACCGGCTCGATCCCGATGAGCTGGTCGCGGTGATCGCCCACGAACGCGCACACGTCGAGCAGCGACACGACCTGCTGCTGCTGGCGTTCCGCGCATGGCGCTCGGCACTCCCCTGGTTCCCGACCGCGGCGCGTGCCGAAGTCGAGGTCGCGGCGCTGGTCG
Source organism: Microbacterium suwonense (assembly GCF_030296555.1). Taxonomy (NCBI): domain Bacteria; kingdom Bacillati; phylum Actinomycetota; class Actinomycetes; order Micrococcales; family Microbacteriaceae; genus Microbacterium; species Microbacterium suwonense. Next base: position 1,490,691 of record NZ_AP027728.1, read on the forward strand.
AGATGCTCGCCGACGACCACGCTCGCCGTGAGGTGCACGACAAGGTGCTGGCGCGCGCGATCCTGCAGGTGGGTGCCAGTGGCGTCCCCGGCGCCGATCAGCCGGTGTCGGGATCGACGCGCGTCAGCGACCGGTTCCGCCGCCTCGCCGGCTGACTCAGCGCAGCGCTGGCGCCGGCCGCAGGGGAGCCGGGATGCCACCGGTCAGCCGCACGACCGTGTCATCGCCGCGAAGGTCGGCGCGCCGGTGCGTGACCAGCACGACGATCCGATCGGCCCCCGCGGTGCGGAGATCCGCCATCATCGCCGCAGCGGTGGGCTCATCCAGGTGCGCGGTCGGCTCATCGAGCAGGATGACATCGGCGCGGGTGAGCAGGGCCCGGGCGACCGCCAGACGCTGGCGCTCCCCGCCCGACAGGGCTGAGCCCCCGGCGCCGACGCGCGTGTCCAGCCCCTCGGCGAGGGTGTTCAGCAGGGCGCCCAGCCCGGCTCGATTCAGCGCATCCCGCATGGCCACATCGTCCGGTGCGTCGCCGCGTGAGCGCGCCAGCATGAGGTTCCCGCGCAGCGTCGAATCGAACACGTAGGCGTCTTGCGGGCACCAGGCCACGCGGTCGCGCCACGCACGTTCGTCGAGAGCGGTCAACGGCACGTCATCGGCGAGGACGGCACCGGACGCCAATGGCAGGGCACCCATGATGGCCGAGAGCAGCGTCGACTTCCCCGATCCGGAGGGCCCGTCGAGCACGAGCCAGCGGCCGCGCGACGTCGCGCCCGAGACACCGCTGACCGCGGGTTCCGCGGTCCCCGGATAGCGGATGGTCACATCGTCGAGGGCGAGCCGCTGCGTGGCATCCGGATTCCGCTCGCCCCACCCGGCGGCAGGAGCGGGCTGCAGGATCGGGTCGAGGCGGTCCAGCAGCGCACGCAGCGCCGGCATCCGCTGAGCCGACGAGACGAGCGCTGCGAGCGGCTCGAGCACGGCAAGGGCGAGCAGCGCGATGACCGAGGCGGATGCCGCGGGACTGTCCGCCGAGAGCAACGGCACGAGCACGGCCAGCAGGGTGGTCGCCGCGGTGACGATCGCGGTGCCGAGGCCCGCCGACCAGGCGGCGCGCCGCTCGGCGTCGGCGAGCCGGTCGGCGTGGACGTCGAGCTCATTCAGGGCGGAGTCCGTCACGCCGTTGCCGCGCAGGTCGGCGGACGCGGATGCCAGCGCCGAGGTGCCGCGGACGATCGCCGAGCGTGCCACGACGCGCTCCGATCCGGCGCCACGCTCACTGCGGATGGCGAGCAGCACTGCCGAGCCGGTCGCGACGATCAGCATTGCCGCGACGAGAAGCGTGAGGTGCGGTGTGACCAGAGCCGTGGTCGTGATGGTGCCGGCGATCACCAGGACGCCCGCCCCGATCGGAGGAACGATGCGCGGCAGCTGATCGCGCAGATCGTCAGCCAGCGTCACGAGGTAGTCCAGGGGCGCACCGCCCTCGAGCAGACGGCGCGATCCGGCGCCGCGGGCGGCGATGGACCGCCACAGACACAGGCGCAGCGCGTCGACGACCTGGAATGCAGCACGGTGGGTGACCAGCCGTTCGGCGTAGCGGGCCGCAGCGCGCCCGATGCCGAAGGCGCGCACGCCGACGATGGCGACGAGCAGATACATGATGTACTCCTCGACACCGGCACGTACGATGAGCCAGCCCGAGACCGCGGTGAGTGCGGCGGCCAGCCCGGCCGCCAGTGCGCCGAGCCCGATCGATGCCGCCCACAATCGTGGGTGCAGGAGCAGCAGCGAGGCGAGAGTGAGGCGACGGATGCCGCGCTGCGGCCGCCCGGATCGCTCGGGCACGCCTGCCGGCAGTCCGGGCGCGACCACCGGCGCTGAGGCTGCCTGCGTCGGCTGTTCACCGGGCCCGGGCGCCGGCAGCGCGACGTGCCCCGCGGAAGCGCCCGTGAGCGGCGCCGGGCCGGGCCGAGCCACGGCGGGTTCGGTCTGCACGGGCACGCACCGATCGGCGAGGGCCAGAGTCTCGGCCTCATGACTGGCGAAGACGATCGTGCAGGACTCCGCGCGACGGAGCACGGCATCGCGCACCCGCTGCGCGGCGATCGGGTCCAGATGCGCGGTCGGCTCGTCCAGCACCAGCAGCCGTGCGCCGGCATCCACCCGCGCCAGGGCGCGCGCGACGGCGAGCCGCCGCAGCTCCCCCGGGCTGAGCTCGGCGACCGCGGCGTCGGCGAGCGTCGCCAGCCCCAGCTCGTCGAGCGCGGAAAGGTCACCGCCGTACATGGCCAGCTCGGCACGGGGCGTCGCCGCGAAGGCGCGCGGCGCCTGCGGGGCCCAGGCGACGGCATCCGGGTCGATGCCACGGATCTCGCCGGCGATCTCGGCATCCGCCGGCAGCACGCCCGCGAGTGCCGCCAGCAGAGTCGATTTGCCTGCACCGCTCGGGCCGGTGATCGCGGTGATGCCGTGCAGCTGCGCGCTGAGGTCTGCGAGCGCGGCCGAATCTCGTCCGGCGTACTGCACGCGCAGTCGCGCGATGCTCACCGTCCCGGCCGCGTCGCCGCGCACATCGGGCTTCGCCGGCTCCGCGAGCAGTGCCTCCGTGCGATCGAGAGCCGAAACCCCGTCCTGCGAGGCGTGGAAGGCGGCGCCGACATCGCGCAGCGCCTGGAAGCACTCCGGTGCCAGGATCAGGGCGATCAGCGCCGGTTCGAGGTCCATCGTGCGGTCGAGCAGACGCAGCCCCAGCACGACGGCGACGACGGCGACCGAGAGCGTGGCGATCAGCTCCAGTGCGAGCGAGGAGAGGAACGCCCAGCGCAGGGTCTCCTCGGTGCGTCGCCGGTAACGACTCTGGATGTCATCGAGTGCCCGGGTCTGCTCGTCCACGCGCCCGAGTCCGACCAGCACAGGAAGGCCACGGGCGAGCTCGGTGAGGTGGTCGGCCAGGCGGGTGAGCGCGGTGAGCGCCGCGTCGGTGCGCTGCTGGGTGTGCTTGCCGATGAGGATCATGAACAGCGGCACCAGCGGAACGGTGAGCACGATGACGAGAGCGCTCAGCCAGTCGGCGCCGAGGATGCGGATGCCGACCACCAGCGGCACGACGGCGGTGCCGACCAGGGCCGGCAGGGTCTGCACGTAGTAGTCGTCGAGGTCGTCGAGCCCGTCGGCGGCCAGCACGGCGATGCCGCCACCCTCGCCGCCTCCCTGCGCGATCCGCCGCCAGAGCCGGCCGCGCAGGTCGCGCTTGACGATCGTCGCGATACGTCGCGCGACGACGGATGCCGCCCACTCCCCGCCGGTGCGCAGCAGCAGCCCGAGGATGCCGCACAGCAGGATGACCCGGGTCGCCCCCGGGGTCAGGCCTTCGCCTGCGAGAGCGGCGATGCCGCGCGCGACGGCCTCGGCGATGAGCACGAGTCCGACGGCTCGGGATGCCGCCAGCACGCCCAGCAGGTACACCGAGCGCTTCGGCGCCGGGCCGAGGCCCGGCCTGCGGAATCCCGGTGCGTGCCGTGCGCGCTCGGCCTCGGCGACCCACGGGTCGTTCGGTATCGGTGCAGCGCTCACCCTTGAATTCTACAGCTCGTAGAACTCGAAATTGTTCGCCGGCCCGACACCCTGCCTTCACCCCTGCGGATAACACCGGGCCCCGTCGCTGTAGGTGAGATCGGCGGCGAACGGTCGGCTCAGGCCTGCGCGTCGACCTTCGCCGACTCGGGGAACATCGCGGTGAACAGGTTGCCGACCCACTCGATCAGATCCGCATCGACCGGCATCGGCACGACCAGCGCCTCTCCCCGCCCAGCAGCTTCGCCTTGGGATACAGCCGCTGCAGCCGCACCTTCATGGAGTCCTCGAAGCGGGCCGGGGCGATGCGCAGGTTCGATCCCATCGCCACGACATCCGTCAACCCTGCACGCGCCGCCCGGCGGCGCAGCCGTGCGACCGTCACCAGCGTCTGAACCTCGTCCGGAAGCGCACCGTAGCGGTCGACGAGCTCTTCGGCGACCAGGTCGATGGCATCCTCGGCAGCCGCCACCGTGGCTGCGGACGACAGCTTCTGGTAGGCCTCCAGCCGCAGCCGTTCACTGTCGATGTAGTCCTCGGGGATGCGTGCCTCCACCGGCAGCTCGAGCCGCAGCTCGACATCCGACGACGTCTCGTCGCCGCGGAAGGTCGCCACGGCCTCGCCGATCATGCGCAGATACAGGTCGAAGCCGACGCCCGCGATATGCCCGGCCTGCTCCGCGCCGAGCATGTTGCCCGCACCGCGCAGCTCCAGGTCCTTCAGCGCGACCTGCGTGCCCGACCCCAGCTCGTTGTTCACCGCGATGGTCTGCAGCCGATCCGCGGCAGTCTCACTGAGCGGCTTGGAGTCGTCGTAGAGGAAGTACGCGTAGGCGCGCTCGCGGCCGCGACCCACCCGCCCTCGCAGCTGGTGCAGCTGCGAGAGGCCGTACTTGTCGGCCCTGTCGATGATGATCGTGTTGGCGTTGGAGATGTCCAGCCCGGTCTCGACGATCGTGGTCGAGACGAGCACGTCGTACTTGCGCTCCCAGAAGTCGTCGACGACCTGCTCGAGCTGGTGCTCGCCCATTCGGCCGTGCGCCACGGCGATGCGTGCCTCGGGCACGAGCTCGGCCAGCTCACTGGCCACGCGCTGGATCGACTGCACCCGGTTGTGCACGAAGAACACCTGTCCTTCGCGCAGGATCTCGCGTCGGATGGCAGCGGCCATCTGCTTGTCGCTGCGCGGGCCGACGAAGGTGAGGATCGGATGCCGGTCCTCCGGCGGCGTCTGCAGCGTCGACATCTCGCGGATGCCGGTAACCGCCATCTCCAGCGTGCGCGGAATCGGGGTGGCACTCATGGCGAGGATGTCGACGTTGGTCTTCATCTTCTTGAGCTTGTCCTTGTGTTCGACCCCGAACCGCTGCTCCTCGTCGATGATCATCAGACCCAGATCCTTGAAGATCACCTGATCGGTGAGGATGCGGTGCGTGCCGATGACCATGTCGACCGAGCCGTCGAGCAGCCCCTGCAAGGTGAGCCGGGCCTCTTTGTCGGTCTGGAAGCGCGAAAGCGCCCGCACCTGCACGGGGAACCCGGCGAAGCGCTCGGTGAACGTCTCCATGTGCTGTTTGACGAGCAGCGTGGTCGGCACGAGCATGGCGACCTGCTTGCCGTCCTGGATCGCCTTGAACGCCGCCCGCACGGCGACCTCGGTCTTGCCGAAGCCGACGTCGCCCGAGAGCAGCCGATCCATCGGCACCGGCCGCTCCATGTCGGCCTTGATCTCGTCGATCGTCTGCAGCTGATCCTGGGTCTCGGCGAACGGGAACGCCTCCTCCAGCTCACGCTGCCAGGGCGTGTCCGGGCCGAACGCATGTCCCTTCGCGTTCATCCGCGCCGAATACAGCTTCACCAGCTCGACCGCGATGTCGCGCACCGCCCTGCGCGCCTTGCCCTTGGCGGCCGACCAGTCGCCGCCGCCCATCTTCGAGAGCACGGGCGCCTCGCCGCCGACATACTTCGAGAGCAGGTCGAGCTGATCTGTGGGCACGTACAGCTTGTCGCCCGGGTAACCGCGCTTGGACGGCGCGTATTCCAGCACCAGGTACTCGCGAGTGGTCTTGACGGCGTTGCGTCCGCCGGAGGACACCTCGCGCTTGGTCATCTCCACGAACCGGCCGATGCCGTGCGTGGTGTGCACCACGTAGTCACCCTGCTTGAGCTGCAGCGGGTCGACGACGTTGCGCCGCCGCGAGGCGAGCTTGCGCACCGCCCGCTGATCGCCGCCGATCGTGCGCCCGTAGAACTCACTGTCGGTGAGCACGGCGAGCTTCGCCTCGGGCACCTGGAAGCCGGACTCCACCGAGCCCCTCACCAGGCTGGCCACACCGCCCTCCGGCGGGTCTACGAGGTCGTCCAGCACGCGGGCGGCGAGTCCGCGGTCGCTGAGCACGTCGCGAGCACGCTCGACCAGCCCCTGGCCGGAGGCGATCACCACGACGCGCCAGGCTTCACGCAGACGTTCTTCGATGAAGGAGATCGCGCCGTCGACGTTGCCGTGGAAGGACGGGATGATCGAGGAGTCGATGTTCTCGGCATCCGTGTCGTCGACGGCGAACGGACTCAGCCGCCACCAGACGCCCTCGCGCTCACGGATGACCTCACGCAGGCGCGCGATGGAGACGAAGTCTCCGGCGTCCAGCCCGGCATCGCGTCCTGTCGACGCGTCGATGGGTGCCGCGGCACCGGCGGTCGCGGCGCTCCACGCCGCCTCCAGGAACTCCCGATTGGTCTCGCCGAGGTTCTGCGCGCGGGCCGACGCCCGCTCGGGGTCGACGATGGCTGCGGCCGATCCGGTCGGCAGGTACTCCGCAAGGGTCACCAGCGGACCGGCGACGATGGGCAGCAGCGACTCCATCCCCTCCACGGGGATGCCCTCGGCCATCTTCTCGAGCATCCCGGAGATCGCCGGGAACCGTCCGATCAGCCCTGCCGCACGCTCACGCACATCGGCGGTGAGCAGCAGTTCGCGGCTGGCCGGCAGCTCGACGGATGCCACATCGCCGGGCAGCGAGCGCTGATCGGCGACGGAGAAGGCCCGGATCTGGTCGATCTCGTCGCCGAAGAACTCCACCCGTGCAGGGTGGTCGGCCGTGGGCGGGAAGACGTCGAGGATCCCTCCGCGCACGGCGAACTCGCCGCGGCGCGAGACCATGTCCACGCGCGAGTAGGCGCGCTCGACGAGCTGCTCCACGACCTGCTCGAGCTCCAGCCCCCGAGAGCCGACGCGCAGCTGCAGCGGCACCGCATCGCCGAGATTCGCGGCCACCGGCTGCAGTGCGGCACGCACCGAGGCGACGACCACCAGCGGCTTCTCCCCGGTCCAGGTGGCGATGCGGCGCAGCGCCGCCAGCCGCTGCCCGACCGTGTCAGGACTGGGGCTCAGCCGCTCGTGCGGCAGAGTCTCCCAGGCGGGGAAGGTGAGGATCTCGGCATCCGCCAGATAGTCGGCCAGTGCCGCCGCGACCGATTCCGCGCGCCGCCCGGTGGGAGTGACGACCAGCACGGATGCCGGCAGCCCCTCCTGCGCACGCTTGCGCAGCAGCCCGGCGATGATCGGCGCATCCAGCCCGTCCACCGCCGAGATCTCGGCATCCGTCTTCGCCCAGGTGAGGGCGTCACGGTACAGGTTCGCCTCTTCCAAGGCGCGCAGAATCCCCGGAACAGTCACCGGAGAAGTCTACGGGCCCGGCGCGTGGGCTGTCGCCGTGATCAGCGCGTCCGGATGCGCTGTACCCGCCCCGACAGTGCGGAGAGCTCGGCTGTCGGGCCGGTGACGACGCACATCGGGAACGTTCCTGTGCCCCCTACGCTGGTGCGATGGAAACGGTACGCTGGTGCGATGGAAACGGTCGCCCTGCGCACCCAGCGTCTCGTCCTCAGCATCCCCTCCGAAGCCGACCTCGATGCGATCACCGCCGCGTGCCAGGATCCGGAGGTGTCGCGCTGGACGACCGTGCCCAGCCCGTATTCGCGCGACGATGCCGAGGCGTTCGTCGGTCTCGTCGCATCCTGGTGGACGGAAGGCGTCGAGACCGTGTGGGCGATCCGCCGAGACGACGCGCTCGCGGGAATGATCGGCCTGCACAGGATCACACAGCATCCGCATGGCGGAGAAGCCGAGATCGGCTACTGGGGCACCGCAGCACACCGCGGGCAGGGAGTCGTGGGCGAGGCGGGTCGTGCTGTCATCGACTTCGCATTCGGGGAGCTGGGTCTAGCGCGACTGGCCTGGCGCGCCGTGGTCGGCAACGTCTCGTCCGCCCGCACTGCCCGCGGGCTCGGCTTCCGGTACGAGGGAACCGTGCGCCAGGGGCTGACCAGTCCTCGAGGACGCGACGACGGCTGGATCGCTGGCCTGCTGGCATCCGACGACCGCACACCCGTGGACTGGCCGATTCTCTGACGCTCGGATTGCAGGATTCCGCACGAAACGCAGGAACGGATGCCGGCATCCTTCCTGCGTTTCGTGCGATCCCCTGCGATTCGTCCGACCCGCGTGACAGGATGTCTGCATGCCCGAGATGCCGGAGGTGCAGGGACTGGTCGAATTCCTCGGCGAGCGCGCCACCGGGCACACGGTCACACGTATCAGCGTGGCGTCCATCTCGGCACTGAAGACCTTCGACCCACCCGTGCACGCACTGCAGAACGCGGCTGTCACGGCCACTGCGCGACACGGCAAGTTCATCGACGTCGCGTGCGACGACCTGCACCTCATCTTCCACCTCGCCAAGGCGGGATGGCTGCGGTGGTACGACACGCTGCCGACGACGCTCATCAAGCCCGGTCGCAGTCCGATCGCACTGCGCGTCGCACTCGATGACGGCAGCGGGTTCGATCTGACCGAGGCGGGCACGAAGAAGTCACTGGCCGTGTACGTGGTGCGCGACCCGCAGGAGATCCCGGGAATCGCGCGACTGGGGCCTGACCCTCTTGACCCGGCTTTCACGCGAGACGCTTTCGCGGAGCTGCTCGCCGGAAGGCGGATGCAGATCAAGGGGCTGCTGCGCGATCAGAGCATCATCGCGGGAATCGGCAACGCCTACTCCGACGAGATCCTGCACGTCGCGAGGCTGTCGCCCTATGCACCGTCGGGCAAGCTCGACGATGACGCGGTGGATCGTCTCTACGCGGCGATGCAGGACACGCTCCGCGAGGCCGTCTCCGTTGCGTCGGGCAAGCCTCCTGCGGAGTTGAAGGATGCCAAGCGCGCGGGGTTCCGGGTGCACGCCCGGCGCGGGAAACCCTGCCCGGTATGCGGCGACACGGTGCGCAGCGTGTTCTTCGCCGACAGGAGTCTGGAGTACTGCGCCACCTGCCAGACCGGCGGCAAGGAACTGGCCGATCGACGGCTCTCGCGCCTGCTGAAATGACGATCAGAGGTTCTGCTGAAGGTAGCTCAGATCGCCTGCTAACGGTAGCGTAAGAGACCCCCACCCGGGCGGCTCAACTCGATTCATGTGGAGCGGCCGACTTGGACAGGCTCCGATCATCTGCGCTGGCTGAAGGAGCGGATGGGTCCATATCTCACCGACGCGGTCGTGATCACCACTGGTCCTGCCGCCTACCGCCGCGCGGATGGCATTGCCGTGATCCCCGCCTCGCTCCTGGGCCCCTGACTCGACGATTGTGACGGGGAATGAATCCTGCGGCGCCGCGTTGAGTAGACTCGGAGCAATAACGTGCTCCGGGGTCGGTGAGAATCCGAACCGGCGGTGACAGTCCGCGAACGCCTGGTCACAGGCGCCGATCCGGTGGAATTCCGGGACCGACGGTGATGCGAGGGAGATCCTCGCTAGTCCGGAGGAGAGGCAGCACGGGCGACGCCGTCGATGCGTGCCGCCGGCCCCGGGAATCCAGAGAGAGATGACCGATGCCAGCGACCGGCGCAGAACGCGACGCGATGCGGCGCGCCCTCTCGCTCGCGCTCAACGGGCCCCGTGGGGTGAATCCGCAGGTCGGCGCGGTCTTCCTCTCTGCCACAGGCGAACCGATCGCAGAGGGATGGCATCACGGTGCCGGCACACCGCACGCCGAGGTGGATGCGCTCTCCCGGCTCACTCCCGATGCGGCGCAGGGTTCGACGGCGGTCGTCACCCTCGAGCCCTGCAACCATGTCGGCCGCACCGGACCGTGCGCCCAGGCGCTCATCGACGCGGGGATCGCCCGCGTCGTGTATGCACTGGACGATCCGGGCGAGGCGTCCAGCGGTGGTGCGGACCGTCTGCGCGCCGCCGGCGTCGACGTCGTCGCGGGCGAACAGGCGGATGCCGCTCGTGCCCAGCTCAGCGACTGGCTCGCCGTGCAGCGGCTGGGGCGCCCGCACGTCACCGTGAAGTGGGCGCAGAGCCTGGACGGTCGGGCCGCGGCATCCGACGGCAGCAGCCAGTGGATCACCGGGCCAGCCGCACGTACCGACGTGCACCGCCGCCGCGCACTCGCCGACGCGATCGTCGTGGGCACGGGCACCCTGCTCGCCGATGACCCATCGCTCACCGCCCGCGACGGCGACACGCTGCTCCCCCACCAGCCCGTCCCGGTCGTGATCGGCTCACGCCCGACTCCGGCGGATGCCGCTGTGCATCGGCATCCGCACTCGCCGCTGTTCTACCCCACGCACGATCTGGCGGCCGTGCTGGACGATCTGCGCGAGCAGGGCGTGCAGCGTGTGTTCGTCGAAGGCGGGCCGACCCTGGCCAGCGCCTTCGTCACCGCCGGCCTCGCCGACACCGTGCTCGCCTACATCGCCCCCGTGCTGCTGGGCGGCGAGCGCATGGCGCTCACCGACCTCGGCGTGGCGAGCATCGCCGACGCGCGTCGGCTCACGATCGACGAATGGCTGCCGCTCGGCGACGACCTGCTCGCGGTCGCCCACCCGTCTGCTCTGGAAGAAGGAAGCTGATGTTCACCGGAATCATCGAGGAGATCGGCGAGATCGCCGCGATCACGCCGTCCGGAGACGGCTGGCGGCTCACCGTGCGTGCGCCGAAGGCCGCGTCGGATGCCGTGCACGGCGAGTCCATCGCGGTCAGCGGCGTGTGCCTGACCGTGGTCGGCTCGACTTCCGACACCTTCGACGCGGATGTCATGAAGCAGACCCTCGATGTCTCGGCGCTCGGCACTGTGCAGGTCGGCACGCGTGTCAACATCGAGAAGGCGATGCCGGTGGGGGCGCGCCTGGGCGGGCACATCGTGCAGGGCCACGTCGACGGCACCGGATCCGTGCAGGAGGTGCGCCCCGGCGAGCAGTGGCGGGTGCTGCGATTCTCGCTGCCGGCCGAGCTCGCGCCGCTGGTGGTCGACAAGGGCTCGATCAGCGTCGCCGGCACCTCGCTGACGGTCAGCGCCGTGTCGGATCCGGATGCCGCGCGGCCCTGGTTCGAGGTCTCGCTCATCCCCGAGACCCTGCAGTCCACCACCCTCGGCGACCTCGCCCCCGGCGACCCGGTGAACCTCGAGACCGACATCCTCGCCCGACACGTGGAGCGCCTCCTCGCGTTCCGCACCCTTCCGGAAGGAGGCTCGCGATGAGCCTTGCCACCATCGACGACGCACTCGAGGCGCTGCGCGCCGGCAGACCGGTGATCGTCGCCGACGACGAGAACCGTGAGAACGAGGGCGACATCATCATCTCGGCCGAGCTCGCCACCCCCGAGGTGATGGCCTGGATGGTGCGCTGGACCTCGGGCTTGATCTGTGCGCCCATGCCCGCGGACCTGGCCGACAGCCTGAACCTGCCGCCCATGGTGGAGAGCAACGAGGATGCCCGTTCCACCGCCTACACGGTCAGCGTCGACGCCGCCGAAGGCGTGACCACCGGTATCAGCGCCCACGATCGTGCCCTCACGCTGAACGTGCTCGCGAACCCGCAGTCGACCGCGACGAGCGTCATCCGGCCCGGGCACATCCTGCCGCTGCGCGCTGTGGACGGCGGCGTGCGTCAACGCGGCGGTCACACCGAGGCCGCCGTCGAGTTGATGAATCTGGCCGGCCTCCAGCCGGTCGGCGCGATCGCCGAGGTCGTCGCCGACGACGGCAGCATGATGCGCCTTCCCGGGCTGCTCGAGCTCGGTGAGCGCGAGAGCGTCCCGGTGATCACGATCGAGCAGCTCATCGTGCACCTGAACGAGACCGACCCGCGCGACGACGACGCCTGCGCCGCGCAGAAGACGCAGCGCAGGGTGAGCCTGCGCGCCGATGCGAATGTCCCGACCTCGCACGGTGCCTTCCGGTTCCTCGCCTACAAGGATCGCGTCACCGGCACGGATCACATCGCGGTCGTCTCGGGCACCCCCGGCGAGACCGCGCTGGTGCGCGTGCACTCCGAGTGCCTGACCGGTGAGGCGTTCGGGTCACAGAAATGCGAGTGCGGGCCGCAGCTGCAGGCGGCACTGGACATGATCGCCGAGGACGGCGGCGTGGTCGTGTACATGCGCGGCCATGAGGGACGCGGCATCGGCCTGATCAACAAGCTGCGCGCCTACAGTCTGCAGGAGGACGGGCTCGACACCGTCGACGCCAATCTCGCACTCGGCCTGCCCGCCGACGCCCGTGAATACGCCGCCGCAGCAGGCATCCTCGCCGACCTCGGGATCTCGAAGGTGCGCCTGCTGACCAACAACACCGACAAGGTCGACAAGCTGCGCGAGCTCGGACTCGATGTGGTCGAGCAGGTGCCGCTGATCGTCGGTGTCGGCCCGAACAACCACCAGTATCTCGAGACCAAGCGCGATCGCATGGGCCACATCATCGGCGAGACCGAACTGGCCGCAGCACTCGCAAGCGGAAAGGACCACGCATGAGCGGCGCCGGAGCACCCACCCCCTCGCCCCCGTCGACGGGAGCGGCCTGCAGGTCGTGATCATCGCCGGCACCTGGCACGAGACCATCACCGACGGACTCATCGCCGGCGCCCAGCGCACGCTGGATGCCGCCGGCGCCGCACATTCCGTGGTGCGCGTGCCCGGCTCCTTCGAGCTGGCGCTGGCCGCGCAGGCCGCGTTCGCCGGAGGAGCGGATGCCGTGGTGGCACTGGGCGTGATCATCCGGGGCGGCACGCCGCACTTCGAGTACGTGTCCGCAGCGACCACGGACGGATTGACGCGGGTGGCTCTGGATGCCGGAAAGCCGGTCGGCTTCGGCGTACTCACCCTCGACGACGAGCAGCAGGGTCTGGACCGTGCCGGCCTGCCGGGCTCGAAGGAGGACAAGGGCGCCGAGGCCGCGGATGCCGCGCTGCGCCTGGCACGGGTGATCACCGAGCTGCGCGGCTGAAGCGCGTTCGCCGTCGTCGGCCGGTATCAGATTTCGCCCGGGCACGTTCCTGGCTAGCCTGGGGTCATGGAAACCCTCCGTCAGATCGTCGTCTTCGTCCACATCATCGGCTTTGCGGTGCTGTTCGGAGCCTGGGCCGCTCAGGCCTTCGGCGGCAAGAAGCAGTTCACCGCACTGATGAACTACGGTGTCGCGATCGCCGCGATCGCGGGACTGGCCCTCGCTGCCCCCTGGGGGATCAGCTGGACGCCTGGCGCGAGCTTCTACATCAAGATCACCGTCAAGCTGGTGGTGCTGTTGATCATCGGAGCGTTCATCGGCATCGGCATTGCGCGGCAGAAGCGCAACGAGACCGTACCGTCGGTGCTGTTCTGGGGTGTGGGAGTGCTCACCCTGGTCAACGCCGGCATCGGCCTGCTCTGGCACTGATCCATCCCGCGCGGCCCCATCCGCGCGGCGGTGCGGAAGGGGCATTCCCGCGCGCGTATGATCGATTCATCTGCGCTCCCGCGCCGTCCATGGTCGAGGCTGACGGTGTGAACGCAGGTGGTTCCGGCCCTGCCGGGACAGCCCGGCACCAGGGCGACCCACATCATTCACACCGTGCGCCTCGACGATCACGGAGGTTCACATGCGCAAGATGTTCCGCAACGCCGCTCTGCTCTCGGCATCCGTCCTGCTCCTCGCCGGCTGCAGCGCCACCGGTGACGGCGGCAACGGCGGCGGCGACGCGAGCGGCAGCCTGAAGGGCAGCGGCTCGGGCGACACCTGCACGATCGAGGGCACCGTGCCCCTGGGCGCGGCGCTCAGCCTCACCGGCGCCGCCGCCAGCTACGGCGAGTCCCAGCAGAACGGCCTCAAGCTCGCACTCAAGGACATCAACGCCGAGGACGGCGTGAAGTACGACCTGAAGATCGAGGACGACGGCACCGACCCCAAGCAGGCCATCGGCGTCTTCGAGAACTTCGTCTCCGACGGCACCAGCGCCGTGATCGGACCCACCCTGTCGAACACCGCCTTCCAGGCCCAGCCGATCGCGCAGGAGGGCGGGATGCCCGTGCTGGCCATCTCGAACACTGCCGACGGGATCACCGCACAGGGCGACTTCATCTTCCGCGACTCGCTGACCGAGGGCCAGGTCATCCCGCAGACCATCAAGGCCGCCACCGAGAAGTTCGGCCTGAAGAACGTCGTGGTGATGTACAGCAACGACGACGCGTTCACCGAGTCGGGCTACAAGGTGATGGCCGCCTCTCTCGAGGATGAGGGCGTCGACGTGGCCGACACCCTGAAGTTCTCGGTGAAGGACACCGACTTCCGCAGCCTGCTGACGGCGGCGAAGGAGAAGAAGCCCGACGCCATCGTCGTCTCGGCGCTCATCGAGGCGGCGATCCCGCTGGTGACCCAGGCCCGTGAGCTGGGAATCGATGCTCCGATCATCGGCGGCAACGGCTTCAACAACCCGCAGCTGATGAAGGACGCCGGTGACGCCGCCGAGGGCGTCATCGTCGGCGCCGCATGGAACTCCGCATCGGACAGCCCCGAGAACACCGCGTTCATGAAGGCCTACGAGGACGAGTACGGCTCCGGCCCCGATCAGTTCGCCGCGCAGGCATACACCGGCCTGAAGGTTCTCGACTACGCGGTCCGCGCCAACTGCTCCGGCGAGCGCACCGACATCCAGGACGGGCTGACGCAGGTGAAGGATCTGAAGACGCCGCTGGGTTCGCTGACGATCAACTCCGACCGCGACGCCGAGCACAACGCCGTCGTGCAGATCGTCGAGGACGGCAAGTTCGCGGTTCTGAACTGACCGTTCCGTTCTGAACCGCCCCATCCGACGACCCGCCGGGAGCCTCCATGCTGCAGCAGCTGCTGAACGGCCTGTTCCTCGGTTCGATCTACGCGCTGTTCGCCATCGGCTTCACGCTGGTGTTCGGCATCCTGGATCGACTGAATCTGGCCCATCCCTCCGTGTTCGCCGCCTCGGCGTTCGTGGGCATCTGGCTGACAGAAGCCTTCGACCTGCCGCTGTGGCTGGTGCTGATCCTCGTGTTCGCGTTCGGCGCGGTCATGGGGCTGCTCATCGAGCGCATCGCGTTCCGTCCCCTCAAGGACCGGCCCGATGCGCACTTCGCCGGGTTGATCTCGTCGATCGCGATGGCCGGGATGATCGTGGCGCTGCTGCAGGCCGTGTTCGGCCCGAACACCAGGAGGTTCCCGGTCGGCACGATCCCCGAGGACGCCCTGGAGTTCGGTGATCTGACGGCCAGCTGGCTGCAGATCATCATCCTGGCGGTGTCGTTGGGTCTGATGATCGCGCTGAGCCTGCTCGTGCAGCGCTCCCCGCTGGGCCGGTCGATGCGCGCCGTGGCCGAGAACCCGACCGCGGCGCGCGTGCTCGGCGTGAATGTCGACCGGGTGACCGCGCTGACCTTCGCGATCTCCACAGCGCTCGGCGCGGTGGCGGGTGTGCTGTTCGCGCTGAACGTGAACAGTGCGCAGCTGGGAATGGGCAGCGCGATCGAGCTGAAGGGGCTCGCCGTCATCATCGTCGGCGGGATGGGGTCGCTGTCGGGCTCGCTGGTGGGCGGTCTCATCCTCGGTATCGCCGAGGTGTTCGCGATCCAGTACATCGGCTCCAGCTGGCGTGACCTCATCGCGTTCGCACTGCTGTTCGTCATCCTGCTGGTGCGGCCCGAGGGGCTGTTCGGCAAGCGCAAGGTGCGTGAGGTCTGATGCTGTTCACCGAATCGACCCTCGTCTTCATCGCGCTCAACGGCGTCTTCGCGTTCTCGTTCTACGCGGTGCTCGTCGCCGGCCAGCTCAGCCTGGCGCAGGCGGGCTTCGCCGGTGTCGCCGGCTTCACCGCCGCTGCCCTGACTCCCCCGCCCGCCCAGTGGGGTCCGATCCCGACGCTGCTTTTCGCGATGGTGGTCGGGATGGTGGTCGGCGCCATCGCCGCGGTGATCCTGGGACTGCCGACCATGAAGCTGCGCGGGGTGTACCTCGCGATCGCGACGCTCGGGTTCGCCGAGGCGATCCGCATCTTCCTGCTCAACTCGGAGTGGACCGGCGGTGCGCAGGGCATGTCGGTGCCGAAGACCCTCACACCGGTGGTGGCGTGGGGCGTGCTGGCGCTGGTGACCTACTGGTTCGCACGGCAGAGCCGCTCCCGCTACGGGCGCGCGCTGGAGGCCATCCGCGAGGATGAGCTCGCCGCGCGCTCGATCGGCATCAACGTCGGTGGGCACCGGCTCTCGGCCTTCGTCGCCGCCGGTGTGCTGGCGGGCCTGTACGGCGTGATGTGGGCGTACTACGTGCGGCTGGTCGCGCCCGAGGACTTCGGCTTCAGCACGGCGATCGACGGGCTGGTCACTGCTGTGGTCGGCGGCACGGCGAACTTCGTCGGCCCGATCCTGGGCAGCGGATTCCAGACCCTGCTGCCCGAGATCCAGCGCACCATCGGCATCGAGGCCGGCTGGATCCGGCCGTTCATCTCGGGCCTGCTGCTGCTGCTGGTCATCCTCTATCTGCCCGGCGGCATCGCGAGCCTGATCCCGCGGCGCCGTCAGAAGGTCGACGTCGCGTCGCTGCAGACGGATGCCGCGCAGCTCGCCCTGCGAACCCACCCGGTGCCGGGAGAGGTGGTCGTCGAGCTGAAGAGCCTGGCGAAGGAGTACGGCGGCGTGCACGCCGTACGCGGAGTGGACCTCACCGTGCGCAGCGGCGAGGTGGTCGGACTGATCGGACCCAACGGTGCGGGCAAGACCACCCTTGTGAACATGATCAGCGGGCTCATCCCGCCGTCCTCCGGCGCTGCCACGGTGCTGGGCAAGCCGATCGGCCGCACCCCGGTGCACAAGATCGCCGCCGCCGGCGTCACCCGCACCTTCCAGCACTCCAAGCTGTTCAATCGGCTCACCGCGCTGGAGAACGTGCTCATCGGCGCGCATGTCGTCGCCAAGCCGACGTTCCTGCGCCGCCTGATCTGGTTGCCCTCGGCCCGTCGTGACGAGCGCATCGCCCTCGCGCACGCCGCCCGCTGCCTGGACCGGGTGGGGCTGCTCGACAAGGCGAACACCACCGCGAAGGGCCTGTCCTACGGCGATCAGCGGCGGCTGGAGATCGCCCGCGCACTCGCCGCGGATCCCTCGCTGCTGATCCTGGACGAACCCGCGGCGGGCATGAACCACGTCGAGGCCGATGGACTCAGCGCGCTGATCAAGGACCTCGCCGCCGACGGGCTGACGATCATCTTCATCGAGCACAACGTCGGCATGGTGCTGGACACCTGCGATCACATCATCGTGCTGAACTTCGGGGAGGTGCTCGCCGACGGCGCCCCTGCGGACATCTCCGCCGATGAGCGCGTGATCGAGGCGTACCTGGGAGCTGCGGAGGAGAGCCATGAGTGAGCCGCTGCTGAGCGTGCAGGATCTGTGCGTGTCGTACGGGCGCGTGCAGGCCGTGCGCGGCATCTCCTTCGATGTCGCCGCGGGCACGCTGGTGACGCTGGTGGGCGCGAACGGTGCCGGCAAGTCGTCGATCATCAACGCGATCTCCGGGATCGTGCGCCCGTCGGCCGGCACGATCCTGTTCGAGGGCTCGGACATCACCAGGACCAGGTCGCACAGTCTGGTCCCCCGGGGCCTGGTACAGGTGCCGGAGGGCCGGCAGATCCTCGGAACCATGTCGATCGCCGAGAACCTGCAGATGGGTGCCCGCTCGCACACGTCGGGATCGGCATCCGCCATCGACGAGATGTACCAGCGCTTCCCCGTGCTGGGCGAACGCCGCAAGCTGCCGGCCGGCTCGCTGTCGGGCGGCGAGCAGCAGATGCTCGCCATCGCCCGCGCCATGCTGGCGCGCCCGAAGCTGATCCTGATGGACGAGCCCTCGATGGGGCTCGCCCCCAAGATCGTCAACGAGGTGTTCGCCGTGATCGACGAGGTGCTCGCCGGCGGAACGACCGTGCTGCTGGTGGAGCAGAACGCCCGCCGCGCCCTGCAGGCGGCCCAGGAGGGGCACATCCTGCAGAACGGCGAGATCGTGCGCTCCGGTGCCTCGGATGCGCTGCTGGCCGACGACGACATCATCCAGGCCTACCTCGGCACCGGACGGGCGAAGGACTGACGACGCCGCACCGCGTGCGGATGTGACGTGCAGACGCGGTGTCGCACGAAGGGGTCGGCGCGTACGCTGTCGGCATGGCGACGATCGAGGATGTGCGCCGGATCGCGATGGGCTTCCCACGCGTCGTGGAGAAGGTCAACGGACACAGCGGCGGACCGTGCTGGCGGACGACCGCGGGAATGGTGGCCTGGGAACGGCCGCCGCGCAAGCGCGATCTGGAGCAGCTCGCCGCCCTGGGCAGACAATGGCCGGACGGCGTGGTCATCGGCATCCGTGTTGAAGGGGAGCAGGCGAAGGCGGCCGCGCTGGAGACGTATCCCGAGATCTTCTTCACCACCCCGCACTTCGACGGCTTCCCCGCCGTGCTGACGCGGCTGGAGTCGATCGATGAGCAGCTGCTGCGCGAGATGCTGACGGATGCCTGGCTGCTGCGGGTCCCCACCACGGTCGCAAAGACGTGGCTGGCCGAGCACGGGCTGTCGGAGTAAATCCAGTCGAAGGGCTCCTCCGACCGCTTCCGTCAGTACGCGGCGCGCACCGTGCGCGTCTCGCCGTCCATCATCAGCTCGCCGCCGTAGGGCAGGATCCACTGCGGGCGGGTGTGCCCGAAGGGCACGCCGACGCAGACGACGGCATCCGGGTTGTACTGGCGGACCTGCTCGATCACGGCGTCGCGTTGAGCGGTGCGGAGTCGGGCCCGCTCCCCCGCCGGGGGCATCACGTCGAACGAACTCACCGGCGGGCGCGCGACGAGCACACCCGAGAACGCGCCGAGCAGGCCGCGCTCGCCGTACGCGCGCAGCTGCTCGGTGACGACATCGGCGGCAGTCAGTCGCTCGCTGGTCTCCAGCAGCAGGATGCCGCCGGCGAGCTCCTCGTTCGACGGGAGCCGATCGGCGAGCGCGAGCTGGTCGAGCACTTCGAGGCAGCCGCCCCAGGTGCGTCCGGTGACCTTCTTCGCCAGCCCCGCCCACGTCCACGGTTCGGCCGGTTCGCGGTCGCCGAACTCGGCGAGGGCTGCGGGGTCGTCCCAATGCCGGCCGAAGTCCTCGGACTCTCCCGGCTCGGTGAGCTCGATCTTCCCGCCCTCCTGCAGCGCGGCACGCAGCGAGCGCAGATGGATGTCGTCGACAGCCGGGCCGGCGCCGAGGTGCAGCTGGGTGGAACCGCCGTGGAAGGCTGCGATCCCGTTCCGCCACAGCCAGTTCAGCAAGTTCGTGTTGTCGCTGAAGCCGAGGAACGGCTTCGGGTCGGCGAGCGCGAGCGACGGGTCCAGGTGCGGGGTCACGAGGATCTGGTCGTCACCGCCGATCGTGGCGAGGATGCCGCGGATGCTCGGATCAGCGAACGCCGCATTCACGTCGGCCGCTCGCGCCTCGGCGCTCGCGTCGAGCAGTCTCGTGGTCGGGTACTCCACCGGTACCAGACCGGTGAGCTCTGTCAGCCGGCGCATCGCCCGATCATGGATCGTGGGGCCCTCCGCCGGTGCGGCGAAGGCGGGCGAGAGCACTGCGACACGGTCACCGGGCTGGGTTTTCGGTGGAATCAGCATCCGTCCATGATGCCCGTTCCCGTCGCACTTTTTGTCGCTTCCAGCCGTGTCCCGGCGGCAGAAAGTGCGACGGGGACTGACCGTAGACCTGAGCATCGCAGCCAGCGCGTCAAAACAGGTTGACAAACGAAGGATGTCAACCTAGATTGACAGACATGATCGATCGCACCGCCCTCGCCACCGATCCGGCCGGTGAACCGCTCGCCGAGCTGCACCGCCTCGCCGGCATCCGCCGCGAGATCGCTCGTGCAGAGGAGGCCCAGGTGCGCCGCGCACGGCTCGCCGGCTACTCGTGGCAGGCCATCGCGAGCGCTTTGGGCGTAACCAGACAGGCGGCACATAAGAAGTTCGGCAGACAATAGAGGGTCCCCACGCAACACTTCCCTCAAGAACGAGGTCCCCATGGCTCGCACGGCGACAGCACGCCGCCGCGGGCGCGGTGCGCAGCAGGACGGCCCGCGCGCCACGTTCCGCCAGCTGCTCCCCTTCCTGCTCGAGCACAAGAAGGTGCTGGTCGGAGCCACCGCGCTCAGCATCGTCGGCGCTGCCGCTTCACTGGCGCAGCCCCTGCTCGTCGGTCAGGTCATCGACCGGGTGCAGCACGATCAGGCGCTCGGCGCGCTGGTCTGGCTGCTGATCGGGCTGGTGATCGTCGCATCCGTGATCTCCGGTTATCAGCACTACCTGCTGCAGCGCACCGGAACCGCCGTGGTGTACTCCAGCCGGCGACAGCTCATCGCCCGCATCCTGCACCTGCCGATCAGCGAGTTCGACTCCCGCCGCACCGGCGACCTCGTCTCGCGCGTGGGCACCGATACGACGCTGCTGTACGCCGTGCTCACGCAGGGACTGGCGGATGCCGTCGGCGGTGCGATCCTGTTCGTCGGGGCACTGATCGCCATGCTCGTCATCGACTCGCTGCTGCTCGTGCTGATCGTGCTCGTGATCGGCGCCTCGGTCGCACTGGTCGTCACGCTCAGCGGACGTATCCGCACCGCATCCGCCGCCCAGCAGCAGAAGGTGGGCGAACTGGCCTCCGGCATCGAGCGCGGGATCTCCTCCATCCGCACCGTGCGCGCATCCGGCGCCACTGAGCGCGAGACCGCGGCCGTCGACGACCTGGCCGGAGAGGCGTACGGCCTGGGCGTGCGGATCGCGAAGATCTCCTCGATGGTGGTGCCGGTCGCCGGTATCGCCCTGCAGGTCTCCCTGCTGGTGGTGCTCGGGGTCGGCGGATTCCGTGTGGCATCCGGGGCGCTGAGCATCGCGTCCCTGGTCACCTTCATCATGTTCCTGTTCATGCTGGTGATGCCGCTCGGGCAGGCCTTCGGCGCGATCACCTCGGTCAACCAGGCGCTCGGTGCGCTCGGCCGCATCCAGGAGATCCTCGACCTGCCCACCGAGACCCAGCACGACGAATCGGATGCCGCAGTCACCTCTGCCCCGGTCGCAGGCTCGCCGGCCCTGGAGTTCCGCGATGTACGGTTCCGCTACCCCGACGCCGTCGTCGCCGCCCGCGAAGCAGCGGCGAAAGAAGCTCGGAACGTGCTGGCCGACGCGCACCTGGAGGCCGCCGAGGCTGCCACCACCGAGGTCGACCGCGATGTGCTCAAGGGGTCTCCTTCGCGGTGCCGCGCGGCGCCCGGGTCGCGCTGGTCGGCCCCAGCGGCGCAGGCAAGAGCACGATCCTCTCGCTGGTCGAGCGCTTCTACGACCCCACCGGCGGATCGATCCGGCTGGCCGGTCACGACGTGCGCACGTACCCGCGCCAGCAGCTGCGCGCGCAGTTCGGCTATGTGGAGCAGGATGCGCCGACCCTCGCCGGCACACTCGCCGAGAATCTGCGGCTGGCTGCACCGGATGCCACGGATGCCGACTGCGAGCGGGCGCTGCGCTCGGTGAACCTCGGCGACGTGCTCGAACGCAACCCGCTGGGCCTTCAGGCCCCGGTCGGCGAAGACGGTGTGATGCTCTCCGGCGGCGAGCGCCAGCGCCTCGCCATCGCACGAGCACTGCTGACCGAGGCGCCGATCCTGCTGCTGGACGAATCCACGTCGTCGCTGGACGGCGTCAACGAGCAGCGGATGCGGGAGGCCATCGACGCCGCCGCCGCCGACCGCACGCTGATCGTGATCGCGCACCGGCTGTCCACCGTGGTGGACAGCGACCTCATCGTGGTGCTGCAGGACGGCGCCGTGGTCGGCCAGGGCACGCACTCCGAACTCGTCGACGAGGTGCCGCTGTACCGCGACCTGGCGAGGCACCAGCTGCTGGTCTGAGCACTCTCCGCGAAGGTCAGGCCTGCTCGCAGACCCAGCCCTCGGGGTAGGTGCCGTCGCGCAGGAAATCCGCGAGCTCGGCGCGCACCTCATCGTCCAGGTCCGCGTCGGCACGCGGGTAGACGATCGGCTCCTCCTTCTTGTTGTGCTCGTCCAGCAGCACGAGAAGGTCGCGACATGCGGCGTCGGCATCCTCTCCGGCGGTGACGGCGGCATCCACTCCGTCCATGGCGCGCCACAGCTCACCGTGCTCGCGCAGCATGACGAAGATCGGCATCATCATCGTGGGCTTGAGCGGCGGGAACAGGAACACCTCCTCGAGGTAGATGTGCCGGCGGAGGGCGAGCATCGCATCGCGCAGCGCCTGCGGGTCGCCCTCGTCGCCGAGGAACGCCTCGATACCGTCGTCGATCGCGCGATGCTCTACCGTCAGCGCCTCCGCCAGCGCCATCCCCTCGGTCATCAGTCCGCCAGCTGGGCGTCGACCGTGATCGTGGCTCCGGCGAACAGTCGCGAGACCGGGCAGAGCTTGGCGGCCTCGTCGACGATGGATGCAAACGTGACGGCGTCCACACCGGGAACGATAGCGCGCACCGTGATCGCCGAGGTCGTGATCGTCGGGGCGCCGTCGACCTCATCGAGTGTCACCTCGCTGGTGACGACGAGCTGCTGCGGCGGCGTCTTGTGCTCTCCGAGCGTGAGGGCCAGCGCCATCGAGAAGCACGAGGAGTGTGCGGCGGCCAGCAGCTCCTCAGGACTGGACTTGCCCGCCGGCGCCTCGGTGCGCGAACCCCAGGTCACCTGCTGGCCATCCAGCGCTCCGCTGCTGGTGGAGCCGAAGGTTCCGGTGCCGGCTGCCAGAGTGCCGTCCCAGGTGGTGGTGGCCGTGCGTGCTGCGATGCTCATGTCGCTCCGATCTCGTGTCGTTGTCCACAGTCGTGGTATTTATCCACAATAAACCCTGTGGAAAATACCGCCAACACCTCGACAGCCGAGAACGGCGCTCAGCGCGCAGTGGAGAGCCGGTACCGCAGCGCATCCAGCTCGCTGCGCAACGCGGCGGGAAGCCTGTCGCCGAAGATCTTGTAGAACTCCTCCGTCGAGTCGGCCTCGGCCTGCCAGGCGTCGACATCCACGTCGAAGAGCTCGTCGAGATCGGCATCCGTGATCTCGAGCCCCTCGAGGTTGAGATCCTCGCGACGGGGCAGCCGGCCGATCGGGCTGTCGACGGCGCCCACCTCGCCGGAGATCCGACGGATGATCCAGTCGATCACCCGAGAGTTGTCGCCGAACCCGGGCCAGAGGAAGCGGCCGTCCTCACCACGGCGGAACCAGTTCACCTGGAAGATGCGCGGCGCGCGGTCGAACCGCAGCGTGCGACCGACCTGCAACCAGTGGCCGAAGTAGTCGCCCATGTTGTAGCCGCAGAACGGCAGCATCGCGAACGGGTCGCGGCGCAGCTCCCCGACCGTTCCTTCAGCGGCGGCCGTGCGCTCGGACGAGATGGTCGAGCCGAGAAAGACGCCGTGCGTCCAGTCGGTCGCCTCGACCACGAGCGGCACATTGCTCGCACGGCGACCGCCGAACAGAATGACATCCAGTGCGACACCCTCGGGCGACTCCCAGTCCTCGCAGATCTGCGGGCACTGCGCGGCAGAGACGGTGAAGCGGGAGTTCGGGTGCGCGGCCGGGCGACCCGACTCGGGCGTCCACGGGTTGCCCTGCCAGTCGATGAGGTTCGCCGGCGGAGTGTCCGTCAGACCCTCCCACCACACGTCGCCATCCGGGCGCAGTGCGACGTTCGTGAAGATCGTGTTGCCCCACAGCGTCTCGACGGCGGTGACGTTGGTCGATTCACCCGTGCCGGGCGCGACGCCGAAGAAGCCCGCCTCGGGGTTCATCGCGTACATGCGCCCGTCCGCACCGGGGCGGATCCAGACGATGTCATCGCCGAGGGTCTCCACGGACCAGCCCGGGATGGTCGGGCGCAGCATGGCGAGGTTCGTCTTGCCGCACGCCGAAGGGAACGCCGCCGCGACATGGTAGGCCCTGCCCTTCGGATCGGTGACGCGGATGAGCAGCATGTGCTCGGCGAGCCAGCCCTCATCCCTGGCGATCACCGAGGCGATGCGCAGCGCGAAGCACTTCTTGGCGAGGATGGCGTTCCCGCCGTAACCGGATCCGTAGGAGTACACCTCGAGAGTGTCCGGGAAGTGCACGATGTACTTCTCGTCGTTGCACGGCCACTCCACGTCGACCTCGCCCGGCTCCAGGGGCGCACCCACCGAGTGCACCGTCCGCACCCACGGCGCACCCTCAGCGATGCGCCGGGTGACCGCGTCGCCGACGCGGGTCATGATGTTGATGGAGGCGACGGCGTACGCGCTGTCAGTCACCTGCACCCCGATGTGCGAGAGCTTGCCGCCGACGGGACCCATCGAGAACGGGATCACGTACATGGTGCGGCCCCGCATCGAGCCGGCGAAGACCCGATCCATGGTGGCGTGCATCTCGGCCGGATCCGCCCAGTTGTTCGTGGGGCCGGCATCCTCTTCCTTCTCGGATGCGATGAAGGTGCGCGCCTCGGTGCGGGCGACGTCACTGGGGTGCGAGCGGGCGAGGTACGAGCCCGGACGCCACTCGGGGTTGAGCTTGATGATCTTGCCCTCGTCGACGAGCTGACGCAGGATCGCATCGTTCTCGGCGCGCGACCCGTCGACCCAGTGCACGCGGTCGGGCTGCGTGAGCGCGGCGATGCCGTCGACCCACGCGCGCAGCTCCGCCATCGCCGGAGTGTCGTAGGCCGGCACGTCCCCGAGGCTGCGCACGGGGGCGACGGACGGAATGCTGTGGACGTAGGTGTCAGCCATAGCCATGTCTGCTCCTTGGGAAGACGGATGCGATACATCCATCTTCCGCACACTTTCGCCATGCTTTCGGTCGTTTCGCTGGGAAAGAAGCTCATTTCTTTCGGGTATGCTCAAGGAATGGCGACAAGCGGACTCGAACTCAGCACTCTCGGACATCGCATCCGGCACCATCGCACGAAGAAGGGTTTCACTCTCGACGAGCTCGGTTCCCTGGTCGGGATCGCGGGTTCGCAGCTGAGTCTGATCGAGAACGGCAAGCGCGAACCGAAGCTCTCACTGCTGCAGGCGATCGCGCAGGCATGCAACACCGATGTCGCCGACCTCATCTCGGGTGAGCCGCCGAATCACCGCGCGGCGCTGGAGATCGAGCTGGATCGCGCGCAGGCGAGCCCGGTGTTCCGGCAGCTGGGCATCGCCCCTGTCCGCGTGTCGAAGAGCATGAGCGACGAGACCATCGAGGCCGTCCTCGGGCTGCACCGAGAACTGCACCGTCGGGAGCGTGAGGCGATCGCCACCCCCGAGGAAGCCCGGCGGGCCAATACCGAGCTGCGCCTCACCATGCGCGCCAAGTCGAACTACCTCCCCGAGATCGAGTCCCTCGCCGAGAAGCAGTTGAAGGCCGCAGGGCATGTCTCGGGGGCCCTCACGCACCGCACGGTGAGCATCATGGCCGAAAAACTCGGGTTCGAGCTGATCTACGTCGACGACCTGCCGCATTCGACCCGATCCATCACCGACCTGGACAATGGACGCATCTATCTTCCACCCGCCTCGATCCCCGGCGGGCACGGGCTACGATCCATGGCCCTGCAGGCCATGGCGCACCGGCTGCTCGGACACACCCGCCCCACCGACTACGCTGACTTCCTGCAGCAGCGGCTGGAGATCAACTACTTCGCCGCGTGCTGCCTGATCCCCGAGACGGCCGGGGTCGCGTTCCTGCAGCAGGCGAAGAAGGATCGCAACCTCGCCGTCGAGGATTTCCGCGATGCGTTCGGCGTCACGCACGAGGCCGCCGCCATGCGTATGACCAATCTCATGACGCATCATCTCGACATGCGCCTGCACTTCCTGCGGGTCGATGAGGATGGGGCGATCACGCGGGTGTACGAGAACGACGACCTCACCCTTCCGATGGATGTCACTGGCGCGGTGGAGGGCCAGCCTGCATGCCGCAAGTTCTCAGCGCGCGCCGCTTTCGAGCAGCGCAACCGCACCACCGAGCACTACCAGTACACCGACACCCCTTCGGGCACGTTCTGGTGCGCGACGCAGACGGGATCCACCGCCTCGGGCGGCTTCTCGATCACGGCAGGCGTGCCATTCGACGACGCCCGCTGGTGGCGGGGTCGCGAGACCTCGCACCGCGCGCAGTCGACCTGCCCCGACGAGGCGTGCTGCCGCCGGGCACCGGCGACCGTCTCACAGCGCTGGGAGGGCCGTGCCTGGCCGAGCGCCCGCGTGCACACCCACATGTTCTCGCCGCTCCCCGCGGCGCGTTCCCGGGTGTCGACGAGAATGAGGTCTACTCGTTCCTCGACCGGCACGCCGGCGAGTAGCATCCGCTGCTCTGCCGGATGCCGGTCAGCAGCGATCTCGGAGACTCACCGCAGACGAATGGTCAGCGTCTGCGACGAGGTGCCCAAGGGGCCCGATGCGTCGCTGAGAACGGACTCGGTGAGCCCGATGCCATCCGCTCCGAACGACACAGAGGTGTCCAGGCCGAACCACTCCCCGACCGGCTCACGGAAGACACTCGCGGTGAGGTCGATGTTGGGATAGAGCGCTTGCTCGGGCGCGACCCGCGTGGCGATGCCGTTGGCGAAGTCGACCATTCCCAGCATCCGTGCCCGTGACGAGATCGTCTCATCGGCGAGCAGCGGATGCCGGGGCCGTATCCAGCAGCGCGCGCGACCTGTGCCGGCGGCCTCGCGCCGGGCGTCGATCGAGCGGATCGCGCCGCCTGGCCAGACCTCGGCCGCGGACCACGGCGCGAACGACTCGACGGCGGGCAGGTGCGGCAGAGGGCTGCCCTGCACCGCCGAGGTATCGCTCTGCTGCAGCATCCATGCCCGCAAGGTCACGGCAGTCCGGCCACCATGACTCAGCGTCGCCTCGATCAGCTCGATCGTGCGCCCGGGTCGCACCACGCGCGTCGCCACCTCGAAGGCAGCCATCGGGATCACGCCCAGGATGTCGTAGCTCGCCCGCGCGATCACCAGCGGCGCGTCGGTGCGGCGCGCGGCGTGGTCGACCTCCACCAGGTGCGCGAGCAGCCCCAGCACCGGCGCGATGTGCTGCTCGTCGGGGTTCCATGCACCGCCGACGTGCTCGGTGGGTTCGAACGAGGTCTCGGACACGCGCTGGAAGTAGCTCGACACGCTCCTCATTGTGTCAACACCCCGGTGACTTGCCCAGCACCGCCGCCACGTGGCGACCAGCCGTCGACGAAGCGCGTGAAGCGGGCGAGGGCGGATGCCACGGCATCCGGGTCGGGCCCATCGCCGAACAGATCCGGCGGCGTGCCCCTGGTTGCGGCGGCATGCGCCCAGGTGCCGACGACGCGGCCCCGATGCACGAGCGTGGGACGCACCATGCCGTTCTTCCCCGGTCCGACCGCAGCCAGACGATCCGGCTCACAGACGATCGTTCGGTCGGCGTAGGAGATGTAGTACTCGTCGAAGGCGGGCAGCGCGATGACATCCGCTGCCTTCGGCGAGCGCCGCGGCGTAGTGATCGCGGTGAACAGTCCGTCCTCGACCTCGACGAGGCGCCCGCGAGCCCGCTCGGCCGCTTCGCGGGCACAGCCGAGGGTGTGTCCCGACCACCAGGCGAAATCGGGCACGCCCGCGGGACCGTGCCCGTCGATGTATCGCACGAACAGTTCGGCCAGCGGGTCGGCCGGAACATCCGACTCCTGCACCCAGTCCTCGACGAGCACGAACCGCTGATCGCGAGTGACACCACCGTGGTTCGGCTCGATCGGCCCCTGACAGATCTCGCCCGCCAGCGTGAGCGCGAACAGCAGATGGATGCCGCGCTGACCCCGCGGGTCGATTCCGGCGCCCTCCAGCAGGGCGAAGGCCTCGGCCCTGGTGCAGCCGCCGTCGCGCAATGCCGGGCGAAGCGCGCGCGAGGCCGTGCTCAGCATCCGGTCGTCCACCCCGAGATCCCGCTGCCGACCGGCGGCCTGCTGACGCTGCCGCCCTGCTGTGACGGAGAGCACCCAGGCGAGGTCACGGGCGGGAATGATGTGCAGCGTGCCGCGCATGGTCCACGCTCGCACCAGCTCACCGCGTGCGAACGCGGCGTCAACCTGCGCGAGGCTCGGTGCGCTCCGGCCGACGGAAGAGCGCGTTCGCACCCCGAGCGCCCACCTTCCCGCCAGCAGATCCTGGCTCTGCACGGCGAGCAGGTGGCGCGCGGCATCCGTCACGGTCGCAGCGGGCGACGTGAGCCGGTGCGACCGCAGCCGGCGATCCAGCAGGGTGCGGGGAGTCATCCCCTCATCATGCCGGTATCCACGGACATCGCACCGTGCCGTCAGGCGTGCAGGGTCACCTCACGGCGCGCTGGCAGCACGACCGGATGCGAGCCCGCCATGACCTCGAGCACGCGCACCACCTGGCAGGAGTATCCGTACTCGTTGTCGTACCAGACGTACAGCACCACGTCGCGGTCGTTCGCGATGGTGGCGAGCCCGTCGACGATGCCGGCACGGTGTGAGCCGACGAAATCGGTGGAGACCACTTCGGGGCTCTCGACGTAGTCGATCTGCTGGCGCAGCTTGGAATGCAGCGAGGCACGACGCAGGTAGTCGTTGAGCTCATTCTTGGTGGCGGGGTTCTCGAGCGTGAGGTGCAGCACCGCGAGCGACACGTCGGGCGTGGGCACGCGGATCGCCGAGCCGGTGAGCTTGCCGGCGAGCTCGGGCAGCGCGCGGGCGACGGCCTTCGCGGCACCGGTCTCGGTGATCACCATGTTCAGCACCGCCGACCGTCCGCGGCGGTCACCCCGGTGGAAGTTGTCGATGAGGTTCTGGTCGTTGGTGAAGGAGTGCACGGTCTCGACGTGGCCGCGCGCGATGCCGTACGCCTCGTTCACGGCCGCGAGCACCGGGGTGATCGCGTTGGTGGTGCAGGACGCGGCGGAGACGATGCGGTCCTCGGGCACGATCGTGGAGTCGTTGATGCCGTGCACGATGTTCTTCAGCTCGCCCTTGCCAGGGGCCGTCAGCAGCACGCGCGCGACACCGGTGGACTGCAGGTGCCGGCTGAGGCCTGCTTCGTCGCGCCAGCGGCCGGTGTTGTCGACCACGATCGCGTCGCGGATGCCGTAGGCGGTGTAGTCGATCGTTCCCGGATCGTCGGAGTAGATCACCTGGATGCGGATGCCGTTGGCGATGATCTGTGAGTTCTGCTCGTCCACGTCGACCGTGCCCTCGAAGCGACCGTGCACGGAGTCGCGCAGCAGCAGCGAGGCGCGTTTGACGAGGTCGTTCTCAGCACCGCGGCGCACGACGATCGCTCGCAGCCGCAGTCCGCTGCCACCCCCTTGTGCGCGATGATGATGCGGGCCAGGAGCCGGCCGATGCGGCCGAAGCCGTACAGCACGATGTCGACCGGTTCGGACAGCTCGGCTCCCAGCGCCGGCGCGATCTCATCGCGCAGGTAGGCGGTGAGGTCCTTGCCGCTGGCCGCGTGCCCTTCGACGAGTCGTGCGACATCGAGCGATGACGCGCCGGGGCCGATCTCGTGCAGCGCCTCGAGCACGGCGAGCGTGTCGGTGAGTGCCAGATGCCGGTGGCCCAGCTGCGCGACGCGCTCGTGCACCTCGAGGATCCCGGTGGTCGACAGGCCCAGCAGGCGGTGTCCGTGCAGCGACGTGACCACGTCGCGTTCCCTGTTCAGTCCGCCGATGAGCGGGATCATCCGCTCGGCGAGTTCTTCGTTGATCTGCCAGTCATCGTGGTGGGTCACGACGTGTTCCATGTGCATCCTTGCAAGCGTGTTCCAGCGCCGTCGGGTCACGACGCTGCGGTGGAGGGATGGCGATTCGCCACGTCCAGGCTAGTGACTGCACGCACACGAGCCACCGTCCTGACACCGCAAGATCATGCGGACTGTCAGCCGATCGGATAGAACCCGGATTCTTAACAGCGGCGGAGCGACGAAGAGCGGGGGTCGGCGCGACTCCCCTAGCCTGGTGCTATGACCCAGCGCATTCCTGCCCGTGCCGTGCTGCTCGATATGGACGGCACTCTCGTGGACTCGACGGCAGTGGTCGAGCGACTGTGGCTGGAGTGGGCGCAGCCGCACGGCCTGGACCCGCAGCGCGTGCTGCAGGTGGTCCACGGACGACAGGGGCATCAGAGCATGGCCATTCTGCTCCCCGAGCGCGATCACGCGATCAATCTGGCCGAGAACGCCGAGATGCTCGCCCGCGAGGCCGCCGACGTCGACGGAGTGGTGGCCATCGGCGGGGCGCAGCAGCTGCTGTCGGCGCTGGAGCGGCATCCGCATGCGATCGTCACGTCGGCGAATGTCGCGCTGATGACGGCGAGGATGGAGGCCGCGGGACTCGCCGTCCCAGATCTCACCATCACGGCCGAGAGCGTGACGGCGTCGAAACCGCATCCGGAGGGCTTCCTGAAGGCCGCCTCGCTGCTGGGTGTCGAGCCGGCCGACTGCGTCGTGTTCGAGGATTCCCCGCCGGCATCCAGGCGGGGCTCACCGCCGGTATGCGCGTGGTCGGCGTCGGCGGGCCAGCGACGGCGAACGGCCCGACCTACGCGGTCGACGACCTGACGGAGATCACGATCATCGAGCGGCCGGACGGATTCGAGCTGACCATCGGGTGATCTGTTGCCGTCCGAACGTCGCTCCCCTACTCCAGCATCCATTCGCCGATTCCGCCGCCACCCGACACCCACGCGGTCGGTTCCTCGTCGAAGCGGATCACCTCGGTCAGCCAATACGTCTCACCCGGGTTCCAGCCCGCGATGACGGACGCGGCGCTGTCACCCACCGGGATCGCGGTGCCTGCGGCAGCCAGGTAGGCACCGGCCTGCAGATGCACGGCGTCGTAGTGCTCCGCGACAGCACTCCAGTCCGGGAGCACCCAGTCACCGATGCGTCCTGTGGCCCGATACCAGTCGTGCCGCTTGAGCGCGGTCACTGCCGTCGGGAACCGCGTGCACAGTTCACCCCATGCCTCGGCACTGTCGATCTCGAACACCCGGGAGCGTGCGGAAACGGACGCCATGTACACGAGGCACTGCTCCCAGCCCATGCTGTCCTCGACGAACCACAGTGCCGCGGGACTCCCATCGAAGGTCGCCCCGGCCGTCGAAGGCGTCGGCCAGCCGGGCTTCGACCACCACTCACCGCTCATATTGGCCGTCGGATCTGCCGGCCGGTCGTGCTGCGCACGCTGCTCCTGTTCGATCTGCTGGGCCTGGATTCGGCGCAGCTGAGCCATCGACATCGCCGCCGGCGGCCCGATGCGCGGCTCGTCCCATCGCACCGACCACTGGCGGTGCAGGTCGATCGGCCGCCACCACGACGACACCGTGGGCGCGACGTGCTCGGCGACGCGTTCCAGTGCCACACGCACTTCGGCAGTCGCCGCCACCTGGTCGGTCCCGTCGGACTCCTGCCAGTACCTGGCCATGTCCACCGAACGGGCCATCGCCGCACGCAGTCGCTCCGGGGTCGCCTCTGCGAGCGTCGTCTCTGTCAGCAGCCGCGCCACCTCGTCGGGCGTCGCCGGGGCGGGTTCCTTCGGGCGTGGTCCGGTGCCGATCCAGATGGTGGTTCCCGGCGGTTCGAACGTACGCGCCGCTGAGGTCACAGCGGCTGCAAGTGGCATCAGCTCAACGACACCCGGAGGTTCGGAGTCCAACGCGAACTCCAGCAGCATCCGCCGCCCACGAGGGCCGGCGAGCAGGGCGTCGACAAGTTGCATCCGGTTCACCTGCCCACGCTATCCAACCGAATTCACTCCCGACTGAAATCCTCGAAGATGAGCGTGGTGCGCGTGGAGCGGATCGAGGGGATCGCCTGGATGTCCTCCAGCACGATGCGGCGCAGGTCGCGCGCGTCGCTGGCGCGCACAAGCAGGATGACGTCGAAGTCGCCGCCGACGAGCGCCATGTGCTCGACCTCGGGGATGGCACGCAACCTCGCCTGCACTTCCTGCCAGGTCGCCTGCTCGATCGCGAGCATGACGTAGGCGGATGCGTGGTGCCCGAGCTGCACCGGGTCGGTGCGCACGGTGTAGCCGGTGATGACCCCGGCATCCGTCAGCCTCTTGATGCGCGCATGCGCCCCGGCACGCGAGATGTGCACGACCTCGGCGATGGCCGTCATCGAGATGCGCGCGTCGCGGCGCAGCTCCGCGAGGATCGCGTGATCTATGGCGTCGAGAGTCGTCATGAGTGCACCTGCCCTTCTGTCACTGAATCCTGACACATCGATAGCTGTTCTGCATGCTGGCGATCGAACGTCCACATCTAGCGCGATCTGATTGGACGATTGAAGAATCGGAGGCACACTGGGCAGACACGTTCGGCAAGGAGGGCGAACCCGATGCATCACGACGATCTGCTCCCCCGCGACACCCCTGTCTCGCTGATCGATGCGAACGGCGCGGTCGTCGCCGATGAGCGCTACGCCCTGCCGGATGCCGAGACGCTGCTGCGCGCATACCAAGGTCTTCTCGAAGGACGACGCATCAACGATCAGGCGTACGCCCTCGTGCGGCAGGGCCGGATGGCGGTCTATCCGTCCTCGCACGGCCAGGAGGCCTGCCAGGTGGGCGCCGCCCTCGTGCTCGGCGGGCGCGACTGGCTCTTCCCGACCTACCGCGACTCGGTCGCCGTCATCATGCGGGGCGTCGCCCCGGCCCATGCCATGGTGCTGCTCAAGGGCGATTGGCACTCCGGCTACGACCCCGCCGAGCACCGTGTCGCACCGCAGTCCACCCCGCTGGCCACCCAGCTGCTGCACGCCGTGGGCTTCGCGCAGGCCGCGAAGCGCCGCGGCGAGGACACCGTCGTACTCGCCCTGTGCGGCGACGGCGCCACCAGCGAGGGCGATTTCCATGAGGCGCTGAACTTCGCAGCGGTGTTCCACGTGCCGGTGGTCTTCTTCGTACAGAACAACGAGTTCGCCATCTCGGTGCCGCTCTCGCGTCAGACCGCCGCGCCATCCCTGGCGCACAAGGCGATCGGGTACGGGATGCCCGGGCAGCGCGTGGACGGCAACGATGTCGCGGCCGTGCTGGCCGTGCTCGGCGAAGCGGTGCAGCACGCGCGGGACGGCGGCGGACCATCGCTGATCGAGGCGCACACCTATCGGATGCAGGCGCACACCAACGCCGACGACGACACCCGCTACCGTGAGCGCGACGAGGTCAAGGCCTGGGCCGATCGGGACCCGCTGATCCGCATGCGCACGTATCTGATCGAGCAGGGGCTGCTCGACGATCAGGCCGAGAATCGGCTCACCGCGGGGGCCGAAAGCATCGCATCCGCCCTGCGCGACGCGCTGAATGCCGACTCCGACCTCGACGCCGAAGACCTGTTCCGCCACGTCACCGCTGAACGCTCCCCGCAGCTGGAGGAGCAGTGGCAGCTGCTGCGCGGCGAGATCGAACGCGCAACCCTGACCGAGGCAGGAGGCCACCGATGACCATCGCACACGACGACACCCGGATCGAGTCCCCGCAGCACGTGGTCGGCACGATGACCATGGCTGCGGCGCTCAATCGTGCACTCGCCGATGCCATCGCGGAGGATCCCGAGGTGGTGGTCTTCGGCGAGGACGTCGGCGCGCTCGGCGGCGTGTTCCGCATCACCGACGGCCTGGCGGAGCGCTTCGGTGAGGATCGCTGCTTCGACACCCCGCTGGCAGAGTCCGGCATCGTCGGCACCGCCGTCGGCATGGCGATGAACGGCATGCGGCCCGTCGTGGAGATGCAATTCGACGCGTTCGCGCTGCCCGCCTTCGAGCAGGTGGTCAGCCACGTCGCCAAGCTCGGCAACCGCACCCGCGGGGCCGTGCGGATGCCGATGGTCATCCGCATCCCCTTCGGCGGCGGCATCGGCGGAGTCGAGCACCACTGCGACTCCTCCGAGGCGTACTACGCGCACACCCCGGGGCTCACCGTGGTGGCACCCTCAACCCCGCAGGATGCATACTCGCTGCTGCGCGCGGCCATCGCCTCGCCCGACCCGGTCGTGTTCCTGGAGCCGAAGAAGCTGTACTGGTCGAAGGGCAAGGTCGACACCTCGATCACCGCCGAGATCGGCCAGGCCCGCATCGCCCGCGACGGCACGGACGTCACTGTGCTGGCCTATGCGGCCATGGTGCCGGTCGCACTGGAGGCGGCTGAGATCGCCGCATCCGAGGGGCGCAGCCTGCAGGTGATCGACGTGCGCAGCCTCTCCCCGTTCGACGATGCGACGGTGACCGCCGCAGTGCGCAGCACCGGCCGTGCCGTCGTCGTCGCCGAGGCGCCGGGCTATGTGAGCGTCGCAGGCGAGATCCAGGCACGGGTCTTCGAGCGCTGCTTCGAGTACCTCCTGGCCCCGGTGCGACGGGTCACCGGATTCGACACGCCCTTCGCTCCCCCAAGCTCGAGCACTGGTATCTGCCCGACGCCGATCGCATCCTCGATGCCATCGACTCGTTGCACTGGGACGACGACGCGGAGGTGTCGGCACCATGACCACCGCGACCGCACGGGTGTTCCGCCTGCCCGACCTCGGCGAGGGTCTCACCGAGGCTGGGCTCGTGCAGTGGCTCGTGAAGGTGGGCGACAGCATCGCCACCGATCAGGCCATCGCCGAGGTCGAGACCGCCAAGAGCATCGTCGAGCTGCCCTCACCGTTCGCCGGAGTCGTCACGGCCCTGCATGGTGTGCCGGGCGACACGCTCGAGGTCGGCGCGCCGGTGCTCGAAGTGGCCGGCGACGAGGCGGGCCCGGATGCCGACAGCCAGGCTTCGCGGGCGGATGCCGACACCACTGAGAAGGACGCCTACCGCGCCGAAGAGCGCGCGGGCTCGGGCAACGTGCTGATCGGCTACGGCACCACAGAGCGCGCCGGATCGGGGCGCCGCCGTGCCCGCGCCGTGCCCGTGGCCCCCGCTCCCTCGGCAGTCTCGACGGCACCGCCGACTGCACCGGATGCCACCGAGAGCACAGCTTCCTCGCGCAGCGAGCTCGCGCATTCGACGACGGGCCGTGCGCTCGACGAGAGCGCGGCTCCCCGTCGCCCGGTCGCCGTGCGGTCGCCACTCGTGCGCCGACTGGCCCGCGACCTCGGCGTGGATGTGCAGACGATCACCGGCACGGGGGCCGACGGCGCCATCACCCGCGGCGACGTGCTGCGCGCGGCCGTCGACAGCGCGGTGGACGGTGTCGCCCTGGACGGTGGCACGGCATCCGGTGGCACGGCATCCGGTGGCGGCGGCGAGCTCGACGGTCTGGCGGTGCGCTCGCGCGAGCGGATGGGACCGCTGCGCAAGGCTGTCAGCGCGAAGCTGAGCCGGAGCCGCTCCGAGATCCCGGAGGCGACGGTGTGGGTCGATGTGGACGCGACCCGGCTCTGGGAGCTGCGCGCGGCCATGGCACCGGAGGGCGGCAAGGCTCCCTCGCTGACCGCCCTGGTCGCCCGGTTCGCGCTGATCGCTCTGGAGGACTATCCACTGCTGGCCTCGCGGCTGAGCGACGACGCCGGCGAGATCATCTCCTTCGAGGGAGTGAACCTCGGCATCGCCGCCGACACGGAGCGGGGGCTGATGGTGCCGGTCGTGCCACGGGCGCACGAGCTCACCGTGGAGCAGCTGGACGCTGCGCTGCGCGAACTGGCCGCGACCGCACGGTCCGGGTCCATGCCGCCGGAGCGCCTGCGCGGCTCGACGTTCACGCTGAACAACTACGGCGGCTTCGGCGTCGACGGCTCGGCCGCCATCATCAATCACCCCGACGTCGCCATCCTCGGCATCGGCCGGATGATCGAGCGCCCCTGGGTGGTCGACGGCACCATCGTGGCCCGGCGCATCGCCCAGCTGTCCCTCGTGTTCGACCACCGGGTCTGCGATGGCGGCTACGCCGCCGGGTTCCTGCGCCGCGTGGTCGGGCTCATCGAGCATCCGCTGCGCGCCTACGGAAGGATCTGAGACCAATGCCCGTCTATTTGTGCCGAACGCGGGTTTCCAGCCCCGGATCCACCGCATTCGGCACAAGTAGACGGGCTGTGAGAAGGGGAAGGAACGGGACGGGAGCATGACCGACGCATACCTGGTGGATGGGATCCGCACGCCTGTGGGGCGCTACGGGGGCCTGCTGGCCGGCGTGCGTCCGGACGACCTCGCCGCCCTCGTCGTCGGTGAGACGGTCGCGCGCTCCGGGCTGCCGCACGACGCGATCGACGAGGTGATCCTGGGAGCTGCCAACCAGGCCGGCGAGGACAATCGCAACGTCGCCCGCATGGCGGTGCTGCTGGCGGGCCTGCCCGACACCCTCCCCGGCATCACCGTGAACCGGCTGTGCGCCTCGGGCATGTCGGCGATCGCGATGGCCTCACAGGCGATCCGCGCGGGTGATGCCGAGGTGATCGTCGCCGGCGGCGTGGAGTCGATGACCCGCGCCCCCTGGGTGCAGGCCAAGCCCGAGCGTGCCTGGGCCAAGCCGGGAGCCACCTTCGACACCTCGATCGGCTGGCGCTTCGCGAACCCGAAGCTGCTGTCCCGCGACAAGGCCACGTTCTCGATGCCCGAGACCGCGGAAGAGGTCGCCCGGCTCGACGGGATCAGCAGAGCGGATGCCGACGCCTTCGCCCTGCTCAGCCATCAGCGCGCGCTCGCCGCGATCGATGCCGGGCGCTTGGCTTCTGAGATCGTCGCCGTCGAGACACCCCGCGGCACGGTCGATACCGATGAGGGGCCACGCCGCGAGACCTCGCTGGAAGCGCTCGCGAAACTGCGGGCGGTCGTGCCCGGCGGTCAGGTCGTGACGGCGGGTAACGCCAGCTCGCTCAACGACGGCGCCTCGGCGATCGTGGTGGCCAGCGCGGATGCCGTGCAGCGCCATGGTCTGCGTGTCCGCGCGCGCATCGTCGCCTCGGCGAGCGCCGCACTGGCACCCGAGATCATGGGCCTGGGCCCGGTGCCCGCGACCGAGAAGGCCCTGCAGAAGGCCGGCCTGACAGTCGCGGACCTCGGTGCGATCGAGCTCAACGAGGCATTCGCGACGCAGTCGCTGGCCAGCATCCGCCGCCTGGGCCTGGACCCCGAGATCGTCAACGCCGACGGCGGCGCGATCGCCCTCGGGCATCCACTGGGCTCCAGCGGATCGCGCCTGATCGTCACCCTGCTGCGCCGCCTGGAGGCGACCGGCGCCCGCTACGGTTTGGCCACGATGTGCGTCGGCGTCGGCCAGGGCACCGCCATGATCGTGGAGCGCCTCTCGTGACGGCGATCGCGCGCTTCCAGGTCGCAATGGATGCCGTCTCCAGCCGCGCAGCATCCGTTCAGGTCGCAATGGATGCCGTCGTTTCGTCTTCCAAGCGGCCAAAAGTGCGACCTGAACAGCAGGAGGCGGGCGGATGAGCGACGAACCACTGCTGATCGAGCGACGCGAGGACCGCGTCGTCGCCACCCTGAACCGCCCGGACGTGCGCAACGCCATCGACCAGGCGATGGTCGATGAGCTGCACGCGCTGTGCGACGAGCTGGAGCGAGATCGCCGCGTGCTGATCCTGATCGGCGCCGACGGCGTGTTCGCCTCGGGCGCCGACATCGGCCAGTTGCGCGAGCGCACCGCCGACGATGCCCGCCGCGGCATCAACTCGACGATCTTCCGCCGCATCCGCGCGCTGCCGATGCCGGTGCTCGCCGCCGTGGACGGCTACGCGCTGGGTGGCGGCGCCGAGCTCGCCTACGCCGCCGACCTCCGCATCGGCACTCCGCGGGTGCGATTCGGGAACCCCGAGACCGGTCTGGGCATCATCGCCGCGGCCGGCGCGACCTGGCGGCTGCCCGAGATCGTCGGTCATGCGCGGGCCAGCGAGCTGCTGCTCACGGGTCGTGTCATCGATGCCGACGAGGCGCTGGCGTGGGGCCTGCTCTCCTCGCTGCACGAACCGGATGACCTGCTGGCCGCGGCACATGCACTGGCCGACCGCATCTGCGCGAACGGCACCCGGGCCACCCAGCTGACCAAGCTCGCCCTGCTGGCCCCGTCCGATCAGCATCCGGCGATCGAGCTGGAGGTGCAGGCGGAGCTGTTCGATAGTGACGAGAAGCATCGTCGGATGACGGCGTTCCTGGAGCGCGGAAGGAAGAAGCCATGACCGTACCCGGAATGGTCGGCGTGCTCGGCGGCGGACGGATGGGTGCGGGCATCGCGCACGCCTTCCTGCTCGCGGGTTCGCGAGTGACCGTGGTCGAGCGGGATGCGGAGTCGGCGGATGCCGCACGTGAGCGCGTGCTGGCCAGCATCGCGGCATCCGTGCAGCGCGGCGACCTCGCCGACGACGCCTCTGCCACCGTCGCCTTCGCCACCAGCACCGAGATCGCGGACTTCGCCGGCGCGAGCCTGGTCATCGAGGCGGTTCCGGAGGATCGCGCGTTGAAGATCGGCGCGCTTGCGCGCATCGAGTCCATCGTGGCCGCTGATGCCGTGGTCGCGACGAACACCTCCTCGATCTCGATCGATGCGCTCGCTACGTCCCTCTCCCGCCCCGGGCGCTTCGTCGGGCTGCACTTCTTCAACCCCGTGCCATCGTCGAAGCTGGTCGAGATCGTGGTCGGTGAGCGTACCGATCACGACGTGGTCGCCTCGGCCCGCGAGTGGGTGACGACCCTGCGCAAGACGCCCGTCGTCGTGCGCGACTCCCCGGGTTCGCGTCGAGTCGACTCGGGGTGATGCTGGCACTGGAGGCGATTCGGATGCTGGAGGAGAACGTCGCCGACGCTGCGGACATCGACGCCGCCATGGAGCTGGGCTACCGGCATCCGACCGGCCCGCTGCGCACCACCGATGTCGTCGGCCTCGATGTGCGACTGGGCATCGCCGAGGAGCTGGCGCGCGAGCTCGGGCCGAGATTCGAGCCGCCAGAGCTACTGCGGCGCATGGTGGCCGAAGGCAAACTGGGCCGCAAGAGCGGCGAAGGATTCTACGTCTGGAACGAGGAACGATGAGCGACTACCTGCCGAGCTATGTCCAGGGCGACTGGTGGACACCTGCCAGCGGAGCGACGGGCACCGCTGTCCGCGACGCGTCCACCGGCGAGGTGATCACACGGGTGTCGACGGAGGGCCTCGATCTCGCCGCGGCGCTGGAGTACGCCCGCACCACGGGGCACGCAAGCCTGGCCGCACTCACCTTCCACCAGCGCGCGGTGCTGCTGAAGAAGTTCGCGCTGGTGCTCACCGAGCGCAAGGACGAGCTGTATGCGATCTCCGCTCGCACCGGCGCGACCAAGGCCGACTCCTGGGTGGACATCGACGGCGGCATCGGCGTGCTGTTCTCGTACTCCGGCAAGGGCCGCCGCGAGATGCCGAACAGCCGTGTGCTCGTCGACGGGCCGGTCGAACCGCTCTCGAAGGACGGCTCCTTCCTGGGCCGCCACGTGTACACGACGCTGCCCGGCGTGGCCGTGCAGATCAACGCCTTCAACTTCCCCGTCTGGGGTTCGCTGGAGAAGTTCGCGCCCGCATTCCTGGCCGGCATGCCCACGCTCGTCAAGCCCGCCACTCCCACCGGATATCTCGCCGAGGCGATGGTGCGCATCCTCGTGGAGTCCGACCTTCTGCCCGAGGGCTCGCTGCAGCTGGTCAGTGGCAGCGTCCCGGAGCTGTTCGAGAACCTGCGCCTGGGCGACCTGGTCGGCTTCACCGGCAGCGCGTCGACTGCCGAGAGCCTGCGCCGGCATCCGTCGGTGCAGACCGGCGGCGTGCGCTTCACTGCAGAGACCGACTCGATCAACGCCTCGGTGCTGGGCACGGATGCCGTTGCCGGCACCCCCGAGTTCGATGCCTACGTGCGCCAGCTGGTGACCGAGATGACCACGAAGGCCGGGCAGAAGTGCACCGCCATTCGTCGCGCAGTGGTGCCGACCGCATCCGCCGACGCCGTCATCGACGCCGTCCGCGACCGCCTCGCTGCGAAGACCGTGATCGGCGACCCGCGCGCCGAGGGCGTGACGATGGGCCCGCTGGCCTCTGCCGCCCAGCGCGACGAGGTGCGCCGGCAGGTAGAAGCACTCGTCGACGGCGGCGGCCGGATCGTGATCGGCTCGACGGACGCGCCCGAGGTGCGGCATGCCGACGGCACGACGGCTGCAGCACCCGACGGCGCCTTCGTGTCCCCCGTGCTGCTGCGCTTCGACGACGCGCAGGCCGAAGCCGTCCACACGGTGGAGGCGTTCGGCCCGGTGTCGTCGCTGGTCACCTACGACACGATCGCAGAGGCCTCCGACATCGTCGCCCGCGGCGGCGGCTCGCTGGTCACCAGCATCGCCACGCACGATCCGGCGCAGGCAGTGGAGCTCGCCACCCGCATCGCACCGTTCAACGGACGGATGCTGCTGCTCGACCGCGACGACGCCCGTTCGTCCACCGGCCACGGATCACCCCTGCCGGGCCTCGTGCATGGCGGCCCGGGCCGCGCCGGCGGCGGCGAGGAGCTCGGCGGGATCCGAGCGGTGAAGCATCACATGCAGCGCACCGCAGTGCAGGGCTCGCCGGAGATGCTCACCGCCCTGACCGGGGAATGGCACGCCGGCGCAGCGGCGCGCTCGGACGACCGGCATCCGTTCCGCAAGTCGCTCGCCGAGCTGCGGATCGGCGACCAGATCGTCTCCGGTTCACGCGAGGTGACGCTGGAGGACATCGAGACCTTCGCGCACTTCACCGGCGACACCTTCTATGCCCACATGGACGAGGATGCTGCGGCCGCGAATCCGTTCTTCCCCGGACGCGTCGCACATGGGTACCTGCTGGTGTCCTGGGCGGCAGGACTGTTCGTCGATCCGGAGCCGGGACCAGTGCTGGCCAACTACGGGCTGGAGAACTTGCGCTTCATCACGCCGGTGTCGCCGGGCGATAGCATCCGCGTCGAGCTGACCGCCAAGCAGATCACTCCGCGTGAGACCGACGAGTACGGCGAGGTGCGCTGGGATGCCGTGATCCGCAACCAGGAGGAGGAGATCGTCGCGACCTACGACGTGCTTACCCTGGTGACCAAGGAGCCGATGGCCGCATGAGGGAGATGATGCGGCGCGATCGGGCCTCGGCGATGCTCGGCATGGTCGTCGAGCTCGACGAGCCGGGGCACGCCGTCGTGTCGATGACCGTGCGCGAGGACATGCTGAACGGCTTCGCGATCACACACGGCGGACTGGTGTTCGCCCTGGCCGACACCGCCTTCGCGCTCGCCTGCAACGAGGACGAACGCGTCACCGTCGCCGGGGGTGCCGACATCACCTTCCTGAAATCGACCACCGCCGGACAGAAGCTCACGGCCACAGCCGCGCGCCGCGTCGTGAACGGACGCAACGGGCTTTACGACATCGCCGTGACCGACGAGACCGGCGATGCCGTCGCCGAGGTGCGCGGACGGTCGATTGTCACCAACCGGGTCTGACACGGGGTCGCGAGCCGCCGTAAACGATCGTTTTGCCGGCCGAATCCTCAAGGAAATGGATTGATCTCGCCGTCCAGCGATGATGCTCCAGCGGAACGCCCCGGCCAGGCTCACCGTTTAGCCGCGCTGCGCCAGCACGAACGGCAGCACCGCCGTGGCCCCGGCCCGGCGCAGCGTGCGCGCGGCGACCGTGAGGGTCCAGCGGCTGTCGGCCAGGTCATCGACCAGCAGCACCGGCCCGGCCGGGATTTCCAGCCCTTCGGCGGTGAACCGATCCCACAGGCCCGCGAGCCGGAAGGCGCTGTTGCCGCCCGGGCCGCCGGTGGGCCCGCCGTTCGCGAACCCGAGCGCGCCGACATACGGCAGCTTTCCGATCTCGGCGAGGCCGCGGGCGAGCGAGTCGACCAGCTGAGGCCGCGAGCGTGACGGCATCCCGACCACGGCGACCGGACGCTCATCCCAGCCCCACCCGGCGAGCACGCGCACGCAGGCTCCCCGCACCTGCGGCGGCACACTGGCATCCGGAGCGCCGGCTGCGAACAGCTCTCGCAGCGTGCCGCCCCAGCCCAGGTCGGTCAGGCGGGCCAGCGCCCGTCCCTCGGCGGCCTGCTCCTCCGCGCCGATGCGCCCCTTGGCTGGCACGCCGAGCCGATCGGCACCGGTCGGCCACTGCTTGCGCGGCTCGATCGGCACTCCGACCCGGTCGAGGGACTCGGCGGCGGTGGCACCCGCGTCCGCCGCGACGTCGCTGGGGAACCACACGCCCGCACAGTTGTCGCACCGGCCGCAGGGAGCTGCAGTGTCGTCATCGAGCGAGCGCTGCAGGAACTCCATCCGGCATCCGTTCGTCTGCTGATACTCGAGCATGTGCTGCTGCTCGGCGCGGCGCTCGGCCGCGATGCGCTCGTAGCGCTCGGCATCGTAGATCCAGGGCTGACCGGTCGCGACCCACCCGCCCTGCACGCGACGAACCGCGCCGTCCACGTCGAGCACCTTCAGCAGCAACTCGAGCGGAGTGCGGCGGATGTCGACCATCGCCTCCAGCGCCGGGGTCGAGATCGGGGCCTCGCCGAGCGCCGCGATCACACGTTCTGCCCGCTGCTGGTCCGGCATGGAGGCGGTCGCGAAGTAATGCCAGATATCGCGGTCCTCGGCCCCGGGCAGCAGCAGCACATCAGCGCTGTCGCTGGCGCGCCCGGCGCGACCGACCTGCTGGTAATACGCCACAGGCGAGGAGGGCGCACCGAGGTGCAGCACGAAACCGAGATCCGGCTTGTCGAACCCCATCCCCAGCGCGCTCGTGGCGACGAGCGCCTTCACCTCGTTGCGCTTGAGCATCCGCTCGGATTCCTCGCGCTCCTCGGCATCCGTCTGCCCGGTGTACGCACGCACCTCGTGCCCGTGCTCGCGCAGCAGTCGTGCGGTGTCGACCGCCGCCGCGACGGTGAGCGTGTAGATGATGCCGGAGCCAGGAAGCTCATCGAGGTGGCTGAGCAGCCAGGCCAGCCGCTGCGCCGACCCGGGCAGCCGCAGTACACCCAGGCGCAGGGACGCACGTGCCAGCGGACCGCGGATGGTCAGCACCTCGCCTCCTCCGGACTCCAGCTGCTCGGCGACATCGGCCACCACCCGGCTGTTCGCCGTGGCGGTCGTCGCGAGCACCGGAACGTCGGCGGGCATCCCGGCGATCAGCTCGCGCAGCCGCCGGTAGTCGGGGCGGAAATCATGCCCCCAGTCGCTGATGCAGTGCGCCTCGTCGACCACCAGCATCCCGATCCGGCCGATCAGCGCCGGCAGCCGCTGTTCACGGAAAGCCGGGTTGTTCAGCCGCTCCGGAGAGACCAGCAGCACGTCGACCTCGTCACGATCGAGCTGCGCGAGCACGTCCTCCCACTCGTGCGCGTTGGTCGAGTTGATGGCGACCGCCCGCACCCCCGCGCGCTGGGCGGCCGCGATCTGGTCGCGCATGAGCGCCAGCAGCGGCGAGACGAGCACCGTGGGGCCGGCGCCCTGACGGCGCAGCAGGAGGGTCGCGACGAAGTACACCGCCGACTTGCCCCACCCCGTGCGCTGCACGACCAGCGCTCGGCGGCGTCCCTCGACCAGCGCCTCGATCGCCTCGTACTGGCCGTCGTGGAAGTCGGCATCCGCACGCCCGACGAGATCGCGCAGAGCGTCGAGAGCGGCGGCACGCGTGTCGGCGGAAGTCATGCCACCACTCTGCCGCACGGCACCGACATCCCATCCTGATCCTGAGTCCGCACTGAGCCGCGAGTCAGCATCGAGCCGGCCCGCTGACTCATACCGAGGCTGCAGCGCGCGAGGCCGCCCGCGCATGCCACCGTCCGTCGCGGTGCTCGATCCGGATCGGGTGGTCGAAGCTCTCGGACACCCGTTCGGTGGTGAGCACGTCGTCCGCGGCGCCCGCCGCGAGCACCCTGCCCTTGCGGATCAGCATGGCGTGGGTGGTCGTCTCGGGCAGCTCCTCGAGATGATGGGTGACGAGCACCGTGGCAAGGCCCGGCTGGGTGCGGTGCAGCAGGTCGATCGTCTCGAGCAGCTGCTCCCGGGCAGCGACGTCCAGTCCCGTCGACGGCTCATCGAGCAGCAGCAGCGGCGGGTCGGGCAGCAGCGCACGGGCGATCAGCACCCGGCCGCGCTCGCCCTGCGACATCGTCGGCCAGGTCGCGCCGTCCAGCGCACCGAGGCCGAGCAGATCGATCAGGTGGTCGGCTCTCTCCACCAGTTCGGATGCCGGATGCCAGCGGTTCATCAACTCGGTCGTCCCGGTCGCACCGGTGAGCACCACCTGCCGCACTGTCAGCGGCGAGCGCAGCGGATGCCGTGGATCGACGTGCCCGATCGACTCCCGCAGCCGCCGGATCTCCACCCGCCCGAGCTGCTGCCCCAGCACCCGGACGGTTCCGCGCGTGGGATGCTGTTCGGCACCGCACAGGCTGAGGATGCTGCTCTTGCCGGCACCGTTCGGCCCGATCAGCGCCCAGTGCTCTCCCGCACGGATCACGAGGTCGATTCCCGTGAGGATCTGCCGGGAGTTGCGCACCAGATCGACGCCGTCCAGGCGCAGAACTTCGGCGGGGCCTGCGACACCGGTCATGCCAGCACCTCCCCCATCGACTGCAGGTGCTCCCGGCTGCGGGATGCCGCGACATCCGCTTCTCTGCGCGCGATGGCGTCAGCGAGGGCGACGTGCATGTCGTGCTCCGCGTCGTCGCCGTGATGGCCGCGGAGGCGGAGCATCTCGACCATCGCCTGGCGCAGCCGCGGCGTGAAGCCGTCGAACAGCTCGATGAGGATCGGATTGTGCGCCGCGACGACGACCGCACGGTGAAAGTCGGTGTCGGCATCGACGTGGCTCTCGATCTCTTCTCTCCGCTCCCCGCGGCGCGCGAGTGCCGCGCGGATGGCGCGGAGGTCCGCCGGCGTGCGACGGACGGCGGCGAGCGCGGCGGCCTCGG
Organism: Microbacterium suwonense; assembly: GCF_030296555.1. Taxonomy (NCBI): domain Bacteria; kingdom Bacillati; phylum Actinomycetota; class Actinomycetes; order Micrococcales; family Microbacteriaceae; genus Microbacterium; species Microbacterium suwonense. The sequence continues at coordinate 1,535,521 of NZ_AP027728.1, forward strand.
TCTCGATCGCGATGCGCGCCTCGATCACCATCGCGATGTCGGCGCGCCGCAGCACGACATCCCAGTCCTCGGGCACGCCCAGCGCCGTGACGAACACGCCGGATCCCTGTCGGGAGGCAAGCACTCCGCGGCCGGCGAGCTGCCGGATCGCCTCGCGGACGGTCGAGCGCCCGACCCCGAGCTGGGGAGCGAGGGTCGTCTCGCCGGGCAGCTTCTCACCCAGCCGCCACTCCCCCGCGCCGATCCGCTGCAGCAGCAGTTCGGCCGCCTGATCCGCGAGCGGCGTGCGCGTGACCTGTGCCATGACTGCACCCTATCTTCTCTGCTTGTCTGAGGACTTGACGACGACTCTACCCCTGTTTGGCCGGGAGGATCTAGCGTGGAGGAATGATCAGCCGCGAACTCGCCATCGCTCTGCGCGACGCCGGGCTGCAGTGGCGCCCGGAGAGCGGTGACCGCTTTCAGCTCGACCTGCCCGACGAGGTGGAGCCCGAAGTGGAGGCGGAGGTCTTCACCGTCAGCGAGATGACGATCGAGGCCCGGCGGACGCCGTCGGGCACCGATCTCGCCTTCAACGGCACGACCGAGTGGGCACTGGATGCCGTCGAGCTGGACGGCACGGTCTGGCTCCCTCGCGAGGATCAGCTCCGCGACCTGCTGCGCGGAACCTTCCGCCGCCTCGTGCGGCTGACTGACACCTTCCGCGTCGACATCGAGATCGCCGGCGAGGCGCTGGGCTATGAGCATCCGGATCCCGCCGAGGCCTACGGCCGGGCACTGCTCGAGCTGATCCGCCGCTCGCACTGAGCCCGTTCGCTTGCATGCGTCGCACTTCCATGCGACAATTACCAAACGATCGGTCAGTAAAGAAGACCCGAGGAGTCGAAGATGACCAGCCCTGCAGACCTGTCCGCGGTGGACGATGCCGACGCGCTCGCGCGCTTCGACGAGCTCGTCGCCCACGAGCAGCGGATCGAGCCTCGTGACTGGATGCCGGATGCGTACCGCAAGACGCTCATCAGGCAGATCTCCCAGCACGCGCATTCCGAGATCATCGGCATGCAGCCCGAGGGCAACTGGATCACCCGCGCCCCGAGCCTGAAGCGCAAGGCCATCCTGATGGCGAAGGTGCAGGACGAGGCCGGGCATGGACTCTACCTGTATTCCGCCGCGCAGACGCTCGGCGTCACCCGCGACACGATGACGGATCAGCTCATCAGCGGCAAAGCCAAATACTCCTCGATCTTCAACTACCCCACCCCCACCTGGGCCGACATGGGCGCAATCGGCTGGCTGGTCGACGGCGCGGCGATCGTCAACCAGGTGCCGCTGTGCCGCGCGTCCTACGGCCCGTACGGCCGGGCGATGGTGCGGGTCTGCAAGGAGGAGTCCTTCCACCAGCGGCAGGGGTTTGAGATCCTGCTGACCCTCATGCAGGGCTCCGAGGAGCAGCGCGAGATGGCGCAGGATGCCGTGAACCGATGGTACTGGCCGAGCCTGGCGATGTTCGGCCCACCCGATGACCAGTCGCCCAACTCCGCCCAGTCGATGAAGTGGAAGATCAAGCGCTTCTCGAACGACGACCTGCGACAGCGGTTCGTCGGGATGCTGGTGCCGCAGGCTGAGATCCTCGGCATCACCCTGCCCGACCCCGAGCTGAAGTGGAACGAGGAGACCGGCGCCTACGACATGGGCGAGATCGACTGGGACGAGTTCTTCGAGGTGCTGCGAGGCAACGGGCCGTGCAACGCCGAGCGCCTCGAGCGGCGCCGCACCGCCCACGAAGAGGGCGCCTGGGTGCGCGAGGCTGCGGCCGAGTACGCCCGCAAGCAGGCGCTGCGCACAGAAGGGCAGGTGGCGTGATGGCGACCCCCGGCGGCTCCCCCGAAGAGACCTGGCCCCTGTGGGAGGTCTTCGTCCGCGCGAACCGCGGCCTGAACCACGTGCATGTCGGCTCGCTGCACGCCCCGGACGCGAGCATGGCCGTGCGCAATGCCCGCGACCTGTACACGCGACGCAACGAGGGCGTATCCATCTGGGTGGCGCCCGCGGATGCCATCACCACCAGCGACCCCGATGACAAGGGCGCCTTCTTCGAGAGTCCCGCAGGCAAGAACTACCGTCATGCCGTGTACTACACGGCATCCGAGGGGTGCCGCACCTGTGAGCACCGCACATGCCGAGAATGTCCATGTCTCCGTCGACGAGCTGGAGCTGGCATCCGAGCTCTCCGGCGGCGACGCCCGTGCGTACTCGGCCGACATCGCCGAGTACGCGCTCTGGCTGGCCGATGACGCCCTGATCCTCTCCCAGCAGCTGGGCGCGTGGATCTCGCGCGCCCCGGAGCTGGAGGAGGACGTCGCGCTCGGGAACATCGCCCTCGACCTGCTCGGCCACGCCCGGTCGCTGCTGCGCTACGCCGGCTCGTGGGACGGTCGCAGCGAGGACGATCTGGCGTATTTCCGCGACGAGCCCGAGTTCCGCAGCGCCTGGATCATGGAGCAGCCCAACGGCGACTTCGCCCAGACCATCGCCCGCCAGCTCATCGCGTCCGTGTACATGTACGAGCTGTACACGGCGCTGCGCTTCTCGACCGATCGCACCTTCTCCGCGATTGCGGAGAAGTCGCTCAAGGAGGTCGACTACCACCGCGACCACGCCGTGCAGTGGGTGCTGCGCCTGGCCGGCGGTACCGAGGAGTCCCGCAGCCGGATGATCCGCGCGCTGCGCGATGTCTGGCCGTACGCCGACGAACTGTTCCGCGACGAACCGCTCATCGACCGCCTGGGCGATGCGGCTGCACGCCCTCGACCCTGCGGCCCGGCTTCGACGCTGTGATCGACACGGTCTTCGCCGAAGCCGAGCTGGAGATCCCGGCGGTGGCCGCCTCCCGCGCCGGGGGCCGGTACGGGAGCCACGCGACGCCGATGGGTCACCTGCTCGCCGAGATGCAGGTGCTCGCCCGACGGCATCCGGGAGCGAGCTGGTGAGCGCCATGACCGCACAGTCCGTCGACACACTCGCGACCCGTGCGCGCGAGATCGCTGCACGCGTGGCCGACCCCGAGATCCCCGTGCTCACCATCGAGGACCTCGGCGTGCTGCGCGACGTGAGAGCGGATGCCGATGGTCGCATCGCCGTCGACATCACGCCGACGTACAGCGGATGCCCCGCCATGGACGCGATCCGCGACGACATCGTCCTCGCCCTCACCGCCGATGGTTTCGAGGACGTCGAGGTGCGCCTCGTGCTCTCCCCCGCGTGGACCACCGACTGGATGAGCGAAGACGGCAAGCGCAAGCTGGTGGAGTACGGCATCGCGCCGCCGTCCGGCCGCGCCGCACACCGGCAGGGCCCGATTCGGCTCGCGCTGAGCGTGCGATGCCCGCAATGCGGCTCGCTGGACACCCGCGAGGTCTCCCGCTTCGGCTCCACCTCCTGCAAGGCCCTCTACGAGTGCCGCGCGTGCCAGGAGCCCTTCGACCACTTCAAGGTGATCTGATGTCGCTGTTCCGGCTGCCGGATGCCCGATCCGCCGACGCCGTCACGACGCGCGGTCGAGTCCGCGAGCGTCAGCGCGCGCGTTTCCACACCCTGACCGTGTCGGAGGTACGCCACCTCACCGACGACGCCGTCGAGGTCACCTTCGCGGTGCCGGCAGACCTCGCCGACGATTACGACTACCTGCCGGGACAGTACGTCGCACTGCGCGTGCACCTGGAAGGCGCCGAAGTGCGCCGTTCGTACTCGCTGTGCCGTCCGCCGACGCCCACAACGGGCGGCGGTGCGACCCTGAGCGTGGCCGTCAAGCGCGATGAGGGCGGCCTGTTCTCCACGTGGGCGCAGACGCAGCTGACTCCGGGGTTCGAGATCGATGTGATGAGCCCGCAGGGCACGTTCACCTCCGGTCTCGCCGAGCTCGACGGCGCGCACGTCGTCGGCATCGCGGCGGGCTCGGGCATCACGCCGATGATGGCACTCGCGCGGGATCTGCTCACGGCATCCAACACCACCCGGTTCACGCTGCTGTACACCAACCGGTCGACCAGAGACGTGATGTTCCTCGAGGATCTCGCCGATCTGAAGGACCGCTACCCCACCCGCCTGGTGCTGCATCATGTGCTCTCCCGCGAGCAGCGCACCGCTCCCGTGCTGTCGGGTCGCATCGATGAGGAGCGGCTGCGCACGATCCTCGACTCGCTGATCCTGCCCGCCACGGTCGACGAGTGGTTCCTGTGCGGGCCGTTCGCCCTGGTCGACCTGTGCCGCGAGGTGCTGGCAGAGGTCGGCGTGCCGCGCGAGCACATCCGCTTCGAGCTGTTCACCACCGGGGATGCGCCTGCAGAGCGCGGCCCGCGCCGGGTGGAGGTGCGCCAGGGCGAGAAGGCCTACCGGATCGAGATCAACCTCGACGGCGTCTCATCGACCGTCGAGAGTCCGGTCGACGCGCACGAGTCCGTGCTGAACGCCGCCCTGCGGGTGCGCCCGGACGCACCTTTCGCCTGCTCGGGAGGCGTGTGCGGCACCTGCCGCGCCCGCGTGCTCGAGGGCAGCGTGACGATGACCGAGAACTACGCGCTCGAGCCCGACGAGCTCGAGCGCGGCTATGTGCTCACCTGCCAGTCCCACCCCACCAGCGACCGCATCGTGGTCGACTACGACGTCTGACCTCGTTCTCCGGAGGAGCACCATGATCGACCTCGACATCGCATCCGACGTCGCCCACATCACGCTGAACGCCCCCGCCAAGCTCAACTCCCTCGACGAGCAGGCCCTGCACGATCTCGGCGCCGCCTACGACGAGGCCGAGCGTGCCGGCGTGCGTGCCCTCCTGCTTCGGGGCGAGGGCCGTGCGTTCTGCGCCGGGCGCGACATCTCCGGCGTCGACCCGCGCGACGACGACGTGATCGGGTATCTGGGCGGGATCGTCACCCCGCTGCTGAAGAAGCTGGCGGCGTTCCCGGCACCGACGTTCGCGGTCGCGCACGGTGCCTGCCTGGGCGTGGGGCTCGGGCTGCTCATCGCCACGGATGTCGTGTACGTCGCCGAATCCGCGAAGATCGGCTCCCCGTTCGCCGCCCTCGGCGCGACGCTGGACTCCGGCGGTCACGCACTGTTCCTGGACAGGCTCGGCGCGCACCGCACCCTCGACCTGATCTATACGGGCCGCCTGATGTCAGGCTCCGAGGCGGTGGCATCCGGTCTCTTCTCCCGCGTTCTCCCCGATGACGAGGTCGTGCCGGCGACGACGGATGCCGCCGCAGCGGCGTCCCGGGGCGCCACCGCGGCGTTCCTGGCCAGCAAGCAGCTCATCGCCCGCATCCGGGACGAGCGTCTCGCGCTGTGGGAGGCGGTCGAGATCGAGAACGCCGCACAGGCCGCCCTCTGCGACACGGACGACTACCGCGAGGGCTTCGCCGCCTTCCAGCAGAAGCGCACGCCCGAGTTCACCGGCCACTGACCGCGGGCGACGACCTGCATGGGGTAGAAACGAAGGAGGAGCGCGCTACGTCTCTGCATCCGTCCACCACCCGAGGTTCCCCATGTGCCGTCTGTTCGCCTTCGTCTCCCCCGAACCTGCCACCGCGCGCGGCGCCCTCGGGGTCGAAGGACGCGCGAGCATGCTGTCACTGGCGCGCCTGCACGGCGACGGCTGGGGCTGGGCGGGAGTGCGCGCACCCGGCACGCCGCCCATCGTGGTCCGATCGCCCGGCTCGGCGATCTCGGACCCCGGGTTCGACGCGGCATTGACCACGCCCGGCCGGGCGGCGATGGTGCACCTGCGCTGGGCGACGGCCGGCCTGCCGGTGAATGAGCACAATGCGCATCCTTTCCAGGCCGACGGCATCGCCTTCGCGCACAACGGCACCATCAAACCGCTCGACACGCTGCGCACCCTGCTCTCCCCGAGAGCGTCGCACAGCTCACCGGCACGACCGACAGCGAGATGTACTTCGCGCTCATCCGCGAGCAGCTCGGGCTGGGTCTCCCCTGCCCGACGCCACCGTCCACGTCGCACGCCGACTGCGCGAGCTGTTCCCGCTGGCCAGCCTCAACGCGCTGATCCTCGATCGCGAGCACCTCGTCGTCGTGCACGCCAGCGCCACCAGCATCCTCACCGATCACGATCTGGAGCGCCTCGCCCCCATGGCCGAGCTGCTGCCCAGCGAGCACAACGAGGACTACTTCGCGCTGCGCCGGCGCGAGAGCGCCGACGGCACCATCATGGTCGGCTCCACCGGCGTCGCCGGCGAGGGCTGGGCGCCCCTTCCGGCCGAGGCCGTCACCGCGATCCGTCTCGACGACCTCCGCAGCTCTACCGTCGAGCTGACACCGGTCGCGACCGCGCGCTCCTGACCCGTCACCGATAGAATCGAGTCGTCCGGCCACGGCCGGTGCCCGAAAAAGGGGCACGAAGCACTCCGCGCCGATGCGTGAGCGGCGAGACACATACGGACCCCATCCGTTCCCGTGTCGAAAGGCCTTTCGCATGCCCACCGTCTCCGCCCACGTCGCCCTCACCCTCGCCCAGCACGTCGACCACGTCTTCGGTGTGATGGGGAACGGCAACGCCTACTTCCTCGACGCCATCGAGTCCCAGACGGATGCCGTGTTCACCGCGGTCCGTCATGAGCAGGGCGCCGTGGTCGCCGCCGACGCGCACTATCGCGCCTCCGGCCGGATCGCCGCCGCCACCTCGACCTACGGTGCCGGCTTCACGAACACGATCACCGCCCTCGCCGAGGCCGTGCAGGCGCACGTGCCGCTGGTGCTCGTGGTCGGCGACGAGCCGACATCGGGCCCGCGTCCATGGGACGTGGACCAGATCGCCCTGGCATCCGCCGTCGGTGCGCGCACGTACACCACCGGACGCGCCGACGCCGCGGCGACGACGGTGATCGCTGTGGAGCACGCCCTCACCTACCGCACGCCCGTGGTCCTCGCGATCCCGTACGACGTCGCCGCCCTCGAGGCGGGGCCGGTCCCCGAGGCGCCCGCCCCACGCATCCCGGCGCCACCGAGCCCGCGCGGCGAGTTCGCCGAGGGGATGCTGGACGAGATCGCCGACGCGCTGCGCAGTGCCGAACGTCCGTTCCTGCTGGCCGGCCGCGGGGCCTGGCTGGCCGGTGCGAGCGAGGCGCTGGGCGCGCTCGCGGATGCGACGGGTGCGCTGACGGCATCCACCGCACTCGGCCGCGGCGTGTTCCCCGACACCCGCTACGACCTGGGTGTGGCGGGCGGCTTCGGCGCAGACGGCGCGATGGCGCTCATCCGCGAGGCCGATGTCGCCGTGGTGTTCGGTGCCGCCCTGAACCAGTTCACGATGCGCTTCGGCGAACTGTTCGCGCCCGGCACCCGCATCTTCCAGATCGACGTGTCCCCCGCCGCGACGCACGCGCACGTCGGAGGCTTCGTCCGCGCCAACGCCCGCGTCGCCGCGGAGCGCCTCGTCGAGCTCCTCACCTCCGGCCGACACGACTCCCAGGATTCTGACCGCGAAGGCGCCGACAGTCCGACCGGGAGCACCGCCGACGGGGAGCTCTCCGGGATTGTGACCGGTGGCTGGCGCGCATCCGTCGACGTCGCGGCTGCGCGACGGTACGACGATGCCGACGAGCTCGCTGCCGACGGGCGGCTGGATCCGCGTGCCGCGGCGCAGCGGATCGCCGAGCTGCTGCCCGAGGATCGCGTGGTCGTCTCGGACGGCGGCCACTTCATCGGCTGGGCGAACATGTACTGGCCGGTCGCATCGCCCGACCGCATGATGATGGTGGGCACCGCCTTCCAGTCGATCGGGCAGGGGTGGCCGAGCGTGGTCGGGGCCACTCGGGCGCGTCCGGAGGCGACCGTCGTACTCACCTCCGGAGACGGCGGCGGCCTGATGGCCGTCGCCGACCTGGAATCCGCGGTGCGCGCGGCCGGCGGCCACGGTATGGCCGTGATCTGGAACGATGCCGCCTACGGCGCCGAGGTGAATCTGTACGGACTGAAGGGGCTCGCCGAGGCTCCGATGCTGATCCCCGAGGTCGACTTCGCCGCCTTCAGCGCCGCGGTGGGCGCGGAGGGCGTGGTGGTGCGCACGCTCGACGACCTCGAGCGGCTGCGCACCTGGGCCGCCGAGCCGGCGGAGAGCCGTCGCTTCCTCGTGCTCGATCTGCGCATCTCGGGTCGGGTCATCGCCCCGTATCAGCAAGAGATCATCCGCGTGAACTCCTGAGTCACCGCATGCGGTAGTCGGGGATGCTGTCGTCGGTGGCGAACGTGTCGGTGAGCCACATCATCGAGCGGTACATCACGGGGTTCGAGAAGGTCCAGTCGCGGGTGCGGATGCGCCAGCGGGAGGGCGGTGCGAGGAATGGACCCACATTGCCGGACCGGGCGATCTTCGTCGGCTTCCACATCCGCCGGTCGTACGCCGCGAACCCCGCGACGTGGTCTCCTCGGGCGGCGATCAGCTCACCGGCCAGCACATAGGCGCCAATCAGCGCCAGACCGGTGCCGAATCCACCCAGGGTGTTGACGAACCCGGCATCGCCGACGAGCGCGACCCGCCCCCGGGTGAACGAGGTCATGGTCGTGCGCGCCAGCACATCCAGGTAGAAGTCGTCCGCGTCGCGACCTGCTGCGATCGCCTGCGGCACCCGCCACCCGGATCCGGCGAACGCCGATTCGAGCAGGGCACGCTGCGAGCCGACGTCGCGCCGATCATAGTCGCCCCCATCGGCGCGGAAGACGAACAGGCTCGGCGCCTTCTGCCCGCCGAGCAGCGCCAGCCGCCCCGGCTCGTTGTAGCCGTAGGCGATCGCTCTCCCGTCGGGCAGCTGCCGTTCCAGGCCGTCGAGCGGCATCTCGCCGCTGGCCACGGCGTAGCAGTATCCGCGTGACTGAATGAATCGGTCCTCGGGCCCGAACGCGAGTCGCCGCACGGCGGAGTGCACGCCGTCCGCACCGATCACCAGATCGAACCGCTCACTCGGCCGGGTGGCGAAGGACACGTCGACACCCGAACCCGACTCGGCGAGGGCGACGATCTCGTCGTCGAAGACGTACTCGGCGTCGGCCCGCGACTGCTCGTGCAGGATGCCGGCGAGATCTCCTCGCAGGATCTCGACGTCACCGCCGATGAACTCTCCCGGCACGGTGGCCTTCACCCGATCGTCCTCGTCGACCAGCCGCCAGTCGGTCTTCGCGGTCTGCCGCGCGTGCACGTCGTCGAGGATGCCCATCCGCTCGAGCACGTCACGGTGCGTGCGCCCCTTGAAATCCACTGCCTGTCCGCCGGGTCGCAGGGCCGGCGCCTTCTCGACGATGGTCACGTCGAACCCGTTGCGTCCCAGCCAGCGTGCGAGTGCGGGGCCCGCGATGCTCGCCCCTGAGATCAGAACCTTCATGGTGACTCCTTCGATCAATTAATTGCGTCTTTGAGACACAATACATAATCGCGTACACTGGACGCAATTACTTTCAGGAGTTTCCATGGACGATGCGACTGACCTGCTCTGGACGCCCCCGGCACCGTCGAAACGCGGGCCGAAGCCCCGATTCACCCTCGACGCGATCGCCGAGACGGCGATCGCCCTCGCCGATGAACACGGGCTCGAGGCGGTGACCATGCAACGGGTCGCCTCGCACCTCGGCACCACGAAGATGGCGCTGTACCGCTATCTGCCCGGTCGCACGGAACTGGATGCCGTGATGCTCGACCGGGCGCTCGGCGTCCCCGGGCCCCTCCCCGGCGATGACTGGCGACCCGCGCTCGCACAGTGGGCAGACGGGTTGCACCGGCGTGTGCTGTCGAAGCCGTGGACGGTCGAGCTCAGCCAGCGACCTCACCTCCCCGGCCCCTCCGAGCTCGCCTGGTTCGAAAAGGCGCTGGCGGCGATGTCCGGCCTTCCGCTGCGCGGGGGCGAGAAGCTCGACGTGCTGACCCTGCTGGTCGGACACGTGATGTCGCTCGCACGTCGCGAGGGACAGGACGCGGCATCCGAGGCGGAGCTGGCCCGCGGACTCGCACCCATCCTCCGCACGCACGCACAGGAGTTCCCGCACACCGCCGCCGCCTTCGCGGAGAGCGCCGAGGAGGGAGCTCAGGACAGCGCCCTCCGCTTCGGCATCGATCGAATCCTCGACGGCGTCCAGCTGCTCCTCGCCGAACGCCACAGCCCCGGCGCGTGAGCATCAGAGCCCGGAGCACACGAAAGGACTCGGGTGGGCTGCTCAGTCGAGCTGCTCGATGCCCTCCAGGCGGATCTGATCGAGGTCGAGACGCGCAGAGATCCGGGACACCACCAGATCGTCGATCGCTCCCGACCGGCGCAGGCTGCCGAGCACCGCACGCTTCTGCTCGAGCATCGCGAGCTTCAGCCGCGAGAACTCATCGTGACGGATCAGCGGCGAACGCTGCTCGAGATCGACATCCGCCGAGGTCGCGACCATCTGCAGCGTCGTGCCCTCGGCGACCGCCGGAGCGCTGCTCGGCTCCGCTGCACCGCCGGCGAGCGGATCCGGTGAGTCCAGCAGATCCTCCATGGCCCCCACCTCGGCGTCGATGAGCACCCGCTCCCGGGCCATCGCCCTGGCGTTGGCGAGTTCGAGCATCTCGTAGCCGTCGCGACGCACCCGATCGCGCACCTCATCGCTGATTCCGTGCTCGGCGGCGAGCGCATCGAGTGCCGCCATCGCCGCGCCCGAGATCGCACGCTCGGCGAGCTCGAACTCCTCGTCCTCGCCGTGATCCTCGGGGTACCGCGCCCAGCGGACGACGGCCGGGAGCAGCGGACCCTGCACGAGAAGACTGAGCAGGATCACTCCCGCCGTGACGAAGACGATGTCGTCCCGGCCCTCCAGGCGCACGCCGCCGGGGGTGGCCAGTGGCACCGACAGCGCGATGGCGAGCGAGACCGCGCCACGCATGCCCGCGACGGTGGTGACGATCTGCATCCTGATGTGCAGCCCCGGTGGGTGCGCGGGTCCGCCGCCGATCCGCTGGAACGGCATGGCGAGCAGCTGGAACAGAAAGCGCACCACCAGCAGCGTCGCCCAGACGGCGACCGTGGCGAGCGTGAGCCAGCCGATGGTCTGCAGCGAGGTCTGATGCACGACCCACTGCACTTCGAGCCCGATCAGCACGAACAGTGCGCCGTTGAGCAGGAAGACCCCGAACGGCCAGGCCGCCTCGGCCTGACGCCGCGACGCGGCGGTGGTGACCCGGGAGTTCAGGTAGGAGGCGATGAGACCGGCGACCACGACGGCGAGCACACCGGACGCCTGGATCAGCTCGGCGATCATGAACGCCGTGAACGGCAGCAGCAGCATCGTCACGTTGATCGTCATCGTCGCCCGCACCCGACGCAGCAGCAGCCACGCGGCAGCGGCCACCACCACGCCGACGGCGATGCCCCCGAGATACGAGACGATGACCGTCCACGTGACCATGAGCGGCGTGACCTGGCCGCCGACGGCGAGCGACACGGCGATCGCGTACAGCACGAGCGCGGTGCCGTCGTTCGTCAGGCTCTCGGCCTTCAGCTTCATAAAGCTGCGCCGCGGCAGCAGCCTTCCCAGCGCCGCGACGGCCGTGGCGTCGGGCGGGGCCACGGCAGCCCCCAGGATCAGGGCGATCTCCCAGGGCAGGCCGAACAGCACGGCCACCCCTGCCACGGCGAAGGCGGAGGCGACCACCAGCAGCGTGCTCATCGGCAGGATGTAGCGGAAGTCGCGCCGGATCGAACGCAGTGAGGTGGTCAGGCTCTCCCAGAACAGCATCACCGGCAGGAACAGCAGCAGCACCGTCTCGGGCGGCAGTTGCACCTCGCGCAGCGCAGGCACGAAACCCAGCAGCAGCCCGAAGACGACCAGCACCAACGGCAGCGCGACGCGCACCCGGGGCGCCAGCATCGTCCCGATCAGAATCGTCAGTCCCAGCAGGACCGTGATCTCCAGACCTTCCATGCACCCACCTCCGTCTGTCCCTCACCGTGCAGCAGCACGCGCTCAAGGCACAGCACCCGCCACGCACACGGTATTCCCGAGACGTCCCGCACAAAAGGGGCTGTGCTGCCGTGACCGGTCAGATCCAGCCCTTGTCCTGCGCGATCCGCACCGCCTGCGCCCGATTCGCGGCGCCGGTCTTGCCGATGACCGCCGACAGATGGTTGCGCACCGTCCCGGCCGAGAGGAAGACCTCGGATGCGATGGCCGCGGCCGAGCGCCCGTCCACCGCAAGCCTCAGCACCTGCCGCTCGCGCTCGCTGAGCGGGTTGGCTCCCTCGAACAGGCTCTCCTCGGCGAGGGCCGAGTCGACCACCCGCAGTCCCGAGTGCACCCGGCGCACGGCATCCGCGAGCTCCTCGGCGGGGGCGTCCTTCGCCATGAAGCCGGCCGCGCCGGCATCCAGGGCCGAACGCAGGTAGCCGGGCCGGGCGAACGTCGTCACGACCAGCACCCGCGTGCCAGGGCTCGCCTGCCGCAGCCGGCGAGTCGCCTCGATGCCGTCCAGATCCGGCATCTGGATGTCCATCAGGCAGACGTCGGGGGTCAGCTCCTGCACCAGTCGCACCGCTTCGGCGCCGTCGGCCGCCACCCCGGCGACCTCGATGTCATCCTCCAGTGCGAGCAGTGCGGCGAGCGCGCCGCGCACGAGCGCCTGGTCGTCGGCGATCACGATCCGGATGCTCACCACGTCACCTCCACCCGCGTGCCGCCCCCTGATGGGCTCGTCAACCGGAAGTGGGCGCCCGCGGCCGCGGCGCGCTCGCGCATCCCGCGAACGCCGTTGCCCTCCGCGTCGCCGGCGCCGCACCCGTCGTCCTGCACGGCCAGCAGACCCGGTCGCAGCGAGACCGCCACAGTGGACGCCTCGGCGTGGCGCAGGATGTTGGTGGTCGCCTCACGCAGAATCCAGCTCGCGGTCAGCCCCTGCGCCGGGGAGAGCACCCCGGCTCGCCGTCCACGACCGGACTGATGCCCGCCGACCGCAACGCGTCGGTGCTCGCTGCGAGCTGCTCGGTGAGGGAGGCGGCTCTCGCGCCCGCCACGGTGCTGCGCACCCCGCTGATCGCCTCGGCGGCCAGCGCCTCGATGTCGGCCAGCTCCGCGCGGGCGCGCTCCGGATCGGAATCGATCAGGCGGCGTGCCAGCTGCGCCTTCATGCGGACCACGGTGAGGGAATGCCCGATCAGATCGTGCACATCGCGCGCGAGCGCCTCACGTCCCTCGCTGGTCGCCAGTTCCAGGCTGAGCCGCTCGGCGTCGGCAGAGCGGATGATCAGCCAGGTCGAGACGGTGTTCACGACGCCGAGCAGCCCGACGATCGCCAGAATCGAGAGGTAGTCCAGGCCGCCCGGCAGCAGGAAGACCCACAGGGCGGTCACGATCACGGCGCCGATGGTGGTGGCCCAATGCGCGATTCTGGTGAGTCCGTACGACGCGAACGACATGATGAACGGCAGAAAGCTCAGTGCCGAGCCGCTCTCTGCGGGGATGGATGCCAGCGCACACAGGATGAGTCCGCCGAAGAACGCCCACTGCCCGGCATCCGGTCTGCGCCCCAGCCCGCCGGCACCGGCCACGCCGCGCATGAAGCCGACCACGTACAGCAGCACGAAGACCGCCAGCGCCGTCCAGCCGATGACGATCCACGGGAGAGGGCCGCGCTGTCCAGCAGCGCGAGCACCGGGTACACCAGGAAGACCAGCCAGATCACGGCCATCAGCCAGCCGAAGCGGTCCCAGTGATTCTTCCGCGCCGGGCGCGGCCGTGCCATCCAGGTGGCGGGCACGGATCCGGCGGCGGGCCGGTCCTGCTGTGCAGTCCGATCCGCCGCCGTGCCGTCGCCATCGTGGGTCGTCATGAATCCAACCTACTGATCGGTCACTGGCGGGTGCGCGAGCGGCGCACGCCGGCGACCACGAGCACGATGAAGACGGTCACCCAGACTGCCACGTTCAGCAGCACCATCCACAGCGGGTCGGTCTGCCCGGTGGTGAGGGTCCCGTCGGTGAGCGGCCAGCGCGACAGGGCCGCGAAGCCGTACAGCGGGGTGAAGCGGGCGACGTCGAGCATGATGCCGTCCAGCGGCATGAACACGTTTCCGAAGAAGGCGAAGAACGTCATCGAGATCGACGCGAGCGCAGCCGCCGAGTCGGCGTTGAAGAACAGGCCGACACCCAGCCCGAACAGCCCGAACATCAGCCCCAGGCCGAGGATGATCCCCGCCGCGGCGAACCAGCGCCAGAGGTCGTCGGCCTGTGCCCCGGTGATCATGCCGGCGACGAAGACGACGATCAGCGCGAGCGAGGCGAACGTCACCGCCGTGATCAGCTTGGTCATCGCGTACCCGACGGTGCTCAGCGGAGTCATCGCCAGCTGGCGGCCCCACCCCTGCTTCGACTCGGTGGCGGCGAGCGAGGTCAGCGAGCTCATCGCCACCGCGGTTCCGTAGGCGGCCATCGAGACCATCACGTAGAAGGACACATTGCCGTGCCCGGCCGACATCGTGCCGTAGGAGGCGCTGGCGCCGAAGATCACGTACATCAGCACCGGCATGGCCAGGGTGAAGGCCAGCGTGTACGGGTTGCGCAGCTGGCGCACGCCCTCGATGCGCAGCATGGTCAGCGAGATCCCGCGGCGTCGGGGCTGTGCGACCCGGCCTGCGGAAGCCGGGGCGAGCGGGGCGGATGTGGGGGTCGTGGTGGTCATAATCAGTCCTCCGTCAGTGCGGTGAAGGCGGTTTCGAGGGTGGGGGCGGCGATCTCCAGATCGCGGGCGCCGGCCTGCAGAAGGGCCGCGGCAACGGCATCCGAGTCCGCGGCACGCAGCGTGAGCCGACCGGCGTCCACGCGAAGCTCTGCGACGTCGCTGCGGGTGCGCAGGTCGTCGGCGATGCGGGAATCACCGTCCGGCAGGGTCGCGGCGACCGTGCGGGCGCCGAGTCCGGCGCGCAGCTGCGCCGTGGGTGCGTCGGCGACGATCCGGCCGTGGTTCATCACGACCGTGCGGCGGGCGAACTGCTCGGCCTCCTCCAGGTAGTGCGTGGCGAAGATGATGGTGCGGCCGGCATCGGCGTCCGCCCGCATGACGTCCCAGAAGTGCCGGCGGGCCGTGACGTCCATGCCTGCGGTGGGCTCGTCGAGCACGAGGATGTCGGGATCGGCGACCAGGGCGAGCGCGAACTTGATGCGCTGCTGCTCACCGCCTGAGCATTTCGACACCCTGCGGCGCGCGATGGCGTCCAGGTCGGTGCGAGCCAGCACCTCGGGGACGCGAGCCAGAGCGGCCGCGCCGTGCAGCGAGGCGATCAGGCTCACCGTCTCGCCGACCGTCAGGTCCGAAAGCAGGCCGCCGGTCTGCAGCACCGCCGCGATCGCACCGTCGGCGGTCGCGCGGGACGGACGGCCGCCGAGAACCTGCACCGTGCCCTCGTCGGGCTCGGTGAGGCCGAGCAGGATGTCGAGCGTCGTGGTCTTTCCGGCGCCGTTGGGGCCGAGCAGGGCGACGATCTCGCCGCGGCGGATCGCCAGATCGACGCCGTCGACGGCCTGCACGCGTCGCTCGCCCGATCCGAAGCCCTGGCGCACGCCGCTCAGCGCGATGACGACGTCATGCTGGGTCGTGCCCTGAGTCGTGGATGCGGGGATGGTCCGCCTCTGCGGAGCTGCTGTCGTTTGCATGATTCCAGCGTCGCACGCCGGAGCCGCGGACGCCGGAGGGCGATGTCACGAGGTCGACGTGACAGTTGTCACGCCGCAGCCGCTTTCGAATCGCGCAAATGGTGCGATATCCGGGCAGAATGGCGCAATTTGAGCGATTCGAACGTGTCAGGATGCCGGCAGCAGGTTCCCCTCGAAGAACGCCGCCAGCTCGTCCACGTCGTCCAGCGGCAGAATCGCGGCCACGTACTGGTCGGGGCGCACCACGACGACCACACCGTCCCGCGAGAGCTCGCGCGCCTCGAAGATGTCGTCGTGACACCAGACCGTGGGCGCCGCCGAGTAGATCTTCTCCCAGTCCGTCAGCCCGTAGGGGCCGGTCTGCGGCCGGAACAGTGCGGGAGCGTCGGTGAACTCCCGCTCGTCGAAGCGCTGCTGATAGATGGCCTTCACGTCGAAGACCGCGTCCACGTCGCCGTCTTTCGGCGTGTACCGGGCGAACAGCGGCTCGACGGACTCGGCCCATGACGACAGCTTCACTGCATCCGCGTCGGCGAAGGCGTACACCCGCCAGCGCCCGTCGGCCTTCGCGTGGTGACCGAGGTGCACGACGTTGCCGTCGCCGACCCGGGTGACCTCGGCGGACTTGAAACGCTTGCCGAGCGGGAAGCCCGCCGCGAGCTCCTGCCGGGAGGAGCCGTCGATGATCATCGAAGGCCCGTACTGCGTCATGAAGCCGGAGGGGAACTCAGCCGTCGCCAGGTAGTAGGTCGCGAGATCCTGCGGGTCCGAGATCTCCTCGGGCTTGCGCGCCATCAGGCTGGACCACTCCCGGTCGAAGTCGATCAGCTGCTGGGCGACTGGACGACGTTCGGCCGCGTAGGTCGACAGCAGCTCCTGCGGCGCACGCCCGGTGAGCACGTGACCGAGCTTCCAGCCCAGGTTGAAGCCGTCCTGCATCGACACGTTCATGCCCTGGCCGGCCTTCGCGCTGTGCGTGTGGCAGGCGTCTCCGGTGAGGAAGACCCGCGGATGCCGGTCGGCATCCAGCGCGTCGTCGAAGCCGTCGGTCACCCGGTGCCCGACCTCGTAGACGCTGTGCCAGGCGACCTCCTTCACATCGATCGCGTAGGGATGCAGGATCTCGTTGGCGCGGCGGATGACGGTCTCCAGCGGAGTGCTTCTGACCTGGTGGTTGTCGCCCTCCGCGACCTCGCCGAGATCGATGTACATCCGGCTGAGGTAGCCGCCCTCGCGAGGGATGTGCAGGATGTTGCCCGCCTCGGCGTTGATCGCGCATTTGATGCGCCAGTCCGGGAAATCGGTGTTGACCAGCGCATCCATCACGCCCCAGGCGTGCGCGGCCATCACGCCGACGTGCTTGCGGCCGATGGCCTCGCGCACGCCGCTGCGGGCGCCGTCGCAGCCGGCGACGTATTTCGCCCGGATCGTGCGCTCGGTCCCATGATCGTTCACTCGCACCTCGACCGGGTGCTCGCCCGTCTCGTGCACGGTGAGCCCGGTGAACTCCACGCCGTAGTCCGGGACGATGCGTCCGGGCCCGTTCAGCGCCGCCTCGGCGAAGTAGTCCAGCACGCGCGCCTGGTTCACGATCAGGTGCGGGAACTCGCTGATCTTCAGCCCGTAGTCCTCGGTGCGCGAGGTGCGGACGATGTTCTCCGGATGCTCGGGGTCGGGCCCCAGAAGTTCATCCAGCCGATGTTGTACGCCTCGGCGACGATGCGCGGCGCAAAGCCGAATGCCTGGAACGTCTCGACGCTGCGCGGCTGGATGCCGTCGGCCTGGCCCAGCACGAGGCGGCCATCCCGCTTCTCGATGATGCGGGTGACCACGCTCGGGAACTGCGACATCTGCGCGGCCAGCAGCATGCCGGCGGGGCCGGACCCGACGATGAGCACATCGACCTCGTCGGGCAGGTCGTCGGGACGGTCCAGACCGGTGCCCTCAGCGGGGAGCACCCGCGGGTCGTGGGAGACGTAGCCGTGGTGGTGGAACTGCATTGTCGGGTCCTTCGCTGAACGTCGTCGGGTACTGAGCTGGTGTCGTTCTCTCTCTGGCTGTATTCTCCTAGGCCTTCGACGCCCCGTGGATCGGACTCTTCGCCTGCTCCTCCTCGTGCTCGGGCCCCAGTGGAATGCCGGTGCGATCGCGCAGCAGCAGCGTGGCGATCAGACCGATCACGGTCATGCCGGCCAGATACCAGGTGATCCCCGTCGTCGACCGGGTCGACTGGAAGATCGCCTGCGCGATCATCGGCGAGAATGCGCCACCCACGATGGCTCCGATGGCGTACGAGATCGAGACTCCCGAGAAGCGGATGGATGCCGGGAACAACTCTGCGTACAGCGCGGCCTGCGGCCCGTAAGTGAACCCGAGACCGATCGTGAGGATCACCAGCGCCGCGGTCAGCGACGCGAGGGTTCCGAGGTTGGTCAGGAAGAACAGCAGGAACACGCCCACCAGCTGCAGCACCCAGCCGATGATGTACGTCGTGCGCCGACCGAGCTTGTCGGAGATCCACCCGCCGAACCAGGTGAAGAACAGCCAGGTCACGCCCGAGAGCGCCACCACCCAGAACACCGCCCCGGTGTCGAGTGCGATCGGCCCCTTCGGGTCGGTGGCGTAGTGCTGCACGTAACCGCCGGTGGTCATGTAGCCGACAGCGTTGTTGCCGGCGAACACGAGCGCCGCCACGATCACCAGCGGCAGGTGGTGACGCAGCAGCTGCACGATCGGCATCCGCGTCTCCTTCTTGCGCTCGGCGATCTCGGTGAACACCGGACTCTCAGACACGCGCCGGCGCACCCAGTAGCCGACGACGATCAGCACCACCGACAGCAGGAACGGGATGCGCCAGCCCCACTGCCCGAACGGCGTGTCGGCCAGGGCGACGTCGGAGCCGGGCTTCGGCCCGGGGAAGATCATCTCGGTCAGCGCGAGCACCATGGATGCCAGCAGCAGGCCGATCGGCACGCCGATCTGCGGGGATGCCCCGAACAGTCCGCGCTTGTGCTTGGGGGCGTGCTCCACGGCCATCAGCACCGCGCCGCCCCATTCGCCGCCGGCCGAGATGCCCTGGATGACGCGCAGCAGGATCAGCAGGATGGGGGCCCAGACGCCGAGGAGCGCATGCGTGGGCAGCACGCCGACCAGCGTGGTCGCCGCGCCCATCAGCAGCAGGGTGATCACGAGCATCGGGCGTCGCCCGATCTTGTCGCCGAAGTGGCCGGCGAGGAAGGCGCCCAGCGGGCGGAACAGGAAGCTCACCCCGACGCTGAAGAACGACACGATCTGTGCGAACTCCTCGCCCATCGGCTCGAAGAACAGCGCGGCGAACACCGTCGCCGCAGCGAACGCGTAGATGAAGAAGTCGTACCACTCCACCGTGGTGCCGACAACGGTGGCGATGACGACGCGGCGGCGATCCGCCGGCTTTGCAATGGTTCCGGTGGGTGTGAACCCATCGTGTGTCTGCCCGCTCATGTCTCTCTCCTTCGAGGTGACCGATCTGCGTGGTCGGCGTCTCTTGCACGTCGACGAGGTGATGATATACGATTTCAAATACAACGCACAAGGGCATGCCGGTGCGCAATGCGAGGAGGCGCTTCAATGACGACGATCACCCGCCCAGGCAAGATCATCGCGATCCACCTGAACTACCTCTCGCGCGCCGAGCAGCGCGGACGCCGCCCCTCGGCCCCCTCCTACTTCTTCAAGCCGGCCAGCTCCGTCGGCGTCAGCGGCGGCACCGTCGAGCGCCCGGCCGGAACCGAGCTGCTCGCCTTCGAGGGCGAGATCGCACTGATCATCGGCACGAGCGCCCGTCGAGTCTCCACAGCGGATGCGTGGTCGCATGTGGCGTCGATCACGGCAGCCAACGACCTCGGCCTGTACGACCTGCGCGCCAACGACAAGGGCTCGAACGTGCGCTCCAAGGGCGGCGACGGCTACACGCCGCTCGGCCCGGAGCTGATCGACGCGGCATCCATCGACCCCGCCGGGCTGCGCGTGCGCGCCTGGGTCAACGGCGAGCTGCGCCAGGACGACAACACGACCGGCCTGCTGTTCCCCCTCCCCCAGGTGATCGCCGACCTCTCCCAACACTTCACGCTCGAGCCGGGGGACGTGATCCTGGCCGGCACGCCCGCCGGGTCGTCGGTGATCGTGCCCGGCGACGTCGTGGAGATCGAGGTGGACGCCCCGGATGCCGAGGGTGCCCCATCATCGGGCCGCCTGGTCACCACGGTGACCCAGGGCGAGATCCCCTTCGACGAGTCACTCGGGTCGCTCCCCGCTGTGGACGACCTGCAGCGTGCGGAGGCCTGGGGATCACGGGAGGCGGCCGGCCTGCCCGCCGAGGACGAGACCACGGCATCCGCCCTCTTCCCCACGCTGCGCGCCAAGCTCGAGGCCGCGCCCACCGCCGGGCTGTCCAGCCAGCTGCGCAAGCGCGGCCTGCACGCCTGCTTCATCGACGGCGTCTCGGCCAACATCGCCGGCACCAAGATCGTCGGCACGGCCAGGACGCTGCGCTTCATCCCCGTCCGCGAGGACCTCTTCGCCGGCCACGGCGGCGGCTACAACGCGCAGAAGCGCGTCTTCGACGCCGTCGAAGAGGGTGAGATCATCGTCATCGAGGCGCGCGGAGACGCCGGCACCGGCACGCTCGGCGACATCCTCGCGCTGCGGGCGAAGACCCGCGGAGCCGCCGGCATCGTCACCGACGGCGGCGTGCGCGACTTCGACGCGGTCGCCGAGATCGGGCTGCCGGTGTTCTCGAAGGGCGCACACCCCTCCGTGCTGGGACGGCGGCACGTGCCGTGGGAGTTCGACGTCACGATCGGCTGCGGCGGAGCCGCCGTGCAGCCCGGCGACGTGATCGTCGGCGACGGCGACGGCGTGATCGTCATCCCCGCCGGCATCGCCGAAGAGGTCGCCGACGCGGCCCTGGCGCAGGAGGATCAGGATGCCTGGATCGCCGAGCAGGTGGCTGCCGGGCATCCGATCGACGGCCTGTTCCCCATGAACGCCGAGTGGCGAGCGAAGTTCGACGCGCAGCATTCTGCGAAGCAGGGCGGTCAGCCATGACCACCGTGATCCACACCGGCAGCAAGTCCGAGCAGGCCTACGACTGGATCCGCACGCACATCACCTCGCACACCTTCGGGCCCGGCTACCGACTGGTGCTCGGCACGATCGCCGACGAACTCGACATGAGCGTCGTCCCGGTGCGCGAGGCCATCCGACGTCTCGAGGCGGAAGGGCTGGTGACGTTCGAGCGCAACGTCGGCGCCCGTGTGTCTCTGGTGGACGAGAGCGAATATGCGAACACCATGCAGACGCTTGGGCTGGTCGAGGGCCTGGCCACCGCGCTGTCGGCTCCGCTGCTGGATGCCGAGACCCTCGCCCGCGCCGAGCAGGTCAACGACCGGATGAGGCAGCTGCTCGGGCACTTCGACGCGCACATGTTCACGAAGCTGAACCAGGACTTCCACTCGCTGCTCTACGAGACGTGCCCGAATCCACACGTCCTCGACCTGGTGCACCGCGGGTGGGCGCGGCTCTCCGGCATCCGCGATACCAGCTTCGCGTTCGTCCCCGGGCGTGCACACCATTCCGTCGAAGAGCACGCCCAGATCCTCGAGCTGATCCACAACGGTGCAGAGCCCCTTCAGATCGAGCTCGCCGCACGACACCACCGCTGGCGCACCATGGACGCATTCCTGGCTGCGCGGCATTCGCACACCAGTGAAGAAGGACGATGATGACCGACGTGTACATCCCGGCGGATCTGCCGGAGAGCATCCAGCACTACATCGACGGCGAGTTCGTCGATTCCGCCGACGGCGGTACCTTCGAGGTGCTCAACCCCGTCACCAACGAGACCTACGTGCGCGCCGCGGCCGGCAAGCAGGCCGACATCGACCGCGCGGTCGCCGCCGCCCGCCGTGCGTTCACCGAGGGCCCGTGGCCACGGATGCTGCCGCGCGAGCGCTCGCGGGTGCTGCACCGCATCGCCGACATCGTCGAGTCGCGCGACGCGCGCCTGGCGGAGCTGGAATCCTTCGACTCCGGCCTGCCGATCACCCAGGCGCTCGGCCAGGCGCGCCGCGCCGCCGAGAACTTCCGCTTCTTCGCCGACCTGATCGTCGCCCAGGCCGATGACGCCTTCAAGGTGCCCGGCAGGCAGCTCAACTACGTCAACCGCAAGCCGATCGGCGTCGCCGGGCTCATCACGCCCTGGAACACGCCGTTCATGCTGGAGTCCTGGAAGCTCGGCCCGGCTCTGGCCACGGGCAACACCGTCGTGCTCAAGCCCGCCGAGTTCACTCCCCTGTCGGCATCGCTGTGGGCCGGGATCTTCGAGGAGGCGGGGCTGCCCAAGGGCGTGTTCAACCTCGTCAACGGGCTCGGCGAAGAGGCCGGAGACGCCCTGGTGAAGCATCCGGACGTCCCCCTGATCTCGTTCACCGGCGAGAGCAGCACCGGGCAGCTGATCTTCGCCAACGCCGCCCCGTTCCTGAAGGGACTGTCGATGGAGCTGGGCGGCAAGAGCCCGGCTGTGGTGTTCGCCGACGCCGATCTGGAGACGGCGATCGATGCCTGCATCTTCGGGGTGTTCTCTCTGAACGGCGAGCGCTGCACGGCAGGATCGCGTGTGCTCGTGCAGCGGGAGATCTACGACGAGTTCGTCGAGCGCTTCGCCGCGCAGACCGCGCGGGTCAAGGTCGGGCACCCCCACGACCCCACCACCGAGGTCGGGGCCCTCGTGCATCCGGAGCACTACGAGAAGGTGATGAGCTACGTCGAGCTCGGCAGGAGCGAGGGCCGGCTGATCGCCGGCGGCGGACGCCCCGAGGGCTTCCCGACCGGCAACTACGTCGCACCGACCGCGTTCGCCGACGTGTCGCCGGATGCCCGCATCTTCCAGGAGGAGATCTTCGGCCCGGTCGTCGCGATCACCCCGTTCGACACCGAGGAGGAGGCGCTGGCCCTGGCGAACAACACCAGGTACGGCCTGGCCGCCTACATCTGGACCAACGACCTCAAGCGCGCACACAACTTCGCCCAGTCGGTCGAGGCGGGCATGGTGTGGCTGAACTCGAACAACGTGCGCGACCTGCGCACGCCGTTCGGCGGAGTGAAGGCCTCCGGTCTCGGACATGAGGGCGGTTACCGCTCGATCGACTTCTACACCGACCAGCAGAGTGTGCACATCACCCTCGGCGAGCCGCACAACCCCGCGTTCGGCAAGCAGAACCTCGACGACCCCGACCCGCGCTGACCCACCCCGCTTCTCGCACAAGGCAAGGACGCTGACATGACCCACCGCGATGAAATGACCCTCACCTCCTCCGGCTTCTACGTGAGCCAGGAGGCGCCGATCCGCTCGGACAACCCGATCGCCGCCCCGCAGGCGTCCCCGCCCGACATCCTGCGCTGCGCGTACATGGAGCTGGTCGTCACCGACCTTGCGGCATCCCGGGAGTTCTACGTCGACATCCTGGGCCTGTACGTGACCGAGGAGGACGACCAGGCGATCTACCTGCGCTCGACCGAGGAGTTCATCCACCACAACCTCGTCCTGCGCAAGGGCCCGGTCGCCGCGGTCGCCGCGTTCTCGTACCGGGTGCGCTCCGCAGAGGATCTGGACAAGGCTGTGGCCTTCTACACCGAGCTCGGCTGCGATGTGCGACGCAACCCCGACGGCTTCGTCAAGGGCATCGGCGACTCGGTGCGCGTAGTCGACCCGCTCGGCTTCCCGTACGAGTTCTTCTTCGCCACCACGCACGTCGAGCGCCTGTCGTGGCGCTACGACCTGCACACGCCGGGCGAGCTGGTGCGGCTGGATCACTTCAACCAGGTGACCCCCGACGTGCCGCGCGCGGTGAACTTCATGCAGACCCTCGGGTTCCGTGTGACCGAGGACATCCAGGACGAGGGTGGCACCGTGTACGCCGCCTGGATGCGCCGCAAGCCGACCGTGCACGACACCGCCATGACCGGCGGCGACGGACCGCGCATGCATCACGTCGCGTTCGCGACGCACGAGAAGCACAACATCCTCGCGATCTGCGACATCCTGGGTGCGCGGCGGCACTCGGATGCCATCGAGCGCGGACCGGGCCGGCATGGCGTCAGCAACGCGTTCTACCTCTATCTGCGCGACCCCGACGGGCACCGGGTGGAGATCTACACGCAGGACTACTACACCGGCGACCCCGACAACCCGGTGATCACCTGGGATGTGCACGACAACCAGCGCCGCGACTGGTGGGGTAACCCGGTGGTGCCCAGCTGGTACACGGACGCCTCGCTCGTGCTCGATCTGGACGGCAACCCGCAGCCGGTGCACGCGCGCACGGATGCCAGCGAGATGGCCGTCACGATCGGCGCCGACGGGTTCAGCTACACCCGGCCCCTCGACGAGACCCCGATGCCGGAGTGGAAGCAGGGCGAATACAAGCTGGGCCACCAGCTGTGACCCCGACAGCCCGTCTATTTGTGCGTAACGCGCGCTTTCGAGGCGTTTTCCATGCATTCGACACAAATAGACGGGCTTGGAACGAGGACTGACGGATGCTTACATCTGAGACCATCGCGGCGCTCGCCGCCGAGCTCGCCGAGGCCGAGCGCACCCGCAGCGTGATCCCGCGCATCACCGCGCGGTATCCGGATGCCACCGTCGAGGACTCGTACGCGATACAGGGCGTGTGGCGCGACTCGCAGCTCGCCGCCGGCCGCACGCTGGTCGGCCGCAAGATCGGCCTGACCTCGAAGGCCATGCAGCAGGCGACCGGGATCACCGAGCCCGACTACGGCGTCATGTTCGACGACACCGTGCACCACTCGGGCGCCGAGATCCCGTACGACCACTTCTCGAACGTGCGTATCGAGGTCGAGCTGGCGTTCGTGCTCGCCCGGCCTCTGGAAGGTCCGGACTGCACCCTCGACGATGCGCTCGCGGCGATCGACTACGCGGTGCCGGCACTGGAGGTGCTCAACTCGCACATCGAGCTGGAGGGGCGCACCATCGTCGACACGATCAGCGACAACGCCGCCTACGGAGCGATGGTGCTCGGAGATGTGCGCAGACGCCCCGACGAGATCGATCTGCGCTGGGTGCCCGGCGTGCTCAGCCGCAACGGCCAGATCGAGGAGACCGGGGTGGCGGCCGGCGTGCTCGGTCACCCCGCCACCGGCGTGGCCTGGCTGGCGAACAAGTTCCACCAGCATGGTGCGCGTCTGGAGGCGGGCGAGATCATCCTGGCAGGATCATTCACACGGCCCATGTGGGTCGAGCGCGGCGATACCGTGCTGTGCGACTACCGCGAGATGGGAACCATCGAATGCCGCTTCGTCTAGCCAAGCCATTCCGTGCGCGCCTCGCTGAGAGCGATCGTCCGCTGATCGGGATGTGGGTCTGCTCCGGCAGCCCCACGATCTGCGAGATCGCCGCCGGTTCGGGCGTGGACTGGCTGCTGATCGACATGGAGCATTCCGCGAACTCACTGGAGAGCGTGCTCTCCCAGCTGCAGGTCGCGGCCGCATACCCGGTCACTCCGGTCGTCCGCGTGCCGTGGAACGATGCCGTCGCGATCAAGCAGGTGCTCGATCTGGGCGCGCAGAACATCATCGTGCCGATGGTCTCGTCGGCCGATGAGGCTCGCGCCGCGGTCGCCGCCACTCGCTACCCGCCGCAGGGCGTGCGTGGGGTCGGCAGCGCGCTGTCCCGCAGCGCACGCTGGAATCGGATCGACGGCTACCTGGAGAACGCCACTTCGCTCGTGTCGCTCACGGTGCAGATCGAGACCATCGCGGGCGTCGCCGCCGCCGCCGAGATCGCTGCGGTCGACGGGGTGGATGCCGTGTTCGTGGGCCCCTCCGATCTGTCGGCGTCGATGGGCCTGCTCGGGCAGCAGACCCATCCGGACGTGGTCGCGGCCGTGCACAGCGTGTTCGACGCCGCGCACGCTGCCGGATCGCACGTCGGTGTGAACGCTTTCGCTCCCGACGCCGCGGACGCTTACGTCGAGGTGGGTGCCGATTTCGTGGCGGTCGGCGCCGACGTGGCGATGCTGGCGCGAGCATCCGAGGCGCTGGCATCGCGGTTCATCCCGTCGGCCTCCGACGAGCAGCGCGCCAGCTACTGACGCGCTCCCCGTTTCGAATCGCAGATCGCGATATCCGATGGCGATTTCGAGGGATGTGCGCGATTCGAGATGTGCCCCGCACCGCAAACCATCCGAGTTCATAGCCGGCACCGGGGAACCGCACAGCGTCCCGGGCCAGACTGGATCCATGACTTTCGAGACGCTGCGGGCCCTCGCCGGCCGAGCCGCCCTGTTCACCGCACTCCGCCAGGACCAGCTGCGATCTGCGACCGACGCGCTCGGCGACCATCGCTGGGATGCGGATCTGGCAGCGGGCACCTTCACCTTCGCGTCTACCGCAGACCCGCAGCGCACCCTCACCGCCACACCGCATCTGCTCGCCTCGATCGCTCCCGGCCCTCGCTCGCTGATGTGGTCGTGGGCGCTGCCGCAGGGGATCGCACCGGCGTCACCGAGCGCCTGCGCGCCTATGGCGAGGAGCACGGCATCGCGGAGCTGACGCAGGGCGAGGTCGCTTTCCCCGATGACACCGGCGACGACATCCACGCCTGGATCGCAGATCTCGCGCACGTGATCGGCGGCGCCGCCACCGAGATCACCGGCCTCTCGCCGTACTACTCCGCTCCGACGGACGGGGCCCGAGCCGTGCTGCTGCTGGATGCGCCGATGGACCCGCTGACGGTCGCCTCGGCGGTCACGGCGCTCCCGGGCATCCTCTCCGAGCTGACGCTCAGCGACGCGCGCGCATCGGTATGGGACCTCGGCCGGCTGGCCGGCTGGCACCTGGAGTGGGCCGACGGAGACTTCGCGACGGCGGTCGTGACGGATGCCAGTGGCTCGGCGACCTTCCGCTTCGACGAGTACGCGCGCATCACCGGCATCGAAAGCACGCTCACCGGAGCCTGATCCTCGCCCCTGCTGGGCTGCGCCGCCCTGCTCAGTTACGTGAATGAGCAGGGGCGGCGCAGCTGAACAGGGACGGCGGGAAAAGAGACCGGCGGACGGGGCACACAGACGAGAGGCACACGATTCCGTGAAAGCGGTTTCTCAGCTAGTCTGAATGCATGCCCGTCATCACCGCCGATCGACCTCACAAGCACGAGCGTCTCGTCCGGATCCTCGATGAGCTCGACGCGGAGAGCATCCTGCTCACCCGCCCAGAGAACCTCGCCTGGTACTTCGACGGCGCCCGCACCCAGGTGCCGATCGGCGGCGCTCCCGTCTGCTCTGCACTCGTGCACCGCGACGGATCCGCCGTCGTCACCGCCCCTGAGAACGAGGCCGACCGGCTCGCCGCCGAAGAGGTCGCCGGCGCCGAGTTCCGTCGTGTGCCCTGGTACGAGTCGTTCGCCGAGGCGCCCCGCGGCGTGCCGACGGACGCGGATGCCGTGAGCGCGCTGCGCGCCGCCCGCGCCCCCTGCTGCCGGTCGAGCGCGAGAGGTACGCCGAACTCGGACGCGACGCCGCCATCGCCGTGACGGAAGTCCTGCGGGAGGCCCGGCCGACGATGACCGAGTTCGGCCTGGCCGCCGATCTCGCCCAGGCGGTGCACGGCATCGGCGCCACGCCCTCTGTCGTGCTCGTCGCCGGCGCCGAACGCGGCGGGGTGCAGCATCCGATCCCCACATCCGCTCCCCTGGGCCGCCGTGCGCTGGCTGTGGTCACGGCGGTACGGCACGGCCTGCACGTCAGCTTCAGCCGCTGGGTGCGCTTCGCCGGCACAGAGCCGTCAGCGGTCGAGACGCTGCGCGAGGTCGAGGCCGAGGTCTTCGCCGCCACCCGCCCTGGCCGTGCGCTCAGCGCCGTCGTCGCCAACATCGCCACAGCCTACGAACGACACGGTCTGGGCTCCCTGAGCATCCTGCCTGGCTCGCGCACCACCAGGGCGGCCCGACCGGCTATCTGGGTCGCGACCCCAAGGCGAACCCGCACAGCGCCGATCTCGTCGCCGCCGGCGGCGCGTTCGCGTGGAATCCGTGGGTGCCACACGCGAAGCTCGAGGACACCGTCATCGTCGACGAGGCCGGCCCACTGATCCTGACGACCGATCCCGCCTGGCCGACCACGACGGTGCGCGGCATCCCACGACCGCTGACGCTCGATCTCACCTGACCCGACTCCACTGGAGGCTCTCATGCATCTCGACGACATCCACATCCGCGACCCCTTCGTGCTCGACTCGCCGGAGTCGGAGCACCGTTACTGGCTGTTCGGCAGCACGGACGACAACATCTGGTCGGGTCCCGCCACCGGCTTCGACACCTACTGGAGCGACGACCTCGAGAACTGGACCGGACCCATCGCCGCGTTCCGGCCCTCCGACGACTTCTGGTCGCACACCCAGTACTGGGCGCCGGAGGTGCACATCCACAACGGCGCGTTCCACATGTTCGCCACCTTCACCGCCGAGGGGCGACGGCGCGGCACGCAGGTGCTGCGCGCCGACCGCCCGGAGGGCCCCTACCTGCCGTGGTCGGATGGCCCGGTCACCCCGCACGACTGGGAGTGTCTGGACGGCACGCTGCACGTCGAGGACGGCACGCCCTACCTCGTCTTCTGCCACGAATGGAAGGACGTCGGCGACGGCGAGATCCACGTGCTCGAGCTGTCGCCCGACCTGCGCCGCGCCGTCGGCCAGCCCCGGATGCTCTTCCGCGCGTCGTCGGCGCCGTGGACGCTCAGCATCCCCCGCCCCGAGTTCCCGGAGGTGTTCGTCACCGACGGGCCGTCGATGCATCGCGCGGCCGACGGCCGGCTGTTCATGCTCTGGTCGAGCTGGGGCGACGGCGGTTACGCGGTGGGGGTGGCGACCTCGGCGACCGGCTCGGTGCAGGGACCGTGGACGCAGTCCGAGCAGCCGCTGTGGCCCACCGACGGCGGACACGGGATGATCTTCGCGGATGCCGAGGGGCAGCTGTTCCTCACCCTGCATACGCCCAATCGCACGCCCGACGAGCGGGCCGCGTTCTTCCCGCTGGTCGAGACTGCGGAAGGGCTGCGGCTGCGAGAGAACCCTCAGAAGACCGGTGAGACGAACGGGCGCGCTTCGCGCACGCCGATCGCGCCGCCGGAGAGGGTGATGCGCTCGTTCGGCGCGACCCGCAGCGGCACGACAGCGGATGCTCCCGCCCGCGCACCCGCGATCATGAGCTCCCCCTCGACGGGCTGCGCCGCGAGGCCGATCACCGCGATCACGCCGCCGGCGGCATCCGTCTGCACGCGCCAGCCGCGGGGGAACGAGAAGGCGAGCTCTCCGTCGCGATGCACCTCGACGAGCTCGTCGTCGGCGACGAGTTCCCAGTCCGCTCCGCCGATCGTGCGGGCGTAGGCGATCGCCTCGGCAGCGGCGCCGTGCTCGAGGCGCGTGGGCGTCAGACCCGAGAACCAGACGGTGCCGTCGTGGTGGGGAAGGATGCCGGAGTGCCGCTCGAGAGCGTCGAGGAACCAGAGGATCGACGGCGAGTACACCTCGGTGAACCCCGCCGCCCCCGACCACGGGTCCAGGCACTGCGGGAAGGCGTCGGCGACGGCGAGCGCGGCCAGCGTCGGCTGCGCCGTCAGCGCGAGCTCGGCGACGTGACCGTGCTGCTCGAAGGCGTCGGGGGCGCGCAGCTGGGCGAGGAAGTTCACCGGGCCCGCCCAGGAGTTGCGGGAGGCGTCGTGGTCGAAGCGCGGGTCGTCCATGGCGATCGTGGTGAAGCCGTAATGGGCGAGGAACTTCCCGGTGTGCATGAGGTACCGGCGCAGGCTTGCGGCGAAGAAGTCCGCGTCGCCGACCTCGCAGGCCAGCACGCGCAGCAGCACATCCGAGGCGATGCGCACCGGACGACCCGATCGGTCGCGGTCGTAGAAAAGTGCGTCCTCGTCGTGGAAGCACTGCGTGTACAGCGCGTCGAGGGATCGCTGCGCGGCATCGCGCCAGGGCCGCGGATCCTCGCCGAGCGCCTCGGCGATGACGGCGAGATACGAGCGCTGACAGGCGACGTTCGCGGTGAGATCGGGGGCGATGTAGGGCATCGTGGCCGAGCCGGGGTCGATCTGCCGCGCATCGGCCCGGAACGCGCGATCGGGGGCGAACCAGAACCGCGGCGACAGGTCGTGACCGGTGTCGAAGGTGCAGAACGCCTCGACCCCGCCGCTGCCGCGGGTGTCGCGATACCGTGCGAGCCAGGCGTCGTAGCGCACCATGGCGTCGTACATCCGCCGCAGCAGTGCGTCATCGCCGGTGCGCTGGTGGTGCCGCCACACGACGCGCGCGAGCGGTGTCACGATCTGGATCTGGCTGAATCCCGGCCCGTCCGGAGTGACCTTGTACGGCAGCATGCCGTCTTCGCGCTGCAGCTGGGCGAACTGCCGGAGCGTGTCTGCGGCGATGTCGGGCGCGAAGCGGGCGAGCACGTCGGTGTTGATGGTGCCGGTGCTCTCCAGCCAGCATCCGTCGTAGACGCCGCCCTCGTTGAGCACCGCGGCGTCGGCGATGGGCCGGATGCACTGCGCCAGCTCGGTGAGGGCCCGGTGCCAGCGGGTCTCCAGCGGTCCGCCGACGGCGGCGAAGGCGATCCCGGATGCCGTGATCTGCTCTCCGAACGGCGTCCCGGCAATGCCGGCACGAGCCGCTGTTGGGCCCTGTCCCGCTCTCCGGCGTGCCTCAGCGCGAGCAGTCTCGGTCATGGTTCTCCTTGCGGCAGGGCAAAGACTCGACGGATGCGGACGATGGTGGTGCGGACTGATCCGCACCACCATCGGCTCACGCCAGGATAGGCGTCACTTCAGTGCGGCGCCCAGCTCGTCGACCAAGCGCTGGCCGGCCTCGGCGGGTGTCGCCTTGCCGAACAGCACATCGGACTCCATACGCTGGGACAGCTCGTTGAGGATCGCACCACCGGCGGGCTGCGGCGGAGCGACGACACCGCTGTCGAGCACCACGTTCACGTAGTCGGCCGCGATCTGGCTCGCGCCCTCCAGCTTCGGGGCGACGACGGCGAGCGTGTCGGGGTTGAACGGCACGCCACGCGTGTCGAGGATCAGCTCGGCGGCGGCAGGCTCGTTGAGGAACCAGTCCACCAGCAGCGCAGCGGCGGCCGGATGCTTGGTCGCGGCGTTGATCGACCAGAACGCCGACGGCAGCAGTGCCACTCCGGAGCTGTCGGTCGACGTCGGTGGCAGCAGCATCTTCACATCGCCCGCACCGGCGTACACGCTCATCAGGTTGCTGTAGCCGAAGGTGACGCCGGCCTGCCCCAGCGTGAACGGCTGCTGGTCGGGCGGGAGCTGCCAGTTCGAGGTCACCACCGACGGATCGGGAAGGCCTCCGCCGTCCTGCAGCGCGGTCTCGATCTCGTACCAGCCGGCGATGTCGTCGGCGTCCACGTCGAGCTGACCGTCCCAGTCGTACATCCCCAGCTCGCTGACCTGCCCGGCGTAGGTTCCCAGGATGTCCTGGACCCGCAGATCGATTCCATAGACGGGCTGCCCATTGTCGTTGGTCAGACCGGCGCTGCCGATCTTGTTCGCCGCGGTGATCAGGTCGTCCCAGTTCCAGTCGTCACCGGGCAACTCCACACCCGCGTCGGCGAAGATGTCGGCGTTGATGAACGCCGCGGTGGCGTTGCCGCCGGTGGGCAGGCCGTACAACTTGCCGTCGACGGTGGCGTTGGTCAGCGAGAAGTCCGGGTACTTCGACACGTCGAGCTGGTCGGAGACAGTGCCCAGATCCAGCAGCGCACCGAGCCCGCCGTACTCCAGTGGCTTCGCGCCGCCGAGAGCGAAGACGTCCGGGGCGGTGTCGCCGCCGCCGGCGAAGTCGGTGGCCAGGCGGTTGAACAGATCATCGGGCGAACCCACCGGGGTCTCCACGACGGTGATGTTCGGATGCTCGTCTTCGAACAGGTCGATGACGTCGGCGAACAGTGCGGCTCGCGCGTCGTCACCCCACCAGGAGATTTCGAGCTGGATGGGCTCATCCGGGTCGACCTCGCCTGCCGGCTCGGCATTGCCGGAGCAGCTGGTGAGTACGAGGAGTGCGGCGACTGCAGCGCCTGCAGCCGCGTACGAACGGGTTATACGCCTCATTGCGCCTCTTTCGGGTCGGGGCCGCCTGGCGGCCTGCTGCGTGCGGAGAAACCGCTTTCACGCTGAAGTTAGCAAACCGTCAGACCTCTGTCAACGGATTAGACGGGGCTGACAACAAAATTGAGACGAAGCGAGCGCGTCCGCTGCGGTGGTGACGATGAGCGCCGAAGCGGTCAGGACGCCCCGGCCTCAGCGGCGGCGACACGCACCGGTCCGGACGAGGCACGCACCTCCAGGCGCGGCTGGAACACCACGTCGTGGCCGGGCTGCTCGCCGCTCATCAGGGCGCGCATCCGCCGCCAGGCGAGCACGCCCAGCTCGGAGTGCGAGACGGATGCCGTGGTCAACGCCGGCGCCACATATTGCGCCAGCGGGATATCGTCGAAGCCGGTCACCGAGATGTCCTCCGGCACGCTGACGCCGAGTTCGCGCAGCCCCCGACGAGGCCGACGGCGACCAGATCGTTGAAGGCGAGGGCGGCGCTGACGCCGCTGTCGAACACGGCGGCGGCAGCGCGCCGCCCGTCCTCGGAGCCCGCACCGGCGGCGATGCGCACGACTCGGGAGTCCGGATGCTCACGCAGGAAGTCCTCGAGGCCCTGCTCCCGGCGCGCGTTGGACATGCTGCGCTCGGGGCCGTACACGTAGGCGAGCGAACGGTGCCCGAGCGCGTGCAGGTGCGCGGCGAGAGCAAAGATCCCGGCGCGGTAGTCGATCGCCAGCGAGGGCGCCGGAACGGTCGGTGAGGTGCGGTTGATCAGCACCAGGGGCTGCAGCTGGCCCGCGAGCGCGGTGAGCTGCTCGTCGGGCATGCGGGGCGCGCACAGCACGATGGCATCCGTGCGCCGACGGATCTCCACCGACAGCGGCCCCTCGTCATCCGGCGACTCCGCGGAGTCGGCGACGAGCACGCGATAGCCGTCGGCCGCCGCCGTCTTGCTGAGCCCGGCCAGCACCGACTGGAATGCCGGGTTGGCCAGGTCGGGCACGACGAAGGCGACGACCTGCGTGCGCCCGAGGGCGAGGCTGCGGGCGAGCGGGCTGGGCGCATAGGCCAGCGTGCGTGCCGAGGCCTGCACGCGCTCGGCCACCTCGGGCTCGCCGCTGAAGCGGCCGTTCATCACCCGCGACACCGTTGCCGGCGACACCCCGGCATGGCGCGCCACATCGGCGATCGTGACATTGCCCCGCTGTGCCGTCATCGTCACCTCTCCTGCCACCGGAAATCACCGGACTCGTCACACCATACCGGCGCGGGCTTGACGAATCGGCTCGAACGCGCCATTATCGACACGTTCGTGAAACCGCTTTCTCGATGAGATGCCCACTTCGGGCCCATGAGGACGCATCCGTATCGACGAGGAGGTCAGGTGAGCAGTCTCGGGGAACTCCGCACCATCGCACGATCCCGGCGAGGCACCGCCCTGCGCGTCCGGGAGAAATACCCCGACAACAAGGCCGCCCTGGTCTTCCTCCTGCCCTGGATGATCGGGCTGCTGGGTCTGACCATCGGCCCGATCTTCGCATCGCTGTACCTGTCGTTCACCGACTACAACCTGCTGCAGCCGCCGGTGTGGTCGGGGCTGGACAACATCGTCGAGATGTTCGGCGACGCGCGCTTCTGGAACTCGTTCCGCGTCACCGTCGTCTATGTGCTCGTCGGCGTGCCGCTGCAGCTCGCCCTCGCCCTCGCCCTGGCGATGCTGCTCGACAAGGGCATGCGGGGGCTGCCGTTCTACCGGTCGGTCTTCTATCTGCCCTCGCTCATGGGCGGCTCGGTCGCCGTGGCCATCCTGTGGCGCCAGGTGTTCGGCAAGGAGGGTCTGGTCAACGGCTTCCTCGCCTGGTTCGGCATCGACGGCCCCGGCTGGATCGGTCACCCCGACTTCGCCCTGGGCACGCTCATCGTGCTGAACATCTGGACCTTCGGCTCCCCGATGGTGATCTTCCTCGCCGGGCTCCGCCAGATCCCCGAGATGTACTACGAGGCCGCATCGATGGACGGTGCGGGCCGCGTCCGTCAGTTCTTCTCCATCACCTTCCCGCTGCTGACCCCGGTGATCTTCTTCAACCTCGTGCTACAGATCATCTTCTCCTTCCAGGCGTTCACGCAGGCGTACGTCGTCTCCGGCGGCACCGGAGGTCCGAGCGACTCGACGATGTTCTTCACACTGCTGCTCTACAAAGAGGCCTTCACCGAGCTCGACATGGGGTACGCCTCGGCGATGTCGTGGTTCCTGCTCGTGGTGATCGCCGCATTCACCGCCTTCAATTTCTGGCTCTCGAAGTATTGGGTGTTCTATGACGACTGAAACCGAGACCCTGCTGCGTCCGGGGGGCGCCGTTGACGCGTCGCCGCGCCGGCACCGCCATCCCGCGCCTACGCTCGCTGGGCAAGCACGCTCTGCTGATCCTGTTCAGCGTGATCATGATCTATCCGCTGATCTGGCTGCTGGTGTCCAGCCTCAAGCCGAACGCCGACATCTTCCGCGACCTCAGCATCTTCACCACCGACCTCACCGTCGACAACTACGTCAACGGCTGGAACGATCTCCAGCATCCGTTCGGGCTGTTCCTGCTGAACTCGACGATCATCGCGTTCGGTGCGATCATCGGCAACCTGCTCTCCTGCTCGATGGCGGCTTACGCGTTCGCACGCCTGAAGTTCCGCTTCCGCACGCTCGCCTTCACGCTCATGCTCGGCTCGATCATGCTGCCGTTCCAGGTCATCCTGGTGCCGCAGTTCATCATCTACAAGGAGCTGGGCTGGCTGAACACCTTTCTGCCGCTGATCGCGCCGAAGTTCCTCGCCACCGAGGCGTTCTTCGTCTTCCTCATGGTGCAGTTCATCCGCGGTCTACCCAAGGAGCTGTTCGAGGCGGCGCGGATCGACGGCGCCGGGCACTTCCGCAGCTACTTCCAGATCACCCTGCCGCTGATCATCCCCTCCCTCGCCACCACGGCGATCTTCACGTTCATCTGGAGCTGGGGAGACTTCTTCGGGCCGCTGATCTACCTGCGCCTGCCGCAGCTGTTCCCGGCATCGCTCGCCCTGAAGGGATTCCTGGACGCGCAGTCCAGCTCCAACTACGGCTCGATGTTCGCCATGAGCGTCGTCTCGCTCATCCCCCTGTTCCTGGTCTTCCTGTTCGGGCAGCGGTTCCTCATCAAGGGCGCCGCGACCTCCGGCATCAAGTGATCGAAGGGATCACCGCATGACCCGTCTCCGCTACGCCCTCATCGGCACCGGCTCCCGCGCCCAGATGTACCTCGGCGCGATCGCGTCGACGCACTCCGACGTCGCCGAGCTCGTCGCGTGGAGCGACACCAACCCCGGGCGGCTGGACTTCTCGCTGCAGCGGAACCCCGGCCTGGGCGAACCGGCACGGTTCGCCGTGTCCGCGCTGGCCGACGCCGTGCGCGAGCACCGCGTGGATCGGGTGATCATCACCTCTCCCGATTTCACGCACGCCGATCACATCGTCACCGCGCTGGATGCCGGCGCCGACGTCGTCGTCGAGAAGCCGCTCACGATCGATGAGACCGGCATCCGCCGCATCGCGGATGCCGCCCGGCGCACCGGGCGCGAGGTGACGATCACCTTCAACTACCGCTACGCACCGCGCAACAGCACGCTGAAGCAGGTGATCGATTCCGGCGAGATCGGCGAGGTGACCAGCGTGCACTTCGAGTGGGTGCTCGACACCGCCCACGGCGCCGACTACTTCCGGCGCTGGCATCGGCAGAAGGAGCTCTCCGGCGGGCTGCTCGTGCACAAGGCCAGCCATCACTTCGACCTGGTGAACTGGTGGATCTCCGATGTGCCCGTGCGGGTCTTCGCCTCGGGCGGGCTGCGATTCTACGGCGCCGAGAATGCCGCGCGCCGGAATCTCGGGCCTCGCCCCGAACGCGGCACCACCGACTCGCCGCTGCGCGACCGGTTCAGTCTCGACCTGCGCACCGACCCGACCTGGACCGGCCTGTACCTCGAGCAGGAGCAGTACGACGGCTACCTGCGCGATCGCGACGTCTTCGACGAGGGCATCACCATCGAGGACAATCTCGCCCTGATCGTCGACTACGCCGGCGGCAGCACGATGTCGTACTCGCTCAACGCTCATTCCCCCTGGGAGGGCTACACGATCTCGGTCAACGGCACGCGTGGGCGCGCCGAGCTGACCGTGGTCGAGCGCGGCGCCGTGCTCGTGGACGAGCAGGGCCGCACCGTCGTGGATCCCAGCGCCCGCCCCGACCTGGTGCACGACGACGAGACCCGTCCCGTGGCCGAGCGTGTGCTCGTGCAGCCGCACTTCGGCGTCGCCCGAGAGGTGCCGATCCCCGCCGGCGAGGGCGGGCACGGCGGCGGTGACGACGCTCTGCTGCGCGATGTCTTCCTGGGCGCCCAGCCCGACCCGCTCGGACGCACCGCCGACTGGACCGACGGGGTGCGCAGCGTCGTCGTCGGCCTCGCCGGCAACCGCTCTCTCGTCGAGCAGCGGCCGGTGCGCATCTCCGACCTCGAACTCGGTCCCGCCGGTGCGGCGATCGCGGGGGCCCGCTGATGAGAGTCGACGATCCGGCCGCCGCGGCGGCTTCCTCCGGCATCCGCTCGGGCGCGACGGTCGTCGTCACCGGCGGGGCGGGGCGGCTGGGCCGCAGCGTCGTACATGCTCTGGCGGATGCCGGGTACGAGGTGGTCTCGATCGATCGGGTACATCTGGAGGGGCTTCCCGCACGCCAGTTCGACATCGACCTTCTCGACGCCCCCACTGCTCGTGCGGCGTTCACGGAGATCGCACCGGATGCCGTGGTGCACCTGGCCGGGATCGCCGTGCCCGATGCACTGCCCGACGCGCAGGTGTTCGACGTGAACACCCGGCTGGCGTGGAGCGTGCTCGAAGCCAGCGTCGCCTGCTCGGCGCGCGCCCTGCTGACCGCATCCAGCCCCACCGTGATCGGCTACGGAGCACCCGGCGGCTGGCAGCCGGCATACCTGCCGCTCGATGAGCAGCATCCGCTCGCCCCCTGGAACGGCTACGCGGTCGGCAAGGTGGCGATCGAGGAGATCATCCGGATGGCTGTGCGTCGCCACGGCGAGCGCATGCGGTTCGGGCTGTTCCGCCCGTGCTACGTCATTGCGCCAGAGGAATGGGCCGGCGCCGCCACCCAGCAGGGGCACACCATCGCCGAGCGCCTGGCGGATCCGTCACTGTCGGCGGTGGCGCTGTTCAACTACGTCGATGCCCGCGATGCCGGCGACTTCGTGCGCACCTGGCTGGAGCGGTCGGCGTCGGTGCCGAACGGCGAGGTGTTCTTCGTCACCGCTCCCGATGCGCTCGTGCACGGGCGGACGGCGGACTCCTCGCGGCCCTCGTGCCGGGCACGGCCGATGCCTCCGGCGCGATCCCGGGCACCGAGCCCGTCTTCTCGGGCCGCCATGCCCAGCAGCTGCTGGGCTGGACGGCCCGCCGCAGCTGGCGCACCGAGCTCGCAGCGCAGAGCTGTGACGGCCAGCAGCCTCCACGACCGGCCGCACCGCCGGCCACCCCCGACGAGCAGGAGCACTCCCATGCCTGAACTGACCATTCCCGACCGCGTGCTGTTCTTCCCGGTCACCGCGTTCGACGCCGCCGACCGGGTGGATGCGGAACTGGTCGAGCAGCATGTCGCCGAGCGGGTGCAGCACCGGCCGGGCGCCGTGTTCGCCGCCTGCGGCACAGGCGAGTTCCACGCCCTGTCGTCCGCGGAGTACGCCGTCGTCGTCGAAGCCGCCGTGCGCGGTGCGAACGGCGCCGTCCCCGTGCTCGGCGGCTGCGGCGGGCCGCTCGGGCACGCCATCGAGTGCGCCCGCGCCGCCGAGCGCCTCGGCGCCGCGGGGCTGCTGGTGATGCCGCCCTATCTGGTGCGCGGCCCGCAGCAGGGGCTGGTGGACTACATCGAGCGCATCTGCGCGGCGACCGAGCTGCCGCTGATCGTCTACCACCGCGGCGCCTCGACCTTCGACCCCGCAGTCGTTCGGGCACTGCTGCGCAATCCGCAGGTCGTCGGCATCAAGGACGGCGTGGGCGACCTGGCCCTGGCCCAGCAGTTCGTGCGTGAGGCGGCACAGGCCGGGCGTGACGACGTGCTGTTCTTCAACGGCCTGCTCACCGCCGAGATGACGCAGGCCGCCTACACGGCGATCGGCGTTCCGCTGTACTCCTCGGCCACCTTCGCGATGGCACCGGACATCTCGGTGGCCTTCTTCGAGGCGCTGCGCTCCGGCGACCTCGCAGCCCAGCATCGGCTGCTCGACGGCTTCTACACGCCGCTGATCGCCCTGCGCGACGAGACGCCCGGCTTCGCCGTCGCACTCGTCAAGGCCGGTGTGCGGGCGGGCGGGCTGCCCGTCGGGCCCGTGCGCGCTCCCCTGACCGACCCGACGACCGAGCAGACCGCCCGGCTCGAGCAGCTGCTGGCGTCGGGCAGGGAGCTGATCTGATGATGTCCTCGCCGATCGCAGCGGTCACCACTCGGCTGCTGCGCGTTCCGCTGCTGCGGCCGTGGGCGGCGGACGTGACCGAAGTCGGCGTGATCGCGGTGACGGTGCGCGCCGAGGACGGCGCGATCGGCGAGGGATTCTCGTGGACGCCGTCGATCGGCGCCCGTGCCGTGCAGGCGATGATCGACGACGACCTCGCGCCGTTCCTGCAGGGGCGTCCGTCCTCCCCGAGGTGTGGGATCAGGCCTGGGTGCACGTGCACGAGGCGGGCGGAGGCGGGGTGACGACCATCGCACTGGCCGGCGTCGACCTGGCGCTGTGGGACCTGCGGGCGCGCCGGCGCAGCCTGTCGCTGACCGAGCTGCTGGGACGTCGGCACGATCGTCTGCCGGTGTACGGCAGCGGCGTGAATCTGCACTACTCACTCGACGAGCTCGTGGCCCAGGTGCGTCGCTGGGTGCAGAGCGGATGCCGTGCGGTGAAGATCAAGGTCGGCAGGCCCGACCTCGCCGAGGACCTGGATCGGGTCGCGGCGGTGCGTGAGGTGCTCGGCCCGGATCGCGAGCTGTTCGTGGACGCCAATCAGCGGTGGGACCTGGATGCCGCGACGCGTGCGATCCCCGCGCTGGCCGCGCACGGCATCGGCTGGATCGAGGAGCCGCTGCGCGCCGACGACCTCGCCGGCCACGCCGAGCTGCGCCGACGCATCGACGTTCCCGTCGCACTGGGCGAGAACCTGCACACCGTGCATCGCTTCCGTGACTTCCTCGACGCCGGAGCCGTGGACGTCGTCCAGCCCAACATCGTGCGCGTCGGCGGGGTGACGCCGTTCCTGCGCATCGCCGAGCTGGCCCGCGAGCGCGAGGTGCGACTGGCCCCGCATCTGCTGCCCGAGCTGTCGGCGCAGCTCGCGTTCGCACTGCCGGAGACCTGCTGGATCGAGGATGTCGAGCAGGCCGGCTTCGCGCAGCTCGGCGCGCTGCGCACTCCGACCGGACTGCGGATCGCCGACGGTTGGGCGACAGGCGGTCCCGCGGTCGGTCTCGGGATGTCGTTCGTCGATGCCACCGCATCCACCGTTCCGGGCGCAACCGCCACGCCCGCCGCACCCGCCGCAGGAGGTTCCCGATGAGCAGTCCGTCCGCCGAGCCGCACCCCGATACGACGCTCGAGGAGGTGGAGCGGGTCGTCGAGGCCGCCGTCATGGCATCCGTCGCCGTCGGCCGCACCGACGACAGCACCCGAGCAGTGTGGCTGCGCGCGATCGCGGATCGGCTCGACGCGCACGCCGAGGAGCTGATCGAGGCCGCCGATGCCGAGACGGCTCTCGGTCGGCCCCGGCTGCCCGGCGAGCTCGCGCGCACCACGGCACAGCTGAGGCTGTTCGCCGGGGTGATCGAGGAGGGCTCGTACCTCGAGGCGACCATCGACCACCCGGATGCCGCCGCCACCCCGCCGATCCCCGACCTGCGGCGCGTGCTGCGCCCGATCGGCCCGGTGGCCGTGTTCGCAGCGTCCAACTTCCCGTTCGCGTTCTCAGTCGCCGGTGGCGATACCGCCTCGGCACTCGCTGTCGGCTGTCCGGTGATCGTCAAGGCACATCCCGGGCATCCGCGAACCTCGGCACTGACCTCCGGACACGTCTCTGCGGCGCTGTCCGCGGCCGGCGCTCCGGAGGGTGCTTTCGCGATGATCAGCGGGTTCGACGCCGGACTCGCGCTCGTCGATCATCCCGGCATCCGTGCCGTCGCCTTCACCGGATCCGTTCCCGGAGGTCGCGCCCTGCATGATCGCATCGCCCAGCGCGATGCGCCGATCCCGTTCTACGGCGAGCTGGGCTCGCTGAACCCGGTCGTGATCACGGCCGGCGCCGACGCGCAGCGCGGTGCCGAACTGGCCGCGGGACTGGCCGGGTCGTTCCAGCTCGGCGTCGGGCAGTTCTGCACCAAGCCGGGAATCGTGTTCCTCCCGCCGGGCTCGGCCGTCGAGCGCGCGCTGCCCGGGCTGCTGCGCTCGCAGCCGCGCATGCTCACCCCGACGATCGCGGCGGGCTTCTCCTCCGGACTGCAGCGCCTGAGCGACACACCGGGGGTGCGGCTGATCGGCGGCGCGGATGACGGCCCCGCCTTCGCCGTGGTCGATGCGCAGACGCTCGTCGATCGC
Organism: Microbacterium suwonense; assembly: GCF_030296555.1. Classification (NCBI taxonomy): domain Bacteria; kingdom Bacillati; phylum Actinomycetota; class Actinomycetes; order Micrococcales; family Microbacteriaceae; genus Microbacterium; species Microbacterium suwonense. The sequence continues at coordinate 1,576,022 of NZ_AP027728.1, forward strand.
GCGGACGAGCTCACCGAGGAGGTGTTCGGGCCGTTCACGCTGCTGGTGCACGTGGCAGACGATGCGCAGCTGCAGGCCGCTCTGCGCGTGCTGCCGGGCAGCCTGACGGCGACGGTGCATCATGAGCCGCAGGAAGCCGTGCACGAGCTGGTCGGCACGCTGGAGCAGCTGGCCGGTCGAGTGCTGTTCGGCGGCTGGCCGACCGGCGTGGCGGTGAGCTGGGCGCAGCATCACGGCGGGCCCTGGCCGTCGACGAACACCCAGTTCACCTCGGTCGGCGCGACCGCCGTGCGCAGATTCCAGCGCCCGGTCGCCTACCAGGACGCCCCGGAGCAGCTGCTGCCGCCGGCTCTGCGCGAGGAGAACCCGCTCGGCATCCCCCGCCGCGTCGATGGTGTGCTGCAGCTGCCCTGACCGCATCCGTCCGGAGCGACCGTCGGCGAGCGATCGCGTGCCGCACCCGATCTTCGCCCCTGCTGGACTGCACCGCCCCTGCTCAGTCACGTGACTGAGCAGGGGCGGTGCAGCTGAGCAGGGCCGAGGCTCACCGCGGGTGACCACGGTGAGCCTCGGCCCCGTGCCGACTCAGGCGCGTCGGCGCCGCAGCGGCGAGAGCAGCATCCCGGCGACGACCAACACGGATGCCAGCAGCGCCAGCCCCCACGGGAGCATCGCGCCGGTGACGGCCAGCTGGCCCGGTGCGAGCACCGTGATCTCGGCGCTGAGCGGATCCAGCCCCGGCGAGGCGATCACCAGCGTGTGAGAGCCCAGTGCCATATCCGACGGCACGGCGAGGGTGAACGCGATGCGTCCGTCGGCATCCGCGGCGGGAATCCCGGTCACGGTGACCGGATCGCTGTGCAGCGTCGCCGTGATCCGCTGCCCCGGCTGCAGGCCGGTGACCACGACCGGCAGCGAGCCGCCCTGCTCGACCCGTCCGTCGCCGACGTCCAGGGTCGCCCACTGTGCGGTGCCCGCCCCGTCGTCGCCCGATCCGTCGTCGCCCGAGCCGTCCGAGCCGTCGTCGTCCGATCCGTCCGATCCATCGGCGGGCACGAGTCGCGCCACGCCCCAGCGCGCGGTGTTCTGGTAGCCGGTGCCGGTCGGCTCCGCCCAGGTGTGCACGGCGAAGCGCGAGCCGTCGCGGCCGTCGTTGACCTGGAAGTCCAGGCCGTGGAACGTGTCCGCGCCTCCCAGCGGAACATCGCTCTGCCCACCGGACTGGCCCACCAGAGCGATCGCGAGCTCGACGACGTAACCCGTCTCGGTCTCGGCTGTCGCACTCGCTGCCACCCGTGCCAGCTGCGCGGCGGAGTCGCCGGTGCCGAAGGACAGGTCGCCATCCGACGTCACCCGGATCTGGGTGTCATTGGGCCCGTAGCTGCCGGTCTTCGTGTTGCCGAGGTCCAGGAAGAGCTCGACCGAATCGCGGTTCCACGGGTCGCTGTTGCTGTTGTCGAGCGCCGGATCGGTGACCTCGTACAGCACGTACAGCGTGTTGCCCTGCCAGAGGGTGCGCACCTGCGCGGTGGCTCCTGCCGCAGCACCTTCGACCAGGGTCTCGGTGCGTGCCACGGCGGCGTCCGCCCACACCGGGTCCACTGCTCCGTCGATGGACGGTGCCGGCAGCTCCGGGATGTCCAGGTACGACAGCGGTTCCAGGAAGGTGAGCCGTCCGGTGGCCCCCGGCGAGTTCCACGAGCCGGCCACCGCTCCGTCTGCAATCACGCGCAGATCGAAGGCGACCGAGTCACCCGATGAGACGCCTGCATGCGGCACGTGCACGGCGATGAGGTGCTCGCCGTCGACCACCGTCTGAATGCCGTCGAGCGATCCAGCGGCATCCGGTGCCCAGAACAGCTCCTGGTCACCGTAGGTGAACTCGATCCGCTCGGGCGCCACCGCGCTGCGCACGAGCACCGTGAGGTGATCGGGGGTCCATCGGGTCTGGAACCCTCCGATCTGATGCGTCAGGGCGTTCTCCGGGAGGTTGCGCCATTCGATGGCATCCGCGAATCCGTCCTGCAGCGCGACGTCGCCGCCGAACACGTTCGCCGTCGCCACCAGAGCCGGCACGCCGTCAGCGTCGTCCACCGCACCGTAGTAGGCGGGCTTGGCCTGCAGGTCGCCGCCGAACAGCAGCGGCTGCTGCTCCGACCGCCAGGAGCGGTCGTCGGTCAGGCCCCATACTGTTGCGGAGAAGATCTTCTCGTCCGCTGGAGCCTGCGCCTGGTACTGCCGCAGCAGGTTGAACACGTCGCGATAGAAGTGCCCCTGACGGATGCGGTTGGTCTCGGTCGCCGGGTTGATCGTCACATCCAGCTCGGTGATCGCCTGCATCATGCCCAGGCCGGAGAAGCGATCCAGCGCCGCCTCCAGCGAGGCGATCGTGGTGTTGATCGACACGTGGAACTGGTGGCCGACACCGTCGACGGGTACGCCGTCGGCGAGGAGCCGCTTGACGAGCGCCTCGTACTGCGCGCCCTTGCGGTCCTGCTCGGTGTTGTAGTCGTTGATGAACAGCTTCACCGGGCGGTCGACGCCCGCCGCAGCGTAGGTCTCGTTGAAGGCCTTGTCGGCGTCCTCGAACGCGAGGCGGATGAACTCCTCGCCGAGCACGTCGTGCCACCGGCTGGTGCGCAGACCGTCGGGGGTCTCCTGATCAGCCACGACCTCGTTGACGACGTCCCAGGCGACGATGGGGTTCGTGTCCGATCCGTACGGGCCGTAGTCGTCGTAGATCGATCGCGCGATGTCGTCGATGTGCTCGGCGAGGCGGTCGCGCAGGAACTGCTTGTCCGCCGGCGACGAGGTCAGCTCCCGCCCGCTGTCGTCCTGGAAGAACCAGTCCGGTGTCTGCGAGTGCCACACCAGCACGTGACCGTACAGGCGCAGGTCGTTCTGCTGCGCGAAGTCCAGCAGGGCCGTCGCCTCCGGGTGGCGCCGGAATGTGCCGTCCTCGTCGTACCAGGCCTCGACCTTCATGTGGTTCTCGGGCGTGATCTGGTCGAAGTGGTGACGCAGCAGGTCGGCCGCCGCACCCGTGATCTCCCGGGAGTCGATGGCGACGCCCATCGGGAAGTCCACGGTGTCCTTGATCGGAGTCAGCGCCAGATCCACCGGGTTGGGCTCGGGCACGCTCACACGGATCTCGTCGACGAGGAACGTCGCGGTGTTGCCGCTGTTGTACCGGGCCTCGACGTACAGCTCGGCGGCGGTGTCGTAGCCGGGCACGGTGAACTCACCGGACACGCGCGTCCAGCCGTCGGCCGTCGCATCCGCGATCTGGACCAGGTTCGCGTACGACTCCGCGTCGCCGGTCACCGTGCGCATCGAGATCGTCAGCCCCTGGCCGGGATCCTCACCGGCGGCGAACCGCACGGACGCCTCGACACGATAGGTGCTTCCCGCGCGCAGACGATCGGTGACATCCACCTGGATGCCGTCGCCCTCGTGCACCCGACCGGAGACCTCTGCGGCGTGAGCAGTGCCCTCGGCACCGCCCTCGACGACGGTCACGGCCGGGGTGGAGTCGCCGGACCCCGCACGCGCGAACCAGCCCTGCAGCGTGCCGTCCTCGAAGTCCGCTTCGATGAGGTCGCCCTGCTGAGCGGGTGCGGGTGCGCCCACCGGCAGGGTGAAGCGCCAACCGTCGGAGATCCGCTCCGAGACGACGGTCGTGACCGCCTGCAGCGAGGGCTCGCGGTCGCCGCCGCCGTCGTGCACGAGAACGATCTCACCGGGCTTCATGGCCGCTCGCAGGTTCTCTGTGAGAACGGCGGGGTCGGTCTCCTCCCAGTCGCTGATCGTGTTGACCACGGCGAGGGGCTGCATGCCAAGGCTCACGGCGACGGCGGGCGTGGCTCCCCAGCTGCCGTTCGGCGCACGGAAGAACGGCACCTGCGCCTGCGGGTCGCCCAGCGCTTCGCGGATGATCCGCAGGTTCTCGGTGAGGTCGGCACGGATGCGATCGGCATCCCAGGCGCCCATGTCGGCGTAGCCGGTGCTGTGATTGCACAGCGTGTGCCCCTCGTCGACCATGCGACGCAGCAGCTCCGCTCCGCCTGGTGCGGTGATGTTCTCACCGATCACGCAGAACACCGCCTGGAGGTCGTGCTGCTTGAGGAAGTCCAGGAGCTTCGCGGTCGTGGCGCCGTTGGGGCCGTCGTCGAAGGTCAGCGCCGCGACGTCGCCGGTTCCCTGAGCGAGAGCCACCGGCGTGGTGCTGGGGTTCTCCGCGCCCCCTGGCGCGACGTCCCCGTCATCCGGCTCGGATTCGGACTGGTGGGTGATGAGCACATCGTCGAGGTAGAACGTCTCGGTGGCGGGCTCGACTTCGACGTACACCTGGGAGTCGTCCGCGTCGGCGGTGAAGTCGCCGCTGACCGTGGTCCACTCCCCGGCCGGCACCGTGGTGTCGGCGACCCAGTGGTAGCCGTCCTTCACGATGAAGCGCGCCTGTCCGTCGGCGTCGGGAAGCAGCACGCGGGCCGAGAGCGTGTAGGTCTCGCCTTCGGTGAACAGCCCCGTGGGGCTCTGCAGCGTGTGCCAGGTCTCGCTGCGATCGCCGACGCGGAGCACCAGGCCCTCGCCTCCGGCGGGATCCTCGACGGTCTCAAGGGTCGGGTCTCCGCTCGCCGTCCAGTCGCCGAGTGTGCCGTCATCGAAGTCGGCATGCGTGACCGGCTCAGGGTCGGCCGCTGCTGCGGTGAGGGGAACGAGCGGCGCTGCGACCACGGCGGTCGCAGCCAGCAGAGCGAGGAAGGAATTTCGACGTCGCACGGGCGCTCCTTTGCGCGATTATTTGTAGTTACCCACAACATATGTTGTCGCTCATAATCTACGAGAGAAACGGACGCGGCGCCAGTGGTTAACGAAAACGTTATCTATGACATCGGGTGGCTCCTCCGCCGCTCCCGCGCCGCCGCCCGGCGGGCTCCCGCGCCGCCACCCGGCAGGCTTCCGCGCCGCCGCCCCTGCTGAACCACACCGCCCCTGCTCAGTCACGTGACTGAGCAGGGGCGGTGAAGCTGAGCAGGGGCGGTGAGGCCGGGTCAGAGGCGCTCGGCGGCCTCGACGACGTTCGTCATCAGCAGGGCGACGGTCATCGGGCCGACGCCGCCGGGGTTGGGCGAGAGCCAGCCGGCGACCTCCGCGACGTCCGGATGCACATCGCCATAGACCTTCGACTTGCCGGTCTCCGGGTCGGTCTCGCGCGTGACACCCACGTCGAGCACGGCGGCTCCCGGCTTCACGTCGGATGCCTGGATCAGGTGCTTCACACCCGCACCGGCGACGATCACATCGGCCTGCCGCAGGTACGGGCTCATGTCCGGCGTGCCGGTGTGCACCTGCGTGACGGTCGCGTTGATGTCGCGTCGGGTGAGCAGCAGCCCCATCGGCCGGCCGATGGTCACACCGCGCCCGACCACGACGACGTGCTTCCCCTTCAGGTCGTAGTCGTTGCGCAGCAGCAGCTCGATCACGCCGCGCGGCGTGCAGGGCAGTGGGGTGCGGATCGGCGCGTTGACGTTCAGCACGAGACGGCCGAGGTTGGTCGGATGCAGGCCGTCGGCGTCCTTGGCCGGGTCGATGCGCTCCAGGATCGCATCGGTGTCGAGGTGCTTCGGCAGCGGAAGCTGCACGATGTAGCCATGGCAGGTGTCGTCGGCGTTGAGCTCGTCGATCACCGCCTCGACCTCGGCCTGGGTGGCATCGGCCGGCAGTTCGCGCTGGATCGAGTTCATTCCGATCGCCTCGGACTGGCGATGCTTCATCCCCACGTACAGCTGAGACGCGGGGTCGGCGCCGACCAGCACGGTGGCGATGCCGGGCACCACACCGCGCTCGCGCAGCGCCGCGACCCGCTCGGCGAGCTCACTCTTGATCGCCGCAGCCGCGGCCTTGCCGTCGAGGATCTTCGCGGTCATGTCCCGCTCCTTCCGTACAGCCCGTCTATTTGTGCCGAA